>JAKSMF010000016.1 GCA_024400775.1 Bacteroidales bacterium | reverse complement strand
GAGAGGCAGGCGTCTTGTTGGTGGCGGTGTTCGCAGGTGTGGCGGGCGTCTTGTTGGTGGCGTTGTTCGCAGGAGTGGCGGGCGTCTTGTTGGTGGCGTTGTTCGCAGGAGTAGCAGGCGTCTTGTTGGTGTTAGTGTTTACGCGGTTGTTGTCATCTGCACTGACAGGAACTTTGTTTGTGCTGCTGTTATTCACGCGACTGCTTGCTGAAGAAGTTGAGGAAGAAGCGGTGCCGTTGGCGGCAAGGTCGGAGTAACGTTCGTTGAAGCTGGCAGGAGTGGTGGTGCGAGTTGAACTCATACCGCCGGTGCGCGGAGCAGCCAGGTTCGGTTCATCGTCGTTGCCATAGCCGTTGGGGCGACTGCCACGGCCGGAATTGCCAGTGTTGGTGGCAGAAACGCTTTCTCTGTGTCCAAGATAGAAAGAACCGTTGTGGTCGTAGTTGTTGTGGTAGTAACCGGCGTTAAGACCTGCATAGAAGCCATCGTAGTAACCGTGATTGTAACCGTGATTGTAACCATGATTGTATCCATGATTGTATCCATGTCCGTAACTATGTCCGAAGTAAGGATCGTAGTACCAGCCATGGTGATGCGGATTGTACGGATGATGGCAGCTCCAGCCCCAACCATAGTTGAATCCGTAGTGATAATACCCATAATCATAGTAGTACGGACGATAGTAGTAGGTCGGCCACCACCAGCTGTATCCCAAATAGATACTTACACCCCAGCATGCGGGGTCGTGGCTGTACCAATAGTGGTTGGTAAAATAGGGATCGTAGTAACTCCAGCCATAGTCGCAGCAGCTGTGGAAGCGACGAATGCGTGAGGTGTAGTAGTAATCGTAGTAGTCGTCGTCATCGTAGTAGTAATTGTTCGTGATGTACGTATTCCCGCCTTCACTGGTCGTTGTGGTAGTATAATTGGCATTAGAAGTACTGGTGCTCTTCCCTTCATAATATTCGCCCGTATTGGGGTTGTAATATGTATTGCTATTGGGGTCGTAATAGAGCCCAGTTTCTTCGTCATAATAATAAGTTACGGTTCCGTTGTCGGAATTCGTGCCATTATTGGAAACATTTGATGGATTTGCTGCACTGTTTGAATAAGGTGAGGCAGCCGGCGTATTGTTGTTTGTGGGTCTCGGCGTGCTCCTGTATTGTGCATCGGTGGAGTTGCTGTAAATGTCATCGTAATATGACAATGACTCTAATTTACAGGAAGTTACCACTACAACGAGGGCAAGGATGCATAGATAAACTGACTTTTTCATAACTTAATCTCCTTTCTGTTTGCACCTGATTTATAATATTTTTGTATTTTTGCAAACTTAATTATTCAGACGACAAAAATACTAAAAAGTTCAAATAGAAAGGAAAAAAATGGCAAAAAATTTCACGACTCGTGCGGAAAATTATTCGCAATGGTACAATGACATTGTAAAGAAGGCTGATTTGGCTGAAAATTCGGCAGTAAGAGGTTGTATGGTGATTAAACCATACGGTTATGCTATTTGGGAAAAAATGCATGACGCTTTGGACAAGATGTTCAAGGATACAGGACATGTTAATGCATATTTCCCGCTTTTCATTCCGAAATCATTTTTGAGCCGTGAAGCCGACCATGTGGAAGGTTTCGCCAAGGAGTGTGCTGTCATTACGCACTATCGTTTGAAAAACGATCCGAATGGCTCTGGCGTAGTTGTTGATCCTGAAGCTAAGTTGGAAGAAGAGCTCATCGTCCGCCCGACATCGGAAACGATTATTTGGAGTACCTATAAGAACTGGATTCAGTCATATCGCGACCTGCCGTTGTTGTGCAACCAGTGGGCGAATGTAGTGCGCTGGGAAATGCGTACTCGTTTGTTCCTCCGTACCGCCGAATTTTTGTGGCAGGAAGGTCATACCGCACATGCTACAGAGCAGGAGGCACGCGAAGAAACCGCTAAAATGTTGAACGTGTATGCCGACTTTGCTGAAAACTATATGGCAATGCCGGTCGTGCGTGGTGTGAAATCTCCGAACGAGCGTTTCGCAGGAGCTATTGATACCTATTGTATTGAAGCTATGATGCAGGACGGCAAAGCACTGCAGGCGGGTACTTCCCACTTCTTGGGACAGAATTTCGCAAAAGCTTTTGACGTGCAATTCCTTAACAAGAGCAATAATCTTGAATACGTTTGGGCAACTTCATGGGGCGTTTCCACACGTTTGATTGGCGCTTTGATTATGACGCATTCGGATGACAACGGTCTGGTTTTGCCTCCGAAACTTGCTCCTATTCAGGTGGTCATTATTCCGATTTATAAAAATGAGGAACAAAAGGCTGCTATTTCCGAAAAGGTTGCGGTTCTGACGAAAAAATTGCAGAGCAAGGGCATTTCTGTTAAATATGACGACGATGATTCTCAGCGTTCAGGTTGGAAATTCAACGAATACGAAGTGAAAGGTGTTCCGGTACGCGTCGCTATCGGACCACGTGATTTGGAAAACAATCAGGCGGAAATCGCTCGTCGCGATACGCTTGAAAAGGCCAATTACGCTTTGGATACGTTGGATGAAACGATTGAAAAACTGTTGGACGAAATCCAGAACAACCTCTACCAGCGTTCATTGGAATTCCGCAATGCCAACATTCGTCGCGCTGACACGTGGGATGAGTTCGTTTCCATTCTTGACAACGAATCAGGCTTTGTTTATGCACACTGGGACGGCACGACCGAAACAGAAGAGAAGATTAAGGAGTTGGCAAAAGCGACCATTCGCTGTATCCCGTTTGACAATCCGTTGGAGGATGGCAAATGCATTTTGACGGGCAAGCCGTCGAAACAGCGCGTGCTGTTCGCCAGAGCGTACTAGGATTGTAAGCAGTAAGCAATAAGCAGTAGGCAGTAAGTGTGATGGGGAAAGCGGTATGGTGGGATTGTAGCTGCTGTTTTTTCACTGATTCTGAGTGCGACTAAAAAGCGAGAGGGACGCTCCCGCATGCGAGAGGGGGCGTTGCGAGCACAAGCTGCACGCGATTCTATACAAAAAGTTGTGGCCAAAGAGCGACTAACAGAAACTCCTTGGCCACTTATTTTTTTTGTGGCAAGCGTGAAGGCGAGTAAAGCGGAGCACCCGACGGCGAAGGAACTTAGCAGTTTGCAGGTAGGAGTTTGCTGTTGACCCGCGTTGGCGCTTTCCATTGACGGATTAACTGGACTCTAACTCGCCGGCACGCCCACCTTTTTATCAAAATCATCTTTAGTCTTACGAGGCTGTCCGCAAAATGACAATGGCCGGCATTCTCAAAAGTTTATGACCGTAAGTATTTAGCATACAAGATAAAACGGGGAATGCCATTCCTATTGAAATAGCATTCCCCGTACTTGATTTATTAAGGCTAATAACCGAAAATGTCTTTCAGGGACAGCTTTTTGACGGGGCCGAAATTCTTCTCGATGGCATCGAAATCGACATCCTTTTCGCGGGCGAGCAGCATATAGATTTTGGGCTGTTTTTTGATGTAATGTTGGTTGAATTCGATGACGTCTTTCAAAGTGAGTTTTTTCAGATTGTCGTAGATGAATTGTTGACGGTCGTAATTGAATCCGAGTCGGCGGTTGCTAATGAAAGCAGACAGGATTTTGTTTTTGGTTTTGCGGGAGGTGGCGATGTTGGTGAGGGCGTTGGCTTTGGCGAGTTCGAAGGCGGTTTCGGATTCCGGCATTTCGTTAAAGAGTTCGTTGAAGGCAAGCCATGCGTCGATCACCTTGTCGTTTTGAGTGCCGATGAAGGAGTAGTTGTATGTGTAATCCATTGGTTTGTCGGAGATTATGTAGCTTGACTGGGCGGTGTAGGCGAGCGAGCGTTTTTCTCGCATTTCCTGAAATACGATGGCGCTCATGCCACCGCCGAAGTATTGGTTGTACATAAACACGATCGGCAGGAGTTCGCGGTCGTATTGCGGGCCACGGGAGTAGGTGACGAGGCGGGCTTGTTTGGCGTCGTAAGGGACGAAATAGACGACGTCTTCGACGACGGGTTGGTTTTCGAATTCGGCAGCGACAGCGGTTTCGGCGCATTGTTCGGGCAGGGGGTAGAGTTTTGCGAGTGACTTTTTCACCTGTTTGGCGGAGCTTGGACCGTAGTAGCGGAATTCGGGCATGCAGGTCAGCAGATGCTGCAATTCTTTATTTACGCAGGTGGGTTCAAGATTCCGTAATTCGGTGGGTTTTAGTGAGTAATTTACCAAATCGGGACCGTATTCGCAGAAAATGCGCAGAGCGGAAAGCACTTTGTCCTGACTTTTTTTCGCATCTTCCATTGCCTTGATGCGGCTTTCGATTTGTTCTTTGAAAAGTTCTGGGGAGGCTTGTCCGGTGCTCAGCACTTGCAGTGCCAGCTCCACGGCGGGTTCAAAGTTCTCGCTTAAGCCGGAGATGACGATGGATGTCTCGTCGTCGCTGCAGCTGACGTAGAAGTTGCAGGCCATTTGGTAGAACTTTTTTTGGACTTCTGCGGCGGTGTATTTGTCGGTGCCGAGGTATTTGACGTAAGATGCGGCGATGGGGAGGCCTTTGCGTGTGAGCTCTCCTTCGTCAAATACGATTGAAAGACTAAATTTTTGGTTTTCAGTGTTTTTTACACAATAAATCGGAGCATTCCCTTTCTTGTCGAGTTTATCTTTTTGGATGTCTTTGTTGAACTCGGGAAATTGTGGAGCGATATTGGCGACGGGGGCTTTTTTCAGTTCTTGGAAATATTTTGACTCCGCATCGCGGTTAACTTGGATTGGGGTGATGGGTGGTTTGGCGACGGGGTGGACTTCGTCGGGTTTGCCCTGGACCTTATAGATTGCGGCGTAGCCGGCTTTTGCGAAATATTTCTGTGCGAATCCGACCAGGTCTTCTTTCGTAATTTGGGAGTATATGTCGATGGATTTGCAGGCTTCATCCCAAGGGACTTGGTTGGTGAAAGCGTTGAGTAATCTGGAAGCGCGCGAGGAATTGCTTTCTAATTGCTGCATTTCTTGGAGTCGCATATTGTTGATGGCGCCGCTCATCAGTTCATCGTCGAATTGGCCTTCACAAACCCTATTGATTTGTTCTAACAGAAGTTTTTCCACTTCTTCCAGCGACTGGCCGTTTTTAGATTTTCCGTGGAGGATGAATGCGGAATTATCGCAGAGCACGTACGGATAGGAGGAGCAGCCGGCGGTAAGTTGTTTCTGGTTGATATTGAGGTCGATGAGGCCGCATTTGCCGTTGTTGAGGATGTAATCCAGCATATTGAGCATATAAATCTCTTTGGCGTTTGCGGGTTTGCCGATGCGGAAGGCGAGGTTGACGAATTCGGCTTCGAGGCCTACGACTTTCACCTCAGTGCGTTGGGGAAGAGGGCGCATTTCGTCTTCGGCTATTTTGGCGAGTTGAGGAAAGCGTTTGGCCTCCATTTTGCCGAAATATTTTTCGATGGTGGCTATGGCCTCGTCGGGATTGAAGTCGCCGGCGAGGATGATTGCCATATTGTTAGGTACATAGTAAGTGCTGACGAAGTTGCGGATGTTGGTGATGGAGGGATTTTTAAGGTGTTCGGGATTCCCGAGAGTGGTTTGTGTGCCGTAGGGGTAGGAGGGGTAGAGGGTGGCGAGCATGGCTTCGCTTGCTTTACGGCTGTCGCTGGTGAGCGAGCGGTTCTTTTCTTCGTAAACGGTTTCTAATTCGGTGTGAAACAGACGGATAACGGGATCGGAGAAGCGTTCGCCCTGAATGCGTGCCCAGTTGTCGAGCTGGTTGGCTGGAATGTCTTCCACATAGACGGTATTGTCGTTGGAGGTCCAGGCATTAGTTCCGGTGGAGCCGATGAACTTCATCAGTTTGACGTATTCGTTGGGAATGGCATAGCCGCTGGCCTCGTATGAAAGGCTGTCGATAACGTGATAGATGGCGGCACGTTTTTGCGGGTCGGTTTCATTTCGGTAAATTTCGAATTCCTTTTCAATTTGTTCAAGCAGAAGATGTTCTTTGTCCCAATCGGCGGTTCCGATGCGGGAGGTGCCTTTGAACATGAGGTGTTCGAGGTAATGGGCGAGGCCGGTGGTTTCAGCCGGGTCGTTTTTGCTGCCGACGCGTACGGCGATGTAAGTTTGGATACGAGGAACATCTTTATAAACAGACATATAGACTTTTAGTCCGTTTTTCAAGGTGTAAATTTTAGTGCCGAACGGGTCGTTTTCAATGGTTTGATAAGCATAATGCTTTTGGGCTGCGACTGGCAGAACGGCCAGCGCAATCAGGCAAAGGAGGACAATGATTTTCTTCATTAGTAAAAGTTTTTTTCAAGCGGCAAAGGTACAATAATTATTTTTTAGAAAATGCAATAAATGAATTAATGGGAAATTTTGGAAAAAATCAGTGAAATCATTTTGTTAAAAATATCATCATAAAAAATTTTTTTGTACTTTTGCAAACAAATTTATAGGTTATGGCTAAAAAGAGGATTTTGTATGTGGCTCCCGAGATATTTCCTTATCTTCCAGAGAGTTACGTGTCCAATGTTTGTAGATTCCTCCCGCAGGGTATTCAGGAACGAGAGAATGAGATTCGCACCTTCATGCCTAAATTCGGTTGTGTCAACGAACGTAAAAACCAGTTGCACGAGGTGATCAGGCTGTCGGGGCAAAACATCATTCTGGACAATTCCGACCATCCGTTGATTATCAAGGTGGCTTCTTTGCAGGTGGTGCGTATGCAGATATATTTCATTGATAGTGACGACTATTTTAAGCGCAAACAACTTTATCGCAGTCCCGAAGGCGAGTTTTTTGCGGACAACGACGAGCGTATGATTTTCTTTGCCAAAGGTGTGATTGAGACGGTCCGTAAACTTGGATGGACGCCCGACATCATTCATTGTCACGGTTGGATTACCGCTATGGTTCCGTTGTTTATCAAAACTTGTTACAAAGACAATCCGTTGTTCCAAGATACGCGGTTGGTATATTCCATTTATAACGACCAATTTGATGAACCGCTTTGTCCTACGGTGGCGAAGAAACTTGTTGGAACGGGCATTGAGGAGCAATATGTTGGAGGTTTGGAAAATGCGGGCTATCCTGAGATCATAGCCAAGGCGGCTGAATTTTCGGATGCTCTGATAACCGCGCACCCCGACATGGATCCTCGTCTTGCGTCGCTGTGGGATTCCTATCCGCGTGACAAGTTCGTTCATCCTGACACGCCAGACTATGTGGATCAGTACAATGCTTTTTATGATACTTTGATGGAAAAGACGCCTATCGCCTTCTAAATAAACTCTTCGCATAATGAAAAATCGCTGTTCAATATTATTATTCGTACTGGCATTATTCGTTTGCAGTTGCAAAAAAGAAATTGACTCTATCGGATTGAATTTGCAGGATGCAGATATTCTCGGAGCAGATTTTACCGAGGCACCAATAAAAGCATATTCTGTTCGTGAGGATTCTATCAACACCAAAAACTTATTAAATAATGTAGTTGGCGAAATCAACGACCCGGTTTTCGGCAATACGAAGGCGGGTTTTTGTACGCAGTTTGATCTTTCGGGAAGCAATACCTTTTTCCCGAAGCAGGCGGTTCTGGATTCCGTTGTGCTCAATCTCCAGTATTCCGGTTATTTTGGCGATACCATGAGCGGCATCCGTTTTGAGGTAAATGAGTTGGCGGCTCCGCTGAATCAGAACCAATACTATAGTTATAATGATGAGCCTGAGGTGAAAACGGGCGATTTGTGTTATTCTCACAACTACATTCAGCCCCGTCCCTATACCGGCATTCGTCAGGATACGACTACGGTAGCAGCACATTTGTCGCTGCGCCTCACCAACGCTTTTGGTCGCAGGTTGTTGACGCTCAACAAGTCCGAGCTCTCAACGACGGCGGCTTTCCAGAATGTCTTCTACGGCCTTTGCGTTCGCGCCTTGGCACACAATAACGCGACCGGCAATCTTTGTTATATGAGTCTGACATAGGCGACTTCTGGTATTACCATTTATTATACCGTTGATCGTCAGCATAAAAAATACACGTTCCCCATTAGCAGCACTTGTACGCGCTACAATTTCTACACCCATGACTACACGACCGCCGCTGCCGATTTCCGTAGCCAGGTGATTGATGGCAATCAGGAGCTGGGCAGTCAGAAACTGTATGTTCAGCCGACCGCCGGCGTGAAAACACGTGTGAAATTGGATGATTTATTGGGACAATTTCAGGGAAAGAATGTGGTTATCAACCGTGCAGAATTGGTTTTGACCAATATTTCCACCGATGAAGATTATTTCTTCCAGCCCTATAATCTTTCGTTACAGGTTGTGAGTGGAGACGGCAACAGCACCTATTATACCCCGGATGATGCGAGTTACACGTCATCCAGCTATTTTGGCGGTATTTATGATGAAAAAACGGGAGAATATCGTTTCAGAATCACGAATTATGTACAGAGCCTGCTCAAGGCTGGAGAAATAAAAGACCAAGGCTTAAATATTGTTACGGCAGGTGCAGGTATCCGTGGAAATCGTTTGGTGTTCCGCGGCACGGATGAGAATTTCTCCGACCATTTCCGATTGGAGGTCTATTATACCGAATACTAATCGGTTGATGCGTGCGGCATCGGCCTATACCTATTTTATATTATTACGCAATCTTTTTAATTATAACACAGATATTCCATTAACCTTATTACAATATGTGCGGAATCGTAGCTTACACGGGTGGCAAAGATGCTTACCCGATTTTGATAAAAGGCCTTAAACGTTTAGAGTATCGCGGTTATGACAGTGCGGGCGTGGCGTTATCGCAAGATAGCGGAATCGCTCTCTACAAATGTCGTGGCAGCGTTGCTGATTTGGATGAAATGTGTGCCGAAAAGGACACGGCATCTCATACGGGCATTGGTCATACGCGTTGGGCGACGCATGGCGAACCCAGCACGAAGAATGCCCCTCCGCATCTCTCGGCGGACGGGAAATCGGCACTGATTCACAACGGTCTCGTCGAGACCTATCTCGTTCTGAAACAGGAACTTATCAGTCGTGGATATACTTTTAAAAGTAATACTGACACTGAGGTCTTGGTTCATCTGATTGAGGATATTTACAAAAAAGAGGAAGTTGATTTGCCAGAGGCCGTTCGCATTGCATTGGGCGGGGTGGTTGGCACCTATGCGTTAGCCATTGTTTCGGCAGATGCGCCTAACCGTCTGATTTTGGCAAAAAAAGGAAGTCCGCTGCTTATCGGCGTGGGCGACAATGAGTTCTTTATCGGCTCAGATGGCGCTCCGATTGTGGAATACACCAAGAAGGTCGTCTATTTGGATGATGGTGACGTAGCGGTTGCAATTCCTGGTAAAAAGCTGGAAATCAGAAATATCAACGAGCAAGGTAAAAAGCGTCCTTATCTGAAGAAGCTGGAATTGAATTTGGACCAGTTGGAAAAGGGCGGATTTGACCACTATATGCTCAAGGAGATTTTTGAGCAACCGAAGGCCATCAAGGACAGTATGCGTGGCCGTTTGAATGTGAAGAAGGATGTCGTTTCATTGGGCGGCATTATTGAGTATGAAACCAAGATGTTGAATGCGCGACGCTTCATTATGGTGGCGTGCGGTACGTCGTGGCATGCGGCGACGGTAGGGGAGTACCTCTTCGAAAGTTTGGTGCGCGTGCCCGTGGAGGTGGAATATGCTTCCGAGTTCCGTTACCGTAATCCCATCATTTACGAGGATGACGTGGTTATTGCAATTTCGCAGTCTGGGGAAACCGCCGACACGATTGCGGCGGTTGAATTGGCGAAGCGGCGTGGCGCAACGGTGATTGGCATTTGCAATGTTGTCGGCTCAACGTTGGCCCGCGAGACCCATGCGGGTTCATATACGCACGCCGGCCCGGAAATCGGTGTCGCTTCCACAAAGGCCTTCACCGCGCAGGTGACGGTGCTGACGCTTATGGCTTTGTGCCTTGCTCGTAAGAAAGGCAATATCGCACTTTCAGAATATCACCAGATTATCAATAACTTGGAGGAAATTCCGGCCAAGGTGCAGGAGGCACTCAAGTTGAATGATCAGATACGTGAAATCGCGAAGAATTTTGTGGATAAGCGCAACGCTATCTATTTGGGCCGCGGTATCAACTTCCCGGTCGCGCTTGAAGGCGCATTGAAGCTGAAGGAAATCTCCTACATCCATGCGGAAGGCTATCCGTCAGCGGAGATGAAACACGGTCCTATCGCATTGATTGATGAGGAGATGCCTGTGGTGGTGTTGGCGACGGAGCAGGAAACTTACGAAAAGACCGTCAGCAATATTCAGGAAGTCATTGCCAGAAAAGGAAAGATTATTTCCATCGTTACGCGTGGCGATGAATTGGTAAAGCAGATGTCTGATTACTGTATTGAGATTCCGGATACGCAGGAACTGCTCACACCGTTGATTTCATGCGTGCCGCTTCAGTTACTGGCCTATCATGTAGCTGTTTTGCGCGGTTGCAATGTGGATAAACCGCGAAATCTGGCTAAATCTGTTTCTGTTGAATAACAAATTATATTACAATAACTTAAAATCTAATTATCATGGCTTGTGGAGATAAAAGCATCATCATTGAAAAAACTAAACTGGAAAATGTAAAACATATTCTCGTCGTCGCTTCTGGCAAAGGCGGTGTCGGTAAATCAACGGTTACAGCCAATCTCGCCCTGTCGCTTGCTCGCCAGGGGTTCAAAGTGGGTGTGCTGGACGCCGATATTTATGGGCCTTCCATCCACAAAATGTTTGGTATTGAAGGCACGCCGGTAGATGCGACCTACGTTGGAGAAGAAGAATACCTTCTGCCTATTGAAAAATTCGGTTTGAAAATCTTATCCATCGGAAATTTGGTGGATAACAGTCAGGCGGTGATTTGGCGCGGACCGTTGGCGGCCAATGCTTTGTCGCAGTTGTTCAGAAAAACGCAGTGGGGCGAACTCGACTATTTGGTGGTTGACTTTCCTCCCGGTACGGGCGACATCCAGATTTCAGCATTGCAGCAATTCGTTGTCGATGGCGCTATCGTGGTTACGACGCCGCAGGTGCTTTCTGTCAATGACGCTCGCAAAGGCGCGGAGATGTTCTCTGCCTCCAAGATGAATGTGCCGTTGGTCGGTATCGTGGAAAATATGTCCTGGTTTACGCCTAAAGAACATCCGGAAGAAAAATACCTGCTCTTTGGCAAGGGCGGCGGTCAGAAACTGGCGGACGAATTCCACACCCAAGTATTGGCTCAAATTCCTTTGATTCAGGATGTTGAAGAAGTTGAAAATCAAGATTGCCTGATTTCTACCACCAACAAAGTGGTATGTGACGCTTTCGATAAAATCGCAGAAAGCGTGATTGCTACCTTGAAATAATTATTAACTCAACTTTCGCATACCTTTTGGGGGTTGTGATTGTGCCTGGGACTTATGCCCCCGACCTTCTTACTTAGGCCGTAAGTCGTTTCAAATCAGTTGCGAACTTGCTAAACTTGAATTTCTAATTTATTGAAAATGAAAACAATATTTCGTATTCTCTTCGCTGTTTGTATGTCCGCGATTTTGCCATTGAATATTCAGGGCAAGGTTGTGGAACCACAAACTGCTATTGTGGTGGCCCATCGTTACTACACTTCGGTATTGCAGCAGCAAACTTCCATGCAACCCGAAATCGTATATCAAAGTTTTTTTGATAAAGAAAAATTGGAAGGGGGGCAGCTGATTCGTGAAGCGCAGACGGCCTTTTATGTGGTGGCTTTCGGTGATGAGGGATTCGTCATCGTTTCCGCCGACGACTGCGTGGAACCGATTCTCGGCTTTTCTACCGAAAGTACATTCGAGGCAGAGAATATTCCCGCTCATGTCGCTTTCTTCCTCAATGAATATACTGCTGAAATCAAGGCAATTGTGGAAAGCGGAGTGACGGATGACGTTGTCAATGCCAAATGGGAAAAGTTGTTGAACGCGACGGCGGCACCTAAAACGGGTGCGATTGTGGTGGGACCGCTTCTTACCACGAAGTGGGTGCAATACTATCCGTACAACAGCAAATGTCCGGCAGATGCGAATGCGACTTCCGCCGGTGGACATGCGCTCGTGGGATGTGGCGCCATCGTCATGGGGCAGGTTATGCGCTATTGGCGTTATCCTACTACCGGAACTGGCAGTCACTCATATAGTTGCGGTAGCTATGGCACTCTTTCCGCCAATTTTGGGAATACGACTTACGACTACGATTTGATGACAAACACCATTTCTTCGGTATCGGCGCAGGTGAAAATCGACGCGATTTCCACGCTGCTTTACCATTGCGGTGTTTCTGTCAATATGAATTACGGGCCAACTGCCAGCTGGTCAAACTCTAACAACATCGTTTCTGCCATGTCCACCTACTTCGGATATCCGGCCACCATTCAGTATAAAGAGCGTTCGTATTATAATGATACACAGTGGCTTGATATGGTAAAGGGAGAACTTGACGACCATGCGCCCTTCTTCTATGGCGGCAATGGAAGTTATGGTGGACACGTCTTTGTTTGTGATGGTTATCGCGACGACGACTATTTCCACATCAATTGGGGGCTGGGTAGCAGCTACGACGGATATTACGTCCTTTCTCATTTGAATGCCGGTCAGTACGATTTTAGTTCCAACCAAGCCATCATCATCGGTATCCGCGGTCCTCAACTTCCTGAAAGCGTGACTGATAATAGTGGCGATACCTTCAAGGTTTATCCAAATCCAGTACAAAATACGCTCTGTGTTGACGCTTCACATGTGGGGGCGGAATTGTCGGTTTCCATTTATGATCTTGCTGGAAAAATGGTATATACGGAGCAACTTCAGGCATCGGATGGCCTTCTGCATCATACCATTAACACGGGTCATCTGGCGAAAGGCGTTTACTTGGTCAGCCTTGAAAGTCGTGAAGGAAGACAGGTACAAAAAATTGTTGTTGAGTAGTTGATTTATAGTTAATTAGAGTAGAATTTTATTATCGTTATAATTTAAGGTTATGAAAGTAGCAATTTTTGCGGCAGTTCCGGAAGAGGTCGGGATTTTGGCAGATAAGGTTAATTTTACAGGAATCGGACGTGAAAATGCGACTCAGGCGGCGTTGCGTTTTTTGGATAAATATCGTAACGAAGAATTTACGGTGCTGAATATTGGCACGGTTGGCTCTCACGCATTTCCAGTGGGAACAATTCTCTCGATTGATGAAATAGCATCGGCAGGAATGGCCTTTTACGATAAACGGATGTCGTTGAATAAATGGCATGCGCCTATGCTGCAGCAAATTCCAACAGCGACGTTATATTCCTCCGACAGTTTCGTTTCGCCAAGTGTCTATACTTCTCAATATTTGGATGAGGTGAAAAGTCGTGTCGGGTGTTTCGATATGGAGTCGTCGGCGCTTTATTCCGTGATGGAACATTATGGCAAAAAATATGTTTCTTTCAAAATCGTATCCGACAATCTGAATGTTACGATTGAGGTGTGGAAGCAGCGCGTAGTGGAACTTTCCAAGTCGCTGGCTGCTTTTGTGGAACAGCTTTTTATGGAAATGGGTCAAAACGAGGAAATTGAATTTCTGACGTTGTAATGCAGCCGTTGTTGCAAAATATTTCCCATTATGCAGAAATTCTTGGATTATCTCCGGTTTGAAAAACGTTCATCGGAACATACGGTGGAGGCATATCGCGTTGATTTACAGCAGTTTTCAGAGTATCTGCAAGTCGAAGAGGGAAATCCCGATATTTTACGTGCGACATCGGCAGACATCCGCTCCTGGATGATACAATTGATGGAGGAGGGTGTCACTGCAAGAAGCATCAATCGGAAAGTCAGCGCGTTGCGGGCTTTTTACCGTTATCATTTGAAGATGAAAGATGTCGCTGTCAATCCGACGGAGGTGATAACGGCTCCGAAATTGTCGAAGCGTCTGCCCCAATTTGTGGAAGAACGTGAAATGGACACGCTTTTTCAGGCCGAGCTTTTCCCTGACGATTTTGAGGGCAAGCGCGATCAGTTGATAATTGAGTTGTTCTATGTTACCGGCATGCGTCTGTCGGAGTTGATCGGCATCCGTCGTGGCGACATTGATTTATACGACGGCAGTGTGAAGGTGCTGGGCAAACGCAATAAGGAACGCATTATCCCGTTCAGTCCGAGGGTAAAAGTTATCATCACTGACTATTTGAAACTTTTTGATGAAAAGTATGCCGGAAATCCGAAAAATAGTTTTATCTTTGTCGCACAAAACGGAAACAAAATCTACCCGAAGGCTGTTTATAGAATAGTTCGCAAGTATCTGGATTTGGTGACGACCATCGATAAACGTAGTCCGCACGTATTGCGGCACACCTTCGCAACTCAAATGCTCAATCATGGTGCCGACATTAACGCAATCAAGGAAATATTGGGGCATAGTTCGTTGGCAGCCACCCAGGTTTATACTCACAACTCAATCGAAAAACTGAAAAACATTTATAACCAAGCCCATCCCCGGGCATAAAAAAGGAGGTTTTTATGAATATCAACATTTCATCACTGCACTTCAAGGCTGACCAAAAATTGGAGGCCTTTATCACCGAAAAAGTTGAGAAACTTGACAAAATGCATGACGGCATTATCGGCGCCGAGGTGACGCTCAAGCTTGAGAACACCGACAAACCGGAAAACAAGACGACCGAAATCCGCATTAAGATTCGTGGTAATGACGCCATCGCAGCAAAAACCGCCAAGACTTTTGAGGAAGCTACCGACAATGTCGTAGAAGCCCTTAAAAAACAGTTGGTTAAGGTGAAAGATAAAGAAAGAGGAAACTAATTTTTTTAGATTTTCTTTGCTTGTGATTTATCGGCGGTGCGTATGTGCTGCCGATTTTTTTTTATTAAAAAAATTATCGGTAAGATATTTATTGAAAATCTTGATATATTGTCGTTTATGGAATGTTCATTCCGGAAGAGTGAATGAACGAAGAGGGGAGAAGCCATGAGGTGAAGAGTCTCTCCTTATGGCTTCACGCCTCCTGAGTGTTTTGTTTATTTTGTAGCGATTTCGATTACTTTGGCGACTGCGGCCGCGATGCCGTCGCAGTTTTTACCACCGGCTTGTGCCAATGAGGGCTGACCACCGCCACCGCCTTGGATGAGGGCTGCCGCTTCACGAACCAGCTTGCCGGCTTGCAAACCGTTGGCAACCAAGTCGTCGGACAGCGCCACCGTCAAATTGGGTTTGCCGCCGTCAATGGTGCCGAAGACCACCAACAACTTTTCGCTTGTGGTGCGTAATTGATAGGCCACCTGCTTCAGACTGTCGGCGTCCATCTCCTTCACACCGGAAATGACGTTGATGCCGTTGACAGCTTCCGCCTTGTCTTTCAATAGGGCAACGGTGTTGTTGATTTTTTCTACCTTGAAGGCCTCCAACTGCTTCTTCATTGCGGCATTTTCAGCAGCCAGACGGTTGACCGACTGCTCCACATTGTCGGTGTTGAGTTGGGCTTTGAGTGTGTCGTGGATGGCGATGAAGCCGTTGACATATTCTTCAGCGTATTTCCCCGTGAATGCTTCGATACGGCGCACGCCTGCAGCGATAGCGCCCTCGCTGATAATTTTCACCAAGCCGATGTTGCCGGTTGCGGAAGTGTGCGTGCCACCGCAAAATTCAATGCTGTCGCCAAACTGAATAACGCGGGCTTTGTCGCCGTATTTTTCTCCAAACAGCGCCATCGCGCCCAACTTCTTGGCTTCTTCGATCGGAACCGCGCGACGCTCGTTGAGCGGTGAGTTCTTACGAACCAGGTCGTTGACGATTTTTTCCACCTGTGCAATCTCTTCTGTAGTCATTTTTGCAAAGTGGGAGAAGTCGAAACGCAGGCGGTCGGGGGCGACGAGAGAACCTTTCTGCTCGACGTGTGTGCCCAGCACTTTGCGGAGCGCGTAATGCAAAAGGTGTGTCGCGGAGTGGTTGTTCTGCGTTGTCTGGCGCAAATCCTCATCGACAACCGCCGTGAAGGTGCCCGTCAGATTTTCGGGCAGCGTGTTGGCAATGTGTACGGAGAGGTTGTTCTCCTTGATCGTATTTTCGATTTTGATGTTTTCGTTGATGTTTTTCAGATAACCGTGGTCACCTAACTGGCCGCCCGATTCGGCATAGAAAGGAGTCTTGTCCAGGACGATCTGGAAGAAACTCTTGTTTTTGGCTTTTACCTTTCTGTATTTCAAAATCTTACATTCGCAGGTGAGCGTGTCGTAACCTACAAATTCGGTCGGTTGGATGTCGCTTTCCAGTTCAACCCAGTCGTCGGTTTCGACGGCGGCGGCAGCGCGGGAACGCTGTTTCTGCTCCGCCAAACCTTTTTGGAAACCTTCCATGTCAACTTCCAATTCCTTTTCGGAAGCCAGCAGCTGCGTAAGGTCAATGGGGAAGCCGTAAGTGTCGAAGAGTTCGAAAGCGAAAGCGCCATCGATAATTTTGCCGCTCAACTTGCTGCAGTAGTTTTCAAACTTGATGATGCCGGATTCGAGGGTTTTCAGGAAGGAGGTTTCTTCTTCGCAAATCACCTTTTCGATGAGCGTCTGCTGGGCCTTCAATTCGGGGAACTGACCGCCCATCTGAGCTACGAGGTCGTTGACTAAAGTGTTGATGAAGGGCGCGTTAAAGCCGAGGAAGGTATAGCCGTAGCGGATGGCGCGGCGCAAGATGCGGCGGATGACGTAGCCGGCGCCGGTGTTGCTCGGCAGCTGTCCATCGGCGATGGCGAAGCTGACGGCGCGCAGGTGGTCGGCAATAACGCGGAGCGCAATGTCGGTCTGACGGTCATCACCGTACTTCTTGTTGGAAAGTTGTGCCAACTTCTGAATCAGCGGCTGGAAAACGTCGGTGTCGTAGTTCGACTTTTTGCCTTGAACCGCCATGCAGAGGCGTTCAAAGCCCATGCCGGTATCGACGTGTTTAGCTGCCAAAGGAACCAACTCGCTGGAAGCCAAACGGTTGAACTGCATGAAAACGAGGTTCCAGATTTCAATCACCAACGGATTATCCTTGTTGATGAGGGTGACGGCATCCACTTTGGCGCGTTCGGCATCATCACGAAGGTCGATGTGGATTTCGGAACAGGGACCGCACGGGCCTGTGTCGCCCATTTCCCAGAAGTTGTCCTTCTTGTTGCCGTACAAAATGCGGTCGGCAGGTAAGAATCTCATCCACAACTGTTTGGCTTCCTCGTCGGCTTCGGTTTTGTCTTTTTCGTCACCACCGAAAACGGTAGCGTACAAGCGATTTTTGTCGAGTTTGACCACCTCGGTCAGAAATTCCCAGGCATAGGCGATGGCGTCGGCTTTGAAGTAGTCGCCGAACGACCAGTTGCCGAGCATTTCAAACATAGTGTGGTGATAGGTGTCGCGGCCGACCTCTTCCAAATCGTTGTGTTTGCCGGAGACGCGGAGGCACTTTTGGGAATCCGTTGCGCGAGGAAACTTCGCTGGCGAGTTGCCAAGGAAGATGTCTTTGAATTGGTTCATGCCCGCATTGGTAAACATCAATGTCGGGTCGTTTTTGATGACCATCGGGGCCGACGGTACCACCGTGTGCTCTTTTGAAGCGAAAAAGTCCAAAAATGCTTTGCGTATCTCGTTGCTATTCATTTATTTATAATTTTAATTGCAGTAAAAAAAAACGTTACAAAGATACAACTTTGTTGGTAGTCGTCTGCATCTTTGTAGCGAAAAAATGAAAATAATGTGTGAAAATCAAATATCTATTCTCCTTTGGCATTGTAGTCGGCTGCAATGGCATTCATCCCTTTAAACAATTTGTACAAATAAATGATGGGGCCAATAACAATAAAGGAACCTAATACGCACCAAAGCCAAAAAGTACTTTTGCGAACGTCGCGTCTCTGTGTCCTACGGTATTGTTCATCGCCAATGCGGCCGCTGATTCGTGAAAACCAAACAAAGTTGGCAATTCCGAATGTGAGCCAAGAAAAAAGGAAAAAGATCAAACAGTAATGCATGGTGTGCCGTCCGTCGTGTTTGCAGGCAAGCCGGTTAATATCAATAGACATGTGTGAGAATACGCAAATCGAATATATCCCCAGTGTGAGGACTGAAAGTACGATAAATTTGATTACACCGCGGTTGGCTCTGAATTTCCATTTCGGCGCATTGTTTTGAATCGGTGTGTTCTCTTCCATTTTTTGAAGGTTTAATTTGATGTTTATTGATTATTCTGTTGCAAAAATACAAATTTTAAGGTTGTGATGTTCCCCTGCCAGCAGACTGCTCACGATTTACTATCATTTTCTATACGCCTCCAACTCAAGAAATTCCAGTGCCGCATCGTGCTGCATTTCGGCAAATCGCTCGTGGCTCTCGTGGTAGGCGGAAAGTTCGTACAGGTATTCCACCAGCGACAGTTGCCCGCTGTCCAGCGCTTGATTGAGCAATTCGAGTTCATCGACCGAGGCAAGGAGCGCGCGGTACTCCTCGATTTGGCGCAGCATGGATTTCGCTGTGGCATAGCATCCCTCCAAATGCGCTTGCAGTTTGAACTGCTCGTCAGCGGCAATCATATTGATGGCGGAATTCTGTAACTGGGTTTGTCTCAGTGTGTTCGCATTCTTCCACAGCGGAACACTCAGCCCCACTTTGAGGCCTTGGAAGGTTTCTGACGGCACTTGTTCGCGCATGTAGCCCACGAAAAACTGTGGCGCCCACAACGAACGGTCGAGCTTTAGTTGCTGTTGCGCAATCTCTTGTTGCTTGTCGTACCACTGCAAGCGCGGACTGCGACTCGCCCAGTCGGTGATGCTGTCGGGCAATGTGATTTCCGGAAATTCCGCCAGCGTGATGTCAATAGATTTTCCTCCATTCAACTGTTTGATCTTTAATAACATGGCATCACGTTCGGTCTCGGCATGCGCCTTTTCTTGCCGCATATTCAATTCCGACAATTTCACCTTGTTGTAATCGAAAATGTTGATTTCGCCGGCATCTAATTTCTGCTTGTAGGCCGCTGAAACGTCAGACAGAAATTGAAGGCAGCGCTCCATGTCATGAATGCGCGTATTCTGATAGATTATATCATAATATAGTGTCCCAACTTCCAGGTACGCTTCCATCATCTGGCTTCTAAGAGAGAGCCCCACCTGTTCGTCCTTCAAGTCGGCGATGCGGCTCCGATAAACGTAGGTCGTCGGAAATTCAAACGATTGTGTGACACTTACGTCGATGCGGTTGCCGATGGAGTTCGGACTGCCCCACAGATATGCAAATTCCACCTCCGGATTTTCCGGTGCCAACCCGACGTGATTGCTTATCTGCTCGGCTTCCATCTGCTTCTCTAAAGCGTTGATGGTTAGATTGTTTATGCTGATTTGCCCCCAAACCTCGGTAAGATTCTGTCCGCATGCAACTGCGGGAAGGAGTGCGATGGCGAAGGCCAGATATTGTTTGATTTTCTTCATGATTTTTGATGTTTTCAACTTTCAATTTTCAATTTTCCAACCATTCCATACACAATTGGTACAACGTAAATGTTGAGGATGGTGGAGGTGATGAGGCCGCCGAGGATGACGATGGCGAGCGGGCTTTGGATTTCGTTGCCGGGTTGGCTGCCGTTGATGGCCATCGGAAGCAGAGCCAGCGCGCCGGTAATGGCGGTCATCAGAATGGCGTTCAGACGGTCAGCGGAGCCTTGGACGACGGTTTCCGTTATCGACAATCCGCTGTTTTGTAAACGTAAATAGTTGGAAACGAGCAAAATGCCGTTTCTTGTGGCAATGCCGAAAAGCGAGATGAAACCGATGATGGCGGGGATGCTGAGAATGCCGGAGGTGATGCGGATGGCGAATACGCCGCCGATAAGCGCCAACGGCAGGTTGATGAGAATGATGGCCGCCAGCTTGAAGTTCTTAAATTCGCGGAACAGCAGCAAGAGGATGATCACTAACGCCAGTCCTGAGGTGAGCAGTAGCATTCGCGATGCCGCCTCTTCGCTCTCAAACTGTCCGCCGTATTCGATGTGACACCCTTCGGGCAATTTGATTTTTTCGTCCACCGCGTGTTGTATGTCGCTGACGACGCTGTGCATATCGCGGCCGGCGACGTTGGCGGAGACTACCAACTTGCGCTGCCCGTTCTCTCGATTGATGGAGTTCGGGCCGCTGGTAGAGCGGATTTCGGCGACTTCCGATAGTGGTACTTTGCCTCCGTCGTAGGTGTCGATGAGCGCATTGTTCAGACCTTCAATGGTTTGCGTATAGTTCGTGTCCAAGCGCATGATGATGTCGTAGCGGTACGCGCCTTCGTAAATGTCGGATAGCTTTTCACCACCGATGGCCGTGTTAATGAAGTGGTTGAACTCTTCAATGGTAATGCCGTAGCGGGCAAGCATTTCTCGGTTGGCGCGTACCTGCAATTGCGGCACTTCCACTTGCTGTTCCACATTGACATCCACCAGCCCGTTAATGTCTGCGGTGGCGCTTTTTATCTGATTCCCAACAGAATAGAGGTCGCTGAGGTCGTTGCCGAAAATCTTGATGGCGATGTTGGCCTGCGTGCCGGAGATGATGTGGTCGATGCGGTGGCCGAGGGGTTGTCCGACGGTCGTCGCGATGCCCGGGATGGCCGCCAGCTGGTCGCGCACATCTTCAACAAATTCCTCCTTCGAACGTTTGTCCAGTTTGAAATTGACCTCGATCTCGGCACTGTTGGTCGCCTGCGAATGTTCGTCGAGTTCGCCACGCCCCGTGCGACGGCAGGTGGTGGTGACTTCCGGTATCGACAACAACGTCTTCTCCACCAAATTACCGATCTGATTGTTGTCGTCCAACGAAGTCCCCGGTTGCGTAACGACCGACAGCGTCAGCGAACCTTCGTTGAACTCGGGAAGAAAACTTCTTCCCAAAGTGAAAAACAGGGCTAGGGCAGCGATGAAAAGTCCGATGACGCTGCCTAAAACCACCCATTTGTGACGAAGTGACCAGTTGAGCGAGTTGAGGTAGTGATGATTGAGGAAGTGTGTCAGCCATTTGTCTTTCTGATTGTGTTCCAGAAATTTATCGTGTGCCAACAGCATTTTGGAAAGAAGTGGTGTGAGCGTCATGGCGACGATTAGCGACATGAACAGTGACACCAGAAACGCGATGCCCAGCGGCTTCAGCATACGTCCTTCCATGCCCGAAAGGAAGAAGAGGGGGAGGAACGATACCATGATGATGAAGGTGGCGTTGAGGATGGAACTGCGGATTTCGGATGAGGCGCGGAAGACGACATTGAAGTAGCTCTCTTGTTCTTCCAGCGGCTTTAACCGATTTTGCCTCAGTCGTTTGTAAACATTTTCCACGTCAATGATGGCGTCATCGACCAGCGAGCCGACGGCGATGGCCATACCGCCTAAACTCATTGTGTTGATGGTCATCCCCATCAGCTTGAGGGCGATGATGGTGGCCAACAGCGATAGCGGAATAGCCAGCAATGAGATGAGTGTGGTGCGGAAGTTGCCGAGAAAGAGGAAAAGGATGATGACTACGAGGATGCTGCCTTCGATGAGCGCGCGTTCCACGTTGCTGACGGAGGTGCGGATGAAGTCGGACTGGCGGAAAATGTGCGTATCGACGTTGACGTCAGCGGGTAGCGACTTCTGTAGTGCGGCGAGGTTCTTCTCGATTTGTTCGGTCACTTTCAGCGTGTTAGCGTCAGGTTGTTTGGTGATGGACATGACGACGGCGGGCTGGCCGTTTTCGCTGCCGTAGCCGAATTTCTGGGCGGGTGCGATGGTGACACGCGCGACATCGCCGACGAATACGGGTTCTCCGTTGTCCATTTTGACAAGCGTCTGGGCCATTTCGTTGGTGTCGGCGGTGCGGGCGATGCCGCGGACGGCGTACTCGTTGCCGTATTCGCGAATCACGCTGCCCGACGAGTTGTCGCTCATGGTGGCGCAAACCTGTGCCAGTTCGTCCATGCTGACGTGGTAGGCGCGCATCTTATACGGGTCGGCAAGTACTTGAAACTGTTTGTAGTCACCGCCGATGATGGTGACCTGGGCAACGCCGTTCGTGGCCATGATGAGCGGCTGCACCTGCCATTCGGCCATATCGCGCAAATCCATCAGTGAGGTGCTGTCGGCGCGTAAACCGACGAAGAAGATTTCGCCCATCACGCTGGTTTGCGGTGCCAGCATTGGCTGACCGGCCGCTTCGGGAATCTGGTTTTCCACCGTAACGAGCTTCTCGCTAACGATTTGACGCGCTTTCGCAATTTCGGTGCCCCAGTCAAATTCCACCCAGACGAACGAAAATCCTTGGGAGGAGGTGGAGCGCACGCGACGCACGTCGGTAGCACCGTTCATGGCGGTTTCAATCGGATAGGTGACCAAACGTTCCACCTCCTCCGATGTCAGACCATGACAGTCGGTCATTACAACCACTGTCGGGGCGGTTAGGTCAGGAAAAACATCAACACCCATCTCCTTGGTCGTGCGTACGCCGAAAATAATCAGCAACATCGAGCAAAGCAGGATGATGTATTTGTTATTCAATGAGAATTTTATGATTTTATCTAACATAAGAAGAATCGTTTTAGGATTGTTTGAGGTTGAGTGTCTATAAGTAGTAAGTCCCAAATTTCACTTTCTGCTTACTACTTACTACTTACTACTTCCTGCTTTAATGTACGTGGCCGGCGTGCGGGTCGAGGGCGCCGGAAGCCTTGGCGAGTTTCACCATGATGGCGCCGCGCGTTACGATGGTTTGTTCGGAGGTGATGCCGCCGATGATTTCCACATTTTTGCCATCGCTGTCGCCGATGGTGACGGGCTGCTTTTCGTAGTATTCGTTTGCTAACTGTGTGAAAACAAAAAAGTTGCCCTGTTCTTCGATGAGCGCACTTTTCGGTACGACCAAGGTCTGTCGGTTGCTTTGCGCCTTTAGCCAGATTTTGACGAAGCTACCTGGCGTGAAGTTCCCCGTATTGCTGATTTCAAGCGTGACGGGGATGCTGTGGCTGTCGGCGGAGACGGATTTCCCGTACGAAAGGATGCGCCCGCCCATTTCCGAAAGTGTGCTGACTTCGTGCGTCAGTGGGTCCTCGATGTTGGCATCCGTAACGGAGGGAAGAAGTCGGGCGTAGCGTGTGGGAATATCCGCTTTCAAAACCAGGTTTTTGGTGTTGGAAATCGTCATGATAGGCTGACCGACAGTGACATACGCCCCGTTTGCGACCAGCAGTTGGGTGATGTAGCCGCTCATTGGCGCGGTGACTTTACTTCCGTTGCCGCTCACGTTTTTTTGCAGATTCTCGTAGATGAGTTTTGCGTTTTCGTAGCGATTCTGAATTTCGGAAAATTCTTTTTGTGATACTATTTTACTGTCAACCAAATTCTTAGCGCGGTCGTAATTTTGTTTTGCAGTTTCGTAATTGTTGCGCGCTTCCTGAAGTTTTACCGACATGTTTTCATCCACCAGACCATCGGCGGTGATGCTGAAAATGGTGGCGCCTTTGCTGATGGCTTGTCCTTCTAAAATGTTGGATGATAAATAGTTGAGTATTCCGTTGGATTTAGCGACGACGGTCATCTGGTCGCCTTGGGCGGGTTGTACTTGCCCCGTCGTTGGTATGCTTTGCCCGAAGGCGCGCGTTTCGGGTTTGGCGGTGGCAAAGTCGATTTGTGCGGCTTGTGCCTCCGTGAACTTGATGGCGCCGGGATGCGCTTCTAATAGTTCGTGGATTTCATGTTCGTGTTCATGCTCATGTTCGTGGCACTCCGCTTCATGCCCCTCATGATGGTGTTCGTGTTCTTCGCTTTCGCTATGCTGGTGCGTGCATGCCGCAAGTGCCGCAATCAGGCATGCGCCAATGATATAACGTTTCATTTTTTGTGGAAAATAAAATTAAAATGAAAAATTTTCTGATTTCTATTTAATGAGGAATCAGGATTGAAATTAAAAGAAGAATGTTGATTTAATTAATTGAAAATAAATCAATTCCGATTTTTTTTAACTTTCAATTTAAAAATCCTAATTCCTATTTCCTAATTAGGAAAGTGGCGGTCCGCGCAGGGCATAGCTTTCCCTCGTGGGACTGTTCGGGAGTGCGTTGTCGCAACAGAAGTAGGACGACTCTGAAGTCTCCATCGGGGAGGCGAGCACCCATTCGTTGGGAATCGTGAAATTATTGGCTAAGTAGTGTGTTGCGTAGTCGATAGCCAGCTGCGATGACAAATCGTGGTGGTCAAGATCAACGATAAACGGCATGGTAAGGATGCAGTTGTCTTCGTTGTGCAGCGGGTGGTGGTGCTGGCAGTGGCCAAACGAGCAAGTGCAGTCGTGCTCTCCGTCGTCGTGGTGCTCGCAGACGCAATCGTTGTGGCAGCGCACGCTGAAGCAGACGATGTCGCCATGGTGGTGGTGTGGAATCGCTGCGTGCACGAACGTCAGCACGAAGGCAAACGTCACGAGGAGCCCGGAAAGTCTTCTTAGCTTATTCATATTATATTGGGATAAAAAA
>JAKSMF010000159.1 GCA_024400775.1 Bacteroidales bacterium | reverse complement strand
TATTTGGAATGAGATGTGCAATCGTTTAAAAACATTGGCAATATGACTAAGTTCATTCGATTCCTAAAATTGTGCGCGGCCCGAATCGGGCAGCTCCTCAATGTTTCCTCTTTGGCTAATGAATGTGACATTTCGATTCCGACAGCTAATGTCTGGCTATCCATTCTTGAATCAAGTTTTGTTGTTTACCTTCTAAAACCCTACTATCAGAACAACATCAAAAAAAGATTAGTAAAATCGCCCAAACTCTATTTCTTTGACACAGGATTGGCAGCTTCTCTGCTTGGATTAAATGATGTGCGACAAATTGAAACACATTATTTGCGCGGAGAATTGTTTGAAAATATGGTGATTTCAGAGTTCATCAAAAAATTTTATGCATCAGGCACAGAACCCGACATATACTTTTGGCAAGACAGCAATAAAAACGAAGTTGACCTTTTGGTAAGGGACGGACTGAATATAAACGCTTACGAAATCAAATCAAATGCGACACTAAATATGAAGTTTTTCAAGACACCACAACTACTGCAAAAGACGGAAAATATGAATATTTCCACCATTTCAGTAATTTACGGTGGCGATGCGGACTATGAAACTTCAATTGGCAAATTTTTGTCTTGGCGAAATTTATGAATATACCGCTGCTAACTCCCGACAATTTCGTATCTTTGCCGCATTATTTTTAAAATATGAAGAAGGCTTTTTTCATACTTTCATTGTTGGTTTGTTCGTCTGTATTTTTACAGGCACAAAACTTCGTTTTAAACATCAACAGCACTGGAATCAAGGCGGATTCTATTCATTTTCAAGTATTTGACAAAAAAAGAGATTTCAAGGACAGCATTGTCATTCCATTTTCCGAAAAGGCCGTTGTGAAACAAAAAGGCATAATGCCCGCGGGTTACTATCGCGTTATGGCAGATAGCAACATGCTGTTTGAGCTGTTGATTTCCGAAAACAAAAAGCAAAATCTGACAGTGACGACGGATGCCGACGCCAACGTCGTCTTTGCCAACAGCGAGGAAAACGCCAATTGTCTGGCCTACAACCGGCAGTCGGAGATTTACGCCGGTCAGCGTGCCGCCCTGCAAAAGCAGTTTACCGACGCCCAACAGACCATGCCGCAGTACATGCTGCAAACGCTGGCACAGAATCTGATGGCGCAAGATGCTGAAATACAGAGAGAAGATTCAATATACAAAGAGAAGGTGATGGCGGAAAACCCAGGCACGCTGCTCGCCTCAATCATACGTTTTTCGTTCGAGCTGCCGCAGCCTCCGCAGCATTACTACCAAAATCGCGGAATGCTAATGCATTATTATGCGGAACACGCTTTCGACTATTTCGCGTTTGAGGATGCACGTATGATTACCACGCCGATGGCGGTCTATCGCCTTCGCGAATTCTGCGGCAACCTGCTCTATATGCAGCCGACCGAGGGCGCACGCCTCACAGATGTGCTGCTTACGAAAGCGCAAACGTCGCCCGAAACCTACCTGTTCTTTTTCAACTGGCTCGAAAAAACATTCGGCACCATCGGCACCAGTTACTGGAACGAGGAGATTTACCGAACCATGCTCCGTAACGCCCTGGACTACAAAGATTTGACTTCATCCAAACACAATGCCTGCCAACGCGAATACGACCTGCTCAACCGTAATTTGGAAGGAACGCAAATCCCTGATTTCCACATTCTTTGGAGTGATGACACCAAGACATCACTTTACGATGTCGAAAGCGAATACACCCTGCTCTATTTCCAAAACCCCGACTGTCCGACCTGCACCGAAGTGCGTGGCAGGCTGGCCGTTAACGAAGATTTGAACAAAGCCATCGCCAGCGGCCGGCTGAAGGTGGTGACCATCTACTTTGAAGACGACGAAGCGCTTTGGCGCCGCTATCTGGCGGAAAAGGCCAACCCGAACTACCTCCACGGCTGGGATTACCTAAACGAAATCAACAGCAAAAACCTGTTCGATTTACGTGCTATTCCGTACATGTTTTTGTTGGATAAAGACAAAAAAGTGCTGAAAAAAGACATTTTAGAAAACGAAATATCCGATTATCTACATCATTACCAACTGGTAGAATAATTCCTATGAAAACGAACGAAGAATTTGACATTTTGGCTGGAAAATGTTTCGATATTTTCTCGAAAAAAGCCATGGATTACGGCACGGCGTGGCGCATCCTCCGCACCCCGTCGCTGACCGACCAAATCTACATTAAAGCACAGAGAATCAGAAGTATAGAACAAAAAGGCGTCACTTTGGTCAACGAAGGTGTGATGCCGGAATATATCGGCATCGTCAACTATTCGGTGATGGCGCTGATACAGTTGGAAGTTGGTGTCGCCAACACCATGGAGGAGTTAATGCCCGCCGACGAAGCCATCACGCTTTTCAAGAAATACCTTCAGAACGCCAAGGATTTGATGTGCAACAAAAACCACGATTACGACGAGGCGTGGCGCAAAATGCGACGCAGTTCGCTAACCGACATCATTTTAATGAAATTATTGAGAATAAAGCAGATAGAAGACAATGACGGCAAAACCGTCATCTCTGAAGGTTTGGATGCCAACTATTACGACATCATCAATTACGCCATGTTCGCCTTAATCAAACTTTACGAAGGCGAAGAAAACGATAATAACAACTAAAAAAAATCAAGATTATGAATCAAAATAAAGAGCCCATCGTCATTATGATTTTGCGCATCCTTTTAGGTTGCCTTTTCATCTACTCCGGATTTTCCAAAGCGATTGACCCGGTAGCCACCTCATACGTATTTGACGATTATTTTTACTCCTTCCATCTCTCTTTCTTCCAGATTTTCAGTA
>JAKSMF010000158.1 GCA_024400775.1 Bacteroidales bacterium | reverse complement strand
AGATTCTGTATTTTTATGATTTACAAGAAATTGCACTGCTTTTACGTGAGCATTGGCAATATCGGTGACATGGATATAGTCGCGGATACAAGAGCCGTCGCGGGTATCCTAATCGGTGCCATAGACGGTCATCTCTTTGCGTTTTCCGATGCCGGTTTCCATGATGATGGGCATCAGGTTGTTGGGCGTGTCAGGCGAAAGTTCACCGTTGAGGCCGCTCATATCGGCGCCGACGGGGTTAAAGTAGCGAAGCAGGATGGCGTTGAAACCGCTGCTCTTTTCGCAAAAAGCGCGAATCATCCCCTCGCCTATCTGCTTGGTATGTGCGTACGGGCAGGCAGCGACACCGGCGGGAGTGGCTTCCGTTACCGGAAGTTGGCTCACCTCGCCGTAAATGGAACATGAGGAGGAGAAAATCAGATTCGGAACGTGGTATTTTTCGCATGCCTCCAGCACGTTGAGCAGCGAGTTGAGGTTGTTGCGATAATACATAATCGGTTGACTGACAGACTCCGGAACGCATTTGTAGGCCGCAAAGTGAATTACGCCATCAATAGGGCCTTCTTTTTCGAAAACCTCAAAAGTGGCTTCGCGGTCGCAAAGATCAACTTCATAATTAGTGACGTGCCGACCGGTGATTTTTTCAATGCGGTCCATCGTGCCACGGGCTGAACGGCTCAGATTGTCAATTGAAACGACATCGAATTCGTTGCTTTTAATTAACTGTATCAAGGTGTGTGAACCGATGTAACCGTTTCCGCCGGTAACGAGAATTTTCATCTTATTTACTTGTTTAATAATCAATTATGAAAACAGACAAACGATAAAGCCGCATTATTTTCCAAAGATTCGGGCGGCTTCCTTCATATTTTCGCGCACAGGCACCGCAAACGGGCAGCGGCTTTCGCAAGCACCACATTGCGTACATTCGCTGGCGTGATGTTTCAGGCGACTGTATTCATCTTTAATGCTCTGCGGAATTTCGCTCTCCTCATACATCTTGGCGATGCTAAGCAGTTTGTTAACGCGGTCGATGTCAATATCTTGCGGGCAGGGTGCGCAGTGACCGCAGTAAATGCATTCACCTTTCCAACAAGCCTTTTCACAAGAAGAAAGTGCTTTGGAATAATCCTTTTCCGCATCCGTAGCGTGCAGATAGTGAAGGTCCTGTTTCAACTCATCCACCGTGTTCGCTCCGCAAAGGGCGATGTCAACACCTGGACGGGAAAGTGCGTATGCGATGCACTGGCTTGGCGTGAGGGCGGTTCCCAACGGCGACTGCTGGGCATCCAACAGACGGCCGCCACCGAAGGCCTTCATCGCCACGATGCCGATACCATGTTCTTCGCAATAGTTGTACAACTTAGTACGGATGGGATCAATGTTGGTGAAAGTGTTGTCATAACTTTTTGAATCCCATGCGCTTAAGTCAGCTGGAAGCAAGTCAAACGCCGGATTGATGCTGAACATAAGCACTTCAACAATACCGCTTTGTACAGCTTCGTAGGCGACTTCCGCGTTGTGGCAGCTCAAACCGACGTGCTTGATTTTGCCGTCTTTTTTCAGCTGCTTCACATAATCCATATAAGGGCTTTCCTTGATTTCGTTCCACTCGTCTTTAGAGTCAACGATGTGAATCATACCGACTTCGATGTGGTCGGTGCCGAGGCGTTTCAGCAGGTCTTCAAAAGCCGCCTTGCACTGTGCGACATCGCGAGTACGGTCGTTATCGGAGCCCGTCCAATAGCCACCAATGGGGCCTTGAATGTTGATTCTGTCGCGACGGTCTTTCAACGCATAACCGATGCGGTCTCGCACGGCGGGATTTGCGTTCCAGATTTCAAGGTAGTTGATGCCACTGTCCAAAGCGACAGTCATAAAGTCGTATGACTGAGTGGAATCCAGCTTTTCGAAGCAGGCGCAACCGAGCCCCAGCTCGCTTACTTTCATTCCGGTTTTACCCAACTCGGTAAAGGTCATACTATTTTTTACAATCGTGGGCTTCGCTTTCGGATCATGTTCTTGGGTGGACGTTTTTTTGGCGCATCCAGCAGCAAAAATCATACTCAAAATGAGCAACAGCGACAGAAATCTTTTTTGCATAATTTTATATTTAATTGAAGATCAAACTATTCTTCGTCATCTTCAGTGGGTTCTTCCGCACCGATGTGCTTCAGGCATTCGATGGTTTTTTCCGGATTGGTTGCCTTAAAAATATAGTTGCCGGAAACGAGCACGTCGGCACCGGCATCAACCAATTCCACAGCGGTATTACCGTCCACGCCACCGTCAACCTCGATTAAGGCGTTGGAATTGCGGCGGACAATCATCTCCTTCAATTCAGCAACCTTTTTAACGGCGTTTTTGATGAATTTCTGCCCGCCGAAGCCCGGATTTACGGACATAATCAGCACGAGATCAAGGTCTTGGATGATATCGTCAAGCAGGGCGACCGGTGTATGCGGATTGAGGGCGACACCGGCGAGCATATCTTCGTTCTTAATTTGCCAAACCACTCTGTGCAAATGCGTTACAGCTTCGCAGTGAACGGTCAGAATAGCGGCACCAGCCTGTTTGAAATCGGTGACGTAGCGACCAGGACCGGTAATCATCAGCTGGACATCCAACGGTTTTTCCGCCATGGAACGGATGGCCTTCACCACAGGAAGACCATAGGAAATGTTGGGAACGAAAAGTCCGTCCATAATGTCCAAATGGAACCAGTCGGCGCAGGAGCGATTGACCATTTCAATGTCGTTAGAGAGGTGGCAGAAGTCTGCCGAAAGCATAGAAGGAGCAATTAATGCATTCATTTTTAATATTTTAGAGATAAATTAACAGCGTTGGAAACTTTGTTCGATTAATTCGGAATAGACATCGGTGAGGTTCATGCCGGCATAGCGAATCTGGTTGGGGATGATGCTCATTGCGGTCTGTCCGGGGATGGTATTGACTTCGAGGAACATCGGCGTGCCGTCTTCGGTAATGATGAAATCGACG
>JAKSMF010000157.1 GCA_024400775.1 Bacteroidales bacterium | reverse complement strand
ACGACAACGCCTGCTCGAGACCGCCAGAAATTTCTTAAGCATGGGCATACCGTTAGAAACAGTTATCCAAGCGACAGGGTTAAGCGTGGAAGAGCTTCAGCCGTTTTTGTGAACGACACACCGCAGTTTGTATAACTCAAATTATTTAACAACATCCCGTAAACAACTCTAACCTTAATTTCCATGCGACTTCCCAAAAAAGTCGTATATTTGCACCCCTAAAAAATACTTGATAATAATTAATCAAATATAAATCTAAAAAACACAATTATGGCACTTATTTCTAACAGAGTTAGCAGCATGGCTCAATCTGAAACCTTGGCAATGACCCAAACCGCCCGCGAGCTGAAAGAAGCTGGCAAAGACGTCATCAGTCTCAGCATCGGCGAACCCGATTTCAACACCCCGGAAGAGGTGAAAGAAGCCGCAAAACAGGCCATTGATGAAAACTGGACACACTACCCGCCAGTACCTGGCTACCCGGAACTCAAAAAAGCCATCTGCGCTAAGTTCAAAAGAGATAACAACCTCGATTATACTCCCGACCAAATCATCGTTTCCACCGGTGCTAAACAGTCTATTTATCAAGTAATTATGGCAACTGTTGATCCCGGCGACGAGGTCATCATCCCGGCTCCTTTCTGGGTTACATACAAAGCCATCGTACAACTCGCTGAAGGTAAATCCGTTTACATTCAGACCAAGATAGAGAACGACTTCAAGGTAACGCCCGAACAGCTCCGCGCTGCCATCACGCCCAAGACCAAAATGATCATCTTCAGCAGCCCGTCCAACCCGACCGGTATGCTCTATACCCGCGACGAACTGAAAGCCATCGCCGAAATGTTGCGCGAATACCCCGACATCATCGTCGTGGCCGATGAAATCTACGAACACATCAACTTTGAAGGCAAGCACGAAAGCATGGCCCAGTTCGAATGGATGAAAGACCGCACCGTCACCGTTAACGGCGTTGCCAAAGGTTTCGCCATGACCGGCTGGCGTATCGGCTTCATTGGCGCCCCCCTCGCCATCGCCAAAGCCTGCAACAAACTGCAAGGTCAGGTAACTTCAGCTACCTGCTCCATTGCTCAGCGCGCCACCATCAAAGCCATGGAGATGGATCCGAAAACTTCGGAAGACATCATCAACATGCGCAACATCTTCATGAAACGCCGCGATATGGTTTACGAACTGCTCCAACAGGTCCCCGGCTTCAAAGTCCGTCTGCCCAAAGGCGCTTTCTACTTCTTCCCGGAAATCAGCTCCCTTTACGGCAAGCATGTTCCCGCTGATTCCATTTTCGCACAGAAATACAACAAAACCACCATTGACAACTCCACCGACTTCTGTATGTACATTCTTTATGATGCTAACGTCGCATTAGTGATGGGTGTTGCCTTCGGTGACGACAACTGCGTGCGTCTTTCCTACGCCACCTCAGAAGAAAAACTCCGCGAGGCCGTCCGCCGCATCAAAGCCGCTGTCGAAGCAATGAAATAAGCAAGAAGTAGAAAGTAGAAAGCAGGAAGGAACTTAACGATTAGGATAACTGCTGTGGCGGATATAAAAAAGTGGCGACATTTTTGGAAGCGCATTCGCATCAACTGGAAAGTCAAGTATGACTTGATTATCCTGAATGAGAATACGCACGAAGAGAGCATTAACTTCCGACTCAGTCCGCGCAATATTTTTGTGGCGGTCACCGTGTCGGCAGTTGTTCTCATCGCGCTTACGGCCGTCATCATTGCTTTCACGCCGCTCCGCTACTACATTCCCGGTTACACCACGCCCAACGAACGCAAAAAGTACGAGGCAATGGCGACGGAAATGAAGGATTTGCAGTCCAAATACTCCAAAAACGAGCAGTACATGGCCAACATGTCGAAGCTGCTGAATGAGGACTTCAAAGACACACTCGGTCCCGCGCCGGAAAATACGGAAGCCATCAGCGATGGCAATGCGCTTGCGGATGCCGCCGAGGTGTCGGAAAGCGAGATGAGCCTTCGCGAAGAGGCCGGTGACCTGCTGAAGACCGTCAGCGCCCGCCAGTCCAACGATGCAGTGGCCGTCAGCGCCCGCGCCGACATCCAGAATCTGTTCCTACAGCCTCCAACCACCGGGACCATTATCACCGCCTACAGCGTGCCGCAAAACCAATACGGCATTGATGTCGCCAACCAGCTCGGAACCCTTGTCACCAGCGCCGCCGACGGCATGGTCATCTATTCCGGTTACGACGTGTACGATGGCAACGTCATCATTGTTCAACACCACGACAACGTACTCACCATCTATAAAAACAACTCGCAACTACTGAAAAACAAAGGCGCCAAAGTGTCAGCCGGCGAACCTATCGCTCGCATGGGCCATAGCGGCATCACCGATAAAGGAAACCACCTCCACTTTGAATTGTGGCACAACGGCTTTCCTCTTAACCCATTGGATTACATTACTTTAAAATAATATTTTAACCAAAAACATGGAAACAGACCATTCGAAGATTTGTCAGCTTTTGATTGAAAAAGGCGAACTGAAACAGCAGATTTACAGCAGCACGCTTGAATCCATGGAACTTTTCAAAGAGTGCGCCAAAGAATTTGAAGACTATTACGAAGAAAATTATGCCGAGGAACATCCGCGCGTCACAGTCGATTACAACGGCAAAAACCTACACGAGTTCAAACTCAAATTTGCAGGTGACGTGCTGATTTTCTTAATGCACACCAACATTTTTGAATTTCCGCGCGACCACGAAGTGATGAAGACCCCGTACATCCGCGAAGACAAAAACCGCTCCTATTGTGGTGTCATCCACATCTTCAACTTCCTCGCAGACTCATTCCGCTACAACCGTATCAACGACGCCGGCTACATGATCGGCCGTATCTTCATCAACAAAGACAAACACTTCTATGTGGAAGGAAAACGCGAATTGGCAAGCGTGCTCAACAACTTCAACGACCGCGAACTCGACAAACAAGCCGTAATCGAAATTCTCCAGTCTGCCATCCAATATACCATCAACTTCGACCTTTTGGTTCCAGAATATTCCAATTTGGTTGAGATTTCTGTTGATGATATTCTCCAAATTGAAGACCAAAACATGATCTTGAAAACTGGTAAACGTCTGGGATTCAGGTTTGAACCAGATGAAAAATAGCAAAAAATCTACTTAATTTATCCAGTCCTTATATAGCAAAGTATTA
>JAKSMF010000156.1 GCA_024400775.1 Bacteroidales bacterium | reverse complement strand
CGAAGACGTCCGCATCGCCGTCGAAGACAACCACAAAATCGGATTCGCGGAAGGCTTGGAAAAAGGTATGGAGAAAGGACGCGAAGAAGGACGCGAAGAAGGACGACAACGCCTGCTCGAGACCGCCAGAAACTTTTATCCAAATGTATGACAATAAATGAAGTTGCTGAAATCACAGGGCTGAATTTAGAAGAACCTCACCTCCACGAGTAATCTATTAGCGACAAAACAACATTCGGCCAACAATATAGACAGCCGACAAACCGATAGTCAACTGAAAAGATAGTCAAGAAAATTTTGTATTTTTGCAATCGCAAAAATTCGGCCGAAAATGGCATTTTCCGACCGTCAGAAATATTAAAAAATGAGAAAAAAAGTTGATTTTCTGGTTATCGGCTCCGGTATCGCGGGCTTATGCTTCGCTTTAAAAGCCGCCAATTTCGGAAAGGTCTGCATGATAACGAAGGCCAAAATTGATGACACCTCCACCAAGTACGCACAAGGCGGCATTGCTGCTGTAATGTACAGCCCGGACACGTACGAAAAACACATTCAGGACACAATGGTTGCCGGCGATGAACTTTCGGACCGACATATCGTGGAAATCACCATTCGCGAATCCACCGAACGGGTATTGGAACTCGTGGAATGGGGTGTCGATTTCGATAAGACACAGTCTGGTAAATTCGCCCTGGCCAAAGAGGGCGGGCACTCCGAATTCCGCGTTTTGCACCACAAAGACATTACGGGCTACGAAATCGAAGAGAAGCTGGTGCTCGCTGCTCAGAAGAATCCCAACATTGAAATTTTGGACAATCATCTGGCGGTTGAAATCATCACCCAACATCACCTCGGCATCGAAGTCAACCGCCACATGACAGGCATCACCTGCTTCGGTGCATACGTCTATAATCCTAAGACCAAAGAAGTTGACACCATCTTATCGAAAGTGACGATGATGGCTACTGGCGGCATCGGAACAGTTTACGGAAACACCACCAATCCGACGGTGGCGACGGGCGATGGCATTGCGATGGTCTATCGCGCGAAAGGGGCCGTGCGCGGCATGGAGTTCGTGCAGTTCCACCCGACATCACTCTACAACCCCAGCGAACGACCGTCGTTTCTCATCACGGAGGCTATGCGCGGCGCAGGTGCCATCCTGAAAACCAAGAACGGTGAAGAGTTCATGCGCAAATACGACAGCCGCGGCTCACTCGCACCGCGCGACATCGTGGCCCGCGCCATCGACAACGAAATGAAAACCGCAGGCGTTGACCACGTCTATCTTGATACCACTCTTATCAAAAAAGAAGAGATGTTCGCCCACTTCCCGAACATCTACGCCAAGTGTCTGAGCATCGGCATCGACCCGACAAAGGAGATGATTCCCGTGGTGCCTGCAGCACACTATTCCTGCGGCGGCATCCAGGTTGATGAGTGGGGACGTTCCACCATTGACCACCTTTACGCTTCCGGAGAATGCTCATCCACCGGTTTGCATGGCGCCAACCGATTGGCTTCCAACTCATTATTAGAAGCACTGGTGTTCTCACACCGCGCCTGCCTTAACGCTGTCGAAGCCATCAAGAACATCGAATTCTGCGACGCCGTCCCCGATTGGGATACCGAAGGTACTGTCTTGAACGAAGAGATGGTGCTCATCACACAGTCAATGAAGGAAGTACAAACCATCATGGCCAGCTATGTCGGCATCGTACGTTCGAATCTGCGTCTTCAGCGCGCCTTCGACCGTTTGGAAATCCTCTATCGCGAAACAGAGGAACTCTACAAAAAATCCATCCTGATTCCAGAAATCTGCGAACTGCGCAACGTCATTAACGTGGGATACCTGATTATCCGCAACGCAATGGCCCGCAAAGAAAGCCGCGGTCTGCACTATTCTCTCGACTATCCGGAACATCGCGACGTGAGCCAGGTGACAGAGGACAAACTGTAAAATAGCAGCGACAGAACAGCATCAATGTTTTGTCATGATTGGAAAAGATTTGCCTGTTTTTTTGCATTTTTAGAAAATAACTACTTGATTTTGTAAAAGACTTCTCCTATAGAAAATTTATTGTAACTACTTCAATGTCAAAGAGATTCTTCTTTCTCACACTATTGGTTTTAATGACAAATTTTATAAAAGGACAAAAAGACACCCTCACGCCCTTCATGTTCGGTTTGGAAAAAGCGCAAACCGACATCGAACGTTACTACGTCTTATACAATACGCATAAGGCTGCAACCATCATGGATGCTTTTGTCGATTATAACGGCATCCAAGAGATGGATATCGAAATTCCCGCCGACGCGCAACCCATCCCACTATCTTCGCACAACGACTTCGGACATCTGGTGCTCAACGTGCGAAACAATAGCAAAGCCTGCTATCTTTTCGAACTGAAAAATGCCGTCGATAGCATTAAGGTGACCAAAACCATGATTGACAGGGGTGACTTTTCGCAAGTTCCCGAACTCAGTTCAGGCACATTTCTTCTATTACTAAAAGATGACAGTCTGTGGGTTGATAAACGGCAGGGATACAGTTACGGGCATACGCGCCAAGACATTCTTTTCATCAAAAACGGCAGAGCGCAGAACAGGCCGATTATGCCGTACAATACGGAAGAGAGCCGTCCCGCTGCCGCCTTCTGTCCGGTAAGCACCCAACGAAAACTCATTGCCGGCCTCACCATCAACCGACTGAAAGACTGCACGTACAAAACCTATTGCATTGACGTTCAAAACGAATACAATGTCGAAATCCGCGATGTCGTCATCACCACACCCGCCAACAACAAGTACGCCGACGCCGCCATCCGCGTCAACAACTGCGCCGAAGTGATTATGAATCACGTCAATATCAACGGTACATACTCTCAAACCAACCACTACGGCTACGGTATCGCGATGGACAACGTGTGGCGCTCCTATATTCGCAACCTCACTTCCAGATCCAATTGGGGCATCTTCGGCTGCAACAACATCAACGAAGTACTGCTTGATAGTTGCGACATAAACCGCTATGACATACACTGTTACGGCCGCGCCGTCACCATTCAGAACTGCAAATTCAAAAACCTATATAACCAATTTTCGTCCGTTTTCGACACCATCATTTTCAAAAACTGCTCATTTACCAACCACACGCCCGTACTGCTCGAATCAAGTTATAACGCTTTCACTCCGTTTGAACTCATCTTCGATAACTGTATCTTCAACATCAACAACAAATGCAACTACATCGTTGATGC
>JAKSMF010000155.1 GCA_024400775.1 Bacteroidales bacterium | reverse complement strand
TTTGATCTGTTAGCTCAGTTGGTTTAGAGCGCTTGCTTGACAGGCAAGAGGTCACTGGTTCAAATCCAGTACAGATCACACTAAAAAAGCACTTACAAGAAATTGTGAGTGCTTTTTTTTCTACTCATCACGCATGTCCTACTGCGTCTGTTTCGGACGGGTCGGGCGTGGTGGCGGGTTGAATTTTCTTGAAACGCTTTTGGCGCTGCTGCCAGCGCTCGCGGGCGTATTGCTGCATGTCGGAGACTTCGTCGCTTTCATCGATGATTTCCAAACCGAAGATGGTCTCAATGATGTCTTCCAACGTCAGAATGCCTTGAAAACATCCGTATTCATCGATAATCAGTGCGATTTGCGATTTCTGCTTGAGCAGCGAGTCCCAAATGTCGCTGAGCGATTTTTCTTCGTTAAAGTAGGGGATATCGCGCTTGATGTCACCGAGGGTGAGGTTGAATTTGTCTTCGGCGAGGTCTTCCAGCGCATCGTCGCGCAGCACGTAGCCGGTGATGAATTCGGGAGATTCGGCATATACGGGAATGCGCGAAAAGTGGTCGTATTGGTCGTCTTCATAATATTCGCGCAGCGTCATGCTTTCCGGCGCGATGGCGGCCACCACGCGTGGCGTCATCACATCGTATGCCAACACATTATCCAACTTGATGATGTTCTGGATGATTTTGTTCTCGTCCTCCTCAATCACACCTTCCTCTTCGCCGACGTTGGCCATCGGCGTCAGCCTTGTTCTGCGCCGCTTTTCGATGATCGGTGACGGGCTTTCTCATGTGGGCTGCGGGGCGCTGGCCATCGCCGCCACCTCCTCGCGACTAACCGTCGCTTCCCCGTCTTTGCGGTTGATGAGCTTGCCGACATATTTCACCAAAATCACCAGGGGATACATGATTACAATCAGGATGCGTATCGTGTTGACGGTGAATCCCATAAGTCCTTTCCAATGTGTAGAGCCGATGGTCTTGGGGATGATTTCGGAAAAGATGAGAATGAGCAGGGTGGTGACGGCGGAAACCAGTCCGAACCAGGCACTGCCGAAAACCAGGGTGGCCTGTTGCCCGATAGAATGGCGGCCAGCGGCTTTTCGGGTTCGGTTTTGTATTTCTTGAACAATTCGGCCGGCTTATAACCCTCTTCTTCTTTCATCATAATGAAAGATAGGGAAGTGGACATGAGTGCGGATTCGAGCAGCGAACACAAAAACGAGATGCTCATCGCGCCGAATAGGAAGATAAATAGTAAGGTCATGGTTATGGTCTGAAAATTCGCTGCAAAGTTACGAATTTTTTTGAAAATCAGTAACTAATATCTTGGGTGAAAAAGTGCGATGGTGCTTTGGATGTATTCGCGGTCGAGGTGGGTGTAGATTTCGGTGGTGGTGATGCTTTCGTGACCGAGCATCTCTTGCACTGCGCGCAGGTCGGCGCCGCCCTCCACAAGGTGCGTTGCAAAGGAGTGACGGAAGGTGTGCGGACTAATCTCCTTGGTGATGCCGGCATGTTCGGCAAGTTCCTTGATCATAAGGAAAACCATCACGCGCGACAACTGGCCGCCGCGACGGTTCAAAAAGACGATATCGCCACATTCCTTCTTGATTTTCAACTTCTTGCGCTGACCGTTGGTGTAAAGCAGTACTGCTTTTTGTGCGGTTTGACCGATGGGCACGATGCGCTCTTTGTCGCCTTTCCCGATGACGCGAATGTAGCCCTCTTCGAAGTGCAGACACGACAGGCGCAGTCCGATCAGTTCGCTCACACGGAGGCCGCAGCCGTACAAAACCTCCAGAATGGCGCGGTTGCGATGGCCTTCGGGCGTGCTGAGATCGACGGCGTTGAGAATGGATTCAATCTCCGGAACACTCAGCACGGTGGGCAGGTGTTTGCCCAGTTTCGGCGCATCCAGCAGCAGCGCGGGATTGCTGTCGATGCTGCCTTCAAGCACCAAAAAACGGTAAAATGCGCGAATTCCCGACACGATGCGCGCCTGCGATGTCGGTTCCACTTGCTTTTCCGACTGCAGGTATTTGGTGAAATTCTTCAAGTCCCCAATATCCGCGCTTTCAAGCCGTTTCTCACCCAAAAAGTTATCCAACAAGCCCACATCATGCAGGTACGCCTCGGCGGTTTTGGCCGAAAGCGACTTCTCTAAAAGCAGGTATTGGCGGAAACGCGAAATCGTGGACATTTTGATTGAAAATTGTGCGACAAAAATACGACTTTTTCACACACCTTTTATTAAGCCTTGCAGAAGATGTTTTCCCCTTTTTTCAATTTTTACCGGACAGCAATAATTGCTTTTATTTGGCCGGATGGCCTGTAGAGACGGTGTGCACGCCGTCTCTACGGTAACCCCTTAACCCATTGCCCACCACAAAAAGCAGAGAAGGTTTCCCGTCCCTGCCTTTTGAAAACTTTGGTGAAAGAATCTATTGCTTGACCACTTTTCTCGTTCCCACGCGCTTGCCGTCGGTTACGATGTGCAAAACATAAACACCGGGCGATAAATTGCTGATTTCTAACAAAGTAACATCACCGCTGGATAGTTGGCTTATCACTCGTCGGCCTGTCGCATCAAACAGCTGCAGCTCAGCGTTTTCTATACCGCACTCCACGTTGAGAAGCGTTCTCGCCGGATTCGGCCAGACCTTGATATTCGACAGTTGGATTTCAGATATGCCATTGCCAAGGAAATAGATACAGTCGGTCGTGTCTGTGCAACCTTCGTAGGTGATGATGCAGGCGTAGGTTCCCTCGTCTGCAGGCATAAATACGGAATCTGTGACACCGGCAATCACCGTATTGGTTTCACAATCCAGCCATTGATACTCAGCATTTTCCTGGTAAATCGCAAGGCCCAGCGGACAGCCCAGGTCAACGATTTCGATGGCCGTATTGATTTCAGTAACCGAAACCGTCATCGTCAGAAGACTGTCGCAACCGTTGTCGGCGGTCAGGGTAACTGTTTGTGTGCCGGCTTCATTGAAGGTGACGTCATTCCAAACGTACGGAAGGTCACTGGCGCAGATGCTGAGGTCTTCGGCCGTTTCAACACTCTCGTTGACAGTCAAATGTAGCATTACGATACTGTCGCAGCCCGTGGAAGTTGAAAATTGAAAGTTGAAAGTTGAAAATTGTGGTGTGCCGACTTCGAAAACGGTATCGTTATAAGTGTACGGAAGGTCGCTCTCGCAGATGCTGAGGTCTTCGGTCGTTTCAACGCTCTGGTTGACAGTCAAATGTAGCGTAACGACGCTATCGCAGCCCACGGAAGTTGAAAATTGAAAGTTGAAAGTTGAAAATTGTGGTGTGCCGACTTCGAAA
>JAKSMF010000154.1 GCA_024400775.1 Bacteroidales bacterium | reverse complement strand
TGAGAACGATTTCGGACAACCGATGGCTCTGCAAAAAATTGGCAGGAAGGCTATCTAATAACCAACGCAAATAGTTTGTATTGTTAACATGCCAGTTGGTGTCGATATCGGAATACAGCACATCGTGAGTGACGGAAGGAAACGCGGGGGCGCCAACGAACGGCGGTACCTTTAGCGGAATGGGAAACGAAACATTATTGCCCATAAGCTCAAGGCGTTGATTGCCAATGATTTGCTCCACGGGCTGCGGACGGAAGTCCTGATTATCTAATATCAGCCACATAGATTGCGCTCGGAGCAGCGAATCTCCCTGACTGTCAAACACTTCAAAACTACGCGGCTGAAAAACTCCTTGTGGAGGATTGGCCCATGTGCGGATGGTGATTCGGTCGTATTTACGGGGAAGTCGCTCAATCTGCAGGCCCATACGGTAAATCGCCCAAAAGCAGCCCTTGGCGTGCAGCTCGCGCCAACCCATCTGCCGACTATCCACATGCAAATCGGCCGTCGTTTGCATACACCCTAACAAATACTGCAGGCTCACACTAAAGTCTGGAGCAATGTGATGTGACTGAATATCAAATTGTTGCGTAAAAACAGGACTATTTTCCATCTTTTTTGAAATATTTGGCAAAGATACATCAAATTTTGTCATTGCAGCAGATGGAAATCTGCGAAAAAAACACTACTTTTGCAGACGCATTTTATATACATGAAAATAGAAAAAGAGACTCCCGATAATTACGTTGAAAGAGCTGTCTTAGTGGCAGTTGCGACGCCTTCCTGCGGCATGGAACGTGTGAATGAATACTTGGACGAGCTGGCATTCCTGCTGGACACCGCCGGTGGCATTCCCCTCAAGAAATTCGTGCAAAACCTTCCCTACCCTGATCCGAAAACCTATTTAGGCAGTGGGAAATTGGAAGAAGTGGCTGAATTTATCCAAGAAAATGATATTGATTTAGCCGTTTTTGATGATGAATTGTCACCTTCTCAGTCAAGGAATGTCGAGGCCGTGTTGCATTGCAAAGTGATGGACCGCACGCACCTTATTTTGGATATTTTTGCCAAGCGCGCGCAGACAGCGCACTCGAAAGTACAAGTGGAACTTGCTCAATACCAATATCTTCTGCCCCGATTGACCGGTATGTGGAGCCACTTGCAGAAACAGCGCGGCGGTATTGGCATGAGGGGGCCGGGCGAAAAGGAAATCGAAACCGACCGTCGTATCATTCGTGACCGTATTTCGTTGTTAAAGAAGAAATTGGCGGATATCGACCGCCAAAAGCTGACGCAGCGCAGTCATCGCGAGCAATTTGTTCGCGTTGCTTTGGTGGGCTATACCAATGTCGGCAAATCCACCCTTATGAACTTGATTAGCAAGTCGAACGTATTTGCCGAAAACAAACTTTTCGCCACGCTCGATACCACTGTGCGTAAGGTAGTTATAGATAACCTGCCGTTTTTGCTGTCCGACACCGTCGGCTTCATCCGCAAACTCCCGCACAGCCTGATTGAGTCCTTCAAATCGACACTGGACGAAATCCGCGAAACCGACCTGATTGTACATGTAATCGACATCAGTCACCCCGACTTTGAGGAACAGATCTCCGTCGTCAATCAAACTCTGCAAGAAATTGGCGCAGGCGACAAACCCGTCATTGTGATTTTCAATAAGATAGATAATTACAAATGGGTGGAAAAAGATCCCGACGACCTGACTCCGCGCACGAAAGAAAACATCACCCTGGAGGAATTAAAACAGACGTGGATGGCGAAAATGAGCTATAAAACACTCTTTATTTCTGCCAAAACGAAGGAAAATATTGAAGAAATGAAAGCCGTTTTGTATGAAGAAATCAAGAAACTTCACATACAGATTTACCCATACAACAACTTCCTGTATGACACATACGATGATAACGGCAACTAAATCATGAGTTAATTATCATTTTTTATAAAAAAGAACATACAAAAACAAAATACATGAGCGAAATTACTCTTCCCAAAATTGGCATTACGCATGGCGATTTGAACGGCATCGGCTATGAAGTCATCATGAAGGCGTTAAACGATCCAAAGATTTTGGATATGTGTGCGCCTGCCGTTTATGGTGCAGCCAAAGCCGCCAGCCACTACAAGAATCTATTTGAATTACAGGATTTTTCAATGCAAGTCACGCGCAAGGCCGAGCAACTGAATCCGAAAAAATACAATTTCGTCAATATCTTTGAACAAGAACTCACCCCTACCCCTGGAAAGTCAACACCGGAGGCTGGCCGATTGGCGGAATTAGCTTTAACAACTGCTTGTAAAGATTTGAAAAGCAAGTTTATAGATGCTATTATCACCGCCCCGGTAAACAAAGAAAATATGCCGGCGAGCGCTAAATTCAACAATCATTCTGAATTTATTGCGCGTCAATTTTCCGCCCAAAACGCACTGATGATGGTGGTTTCCGACAGCCTTCGTATGGCTTTTATCGCCAGCCACGATGCTTCCAAAGCTTTGAATCCAGAACTTATCATCCGAAAAATCAAGACCTTACAGCAGAGTTTAAAGATGGATTTCTCCTGCACCAATGCAAAAATCGCCATTTTGGCATTGAATGCACAACCTGGGAAGGAAGAAAAAGAGATTTTGGCTCCGGTCATGAAACAGGCCTTCGGTGAAAAAATCAATGTTTTCGGACCGCTTACGGCGGAACAGCTTTTCGAAAAGGGTGAATACGCCAAATTTGACGCTATTTTGGCACTTTCCCCCGAACACGGTCTTTCGCTGTTTCAACAAGTTGCTGGCAACCAAGGCGTTTGCTTCACCGCGGGAATGCCGATCGTTCATACCGCGCCGTTGCAGGATGTTATGTACGACATTGCCGGCAAAAACGAAGCCGACTGTCAGCCCATGCGCAATGCGCTTTACTGCTGCATCGACATTCAACGCAATCGCAAAGAATATTTACAATATGCAAAAAAATAGCAGAAAATGGAATTTCGTTTTTTTACAATTGCTTGTTTTACAGCTGTTTTAGCATTTTCCTGCATATCTTGCAAGGAGAAAAAGCAGAATAACAACACTGAAGAAGATGAACAGACGGCATTGGAAGCCCCTGCATACAGTGCCGATTCCGCATATTATTACGTAAAGGCGCAAACCGATTTTGGGCCGGGCATCCCGAATACGATGGCTCACGAAAAATGCGCTCGCTTTTTACAGGAAGAATTGACAAAGTATTGTGACACAGTCATTATGCAGCATTTTAATGCGAAAGCGTTCGATGGCACAATGCTAAAAAGTTGCAACATCATTGGAATTTTCAATCCGCAATGCGAAAA
>JAKSMF010000153.1 GCA_024400775.1 Bacteroidales bacterium | reverse complement strand
TCCTCAATGGATGGTATGTACATAACAACCAACCACTTACAATTTTCGAAAATGGCATTATCGTTGGTTCCTTAATGGAAGCCCAGCGCCAATTTCCGGAGAAGGTGCTCCCCTACCTCAACGACAAACCCACACCGAAAGAAGATGACTATTCCGCTTTGAATCGCCAAAGATACAACGACGGGCTTTTCATCTACGTTCCCGACAACGTAACCGCGGAGAAACCGATACAACTCATTTCGCTCACCGATTCTGCAGAAGAGTTGATAATCAACAACCGCAACCTCATCGTCATGGGTAAAAACGCCGAACTTTCGTTCGTACAGTGTGATGATTCCATCGAATTCAAAAAGTGCTTCATCAACAATGTGACGAAGATTTATCTGGCGGAAGATTCCCGTTTTTCATATTATAAAATGGAAAACAAGAACCCGGAATCACTGTTATTCAACGAAGTAGATGTGCTGCAGAAAGGGCATTCCCAGTTCTATTCCAATGCGATGACCTTCAACACGGGCTACCTGAGGAACCGCATCAACGTATTCCTAACCGAACCGTTTACCACTGCCAATCTGTACGGACTGTATTTGGTTGACCGAAACCAGCACGTTGACAATCAGATTTTTGTAGATCATCAAGTTCCCGATTGCGAAAGCCACCAGCTATACAAGGGCATTATCGATGATGCCGCGAGAGCGGACTTTTTGGGACATGTGGTGGTGCAGCCTGACGCACAGCGCACGGTCGCCGGACAAACCAACCGCAACATCACGCTTACCGATGACGCACACGTCACCTCACGGCCGTTTTTGGAAATCTATGCCGATGACGTCAAGTGCAACCACGGCACCACGGTGGGACAATTGGACGACGAAGCGATGTTCTACCTTCGCACGCGCGGCATTTGCGAGCGCAACGCACGCATGCTGCTGATGTTTGCCTTTGCCAACGAGATTGCCAACTACATCAAAATCGATTCGTTGCGCGAGCGCTACATCGAGATGATCCGCAAACGCCTCAACGGAGAACTCACCATCTGCGACCAATGCGTTCTGCATTGTCCGCACCTGCTGTAATCGTTTTACACATGGAAACCACGGCACGCAATACATTCAAAATCGCAATGGCGTTTTTCGCAATTGCCGTGCTGTGTCCGTATTTCACTTTGGCGCAACACGATGCGCCCATCCGCATTGAGTTGAATGGGGCCAAAGACCAGCATGATTATGATTTCGCGCCTGCCGACACCAACGGCGTCGTGGTATTTTACGACGCCGGACAGACTGCTTGGGACACAACGCAGTGGTTTTTCATCCATTATGACACCAATTTGGTGAAACAGAAGCAGTTCTCTATCAATCTAACTGCGCAATCGGAGTTTATTTCGTACAGCAAATCCGACGAGCTTCTTTTTCTTTTATTTGAAAAAAGACAACCGAAAAAGGATTCCGCCCGCACTTTCATTATCACTCTTGACCTGAAAAACAACAAGCACTTAGTAACCGACCTAAGTGTGTTGGACAATCGTTATCTTACTGATATATATGCTGTTCCGGAGCATTTCGTAATTCGGGCAACAGGCACGAAATACGATCATGTCTATTTTTTCTACCAAGATAGGAATGTGCTGACGGTATTAAACGACATTGGCGACTACAAACTCAATTTCTGCACTGCCGACACGGCGAATCATCGCTGGCTGCTCGGGCTGAATCCGTCCGACAACGGGGTGTTAGGGCATCTTTTCCTGTACGAATACGACTGGCTGACTTCCGAATGCGCCATCATTCCGCTTCCGAAAAAGTTAGACGACGGCAACAAGCTGCTCATTCACACGGCGCGTGCCTTCCCGATGAACGCCGACAGCACGCTGATTGTCGGAACGTACAACACCTTCATCGACAACTACTCTTCCGGGCTGCATTCCGGTGTCTATACCACGATACTGCATCACAATATGGTGGATTCGGTGCGACTGTTCAACTTCACATCGCTAAAAAGTGGTACGCCGGCCTCCAATAAGGATAACAACCTCAACTTGCAACTGCAAGTTGGCCGCGGAACAGAAAACGGCGAACAGTTCACCTTTGTTTCTGAAGTTTTCTATCCTGAATACACCTATTCCTACAACAGCTATTACGATGACATGCGTTTCAACACGCCATCGACATCCACGGTTTTTCTGGGTTACCGCTTTGTAAACGCCTACCTTACCACCTTCGACCGCAACGGACGATTGCTGTGGGACAACTACGTGCTGCTTGACAACACCAGCATCATGCACCTCGCCCCAGTCATTCACACCGACTACCTCAACGACGACATACTCGTTTACTACCCGCATAACAATCGTATTATCAACACGTTACTTAACGGATACGAAACGCTCGAAAAATTATCCTCCTTCAGCATTGAGACCAGCAGCCCGCGCGACCTCATCGAGTACAATCGCGAAACCGACATTCAGCGCTGGTACGGCAATAACTTTCTGGTCAGCGGATACCAAAGTCTTCGCAACAGAGATAAAGGATCGAAGGGAAAAAGATATGTGTTTTTCTTAAATAAAGTAGAATATCGCTAAAACGATATTTATGTATTTTATTGAAAATCAATAATTTTCACAACAATTATGCAAATTCAAGTCTTTCAAAACAATCCATTGCAAGTTAATACATATATATTATATGATAAGACGCGAGAGGCCGTCATCATTGATCCCGGCATGTCAACCGACAGCGAGAAGAAGGCAATTGCGAAATTCATCAAATGTAATGATTTGAAAGTCAAGTACATTATTGCAACACATCCGCACATTGACCATGTGCTTGGCGCTGGTTTTAGCGTCAAGGCGTTTGGTGCGCCGCTTTGGATGCATGAAGGCGGCCTTCAGCGCGTTTACAGTCATTGTGTAGCGTACGGAGTCGCATTCGGCATCGATTGTGAGAAGGAGGATTTTCCGCAGCCCGACCATTTTGTGGCAGATGGCGATGAAATCTGTTTTGGGGATGAGACGTTGACGGTTTTGGAAACGCCCGGTCATTGCGCCGGCAGCATCTGTCTGTATCATCACGCCAGCGGTTCCGTCTTCGTTGGTGACTTGGTTTTCCGCGACAGCGTAGGCCGCTCCGACCTTCCGACCGGCGATATGCAACAGTTGGCAGATAGCATTCAAAACAAAATCCATCCCCTCCCCGACAGCACAATCATCTTCCCGGGGCACGGACCGACCACGACGGTCGAACACGAAAAAAACTGTAATCCCTACTTTTACAGAGAATCGTAGTTGCTAATCAGGTCGGTAGCCATACCTTGGAACATTAGTGCCACCTGATTGAAATCCATATTCAGATCTTTGCTGAGGCCGATGCGGTCTTTGAAGATTGCGACATTGTACCACTGCAGGCATTGGAAGGCGCGGTGGAAATAGAGGCGGCGCAACTCATCAGCGGTCGGTTTATGCCCGACATACGCCTCCAACAATGACAGCGCCTTATCAAAACCAGCATTGCCGTAACAAGCGATATCATAGAAAGGATCATTCATACCTGCATATTCCCAATCCAATACATAAAGACGTTTCTCATTGATTACCAAGTTGGTAGGCTGATAATCGCAATGACAGGGGACTTGTTTCACCTGCACATAGTTGAGGCGCATTT
>JAKSMF010000152.1 GCA_024400775.1 Bacteroidales bacterium | reverse complement strand
GACTTCGTGAGCGAACCGACTATCATCGGAAAAACCTGTACCGACTTGGGTACCATCGTTTTACAAAAGGATGCGCAAATGCTGCAATCGGTCGAAGCGGTGTATAAAAAGCCCCTTTTCGAGCAAAAACTGGGTAAAACCGTAATGAATGTTGAGTCGCAACCCAGCGCTGCGGGCGACAATGTGCTCGAATTGTTGCGTAAAATGCCCGGCGTGATGGTCGATAACAGCGACAACATCTCATTGCAAGGCAAGTCAGGTGTGCTCATCCTCATTGACGACAAAGATCCGCACCTCTCCGGCGACGACCTGACCAACTACTTGAAGAGTATGCCCGCCACGATGATCGACCGCGTGGAGGTGATGAAGAACCCGTCGGCGCGTTACGACGCCGCCGGCACTTCGGGCATCATCAACCTCGTCACCAAACACGACCGCATCAACGGTATCAACGGAAGTGTCTGGGCTGGCGTTGATTACAACGGCAACGTCGGTACCAACGATGGCTTTAACCTTACCGCACGTGTCGGGAAATGGGTGCTCAGCGGCAGCTACTACTATATGTTTAATAAGTCGAAGGCCGGCTCCGATTCCGAAACGATTTCATTCATCAATGGCGACACGCTGCGCCAGGCGTCCAATGAACGCCCCGAAGAAATCTGGAACAGTCTTTCCAAATTCCAGTCTCACGGGTTCAACTTCTCCGCCGACTACTACATCGATTCCGTCAACACCCTCAGCTTCTCCTATCGTGGCAACATCTTCGACATGAATTGGGATTCACACACCTACAACCGTTTGTACCTCAATAATGAGCTTTTTTCTGCATTTTCGAACGAAAGTTCCTCGTTGGGCAAGCACGGAAATCATCAAATTAACGCCAATTTCAAGCATATTTTCGATACTTTGGGGACTACGCTTTATCTGGATGCGACCTATTCACTTGACCACAACCGTGGTTCATCCCTCAGGGAAATGCCCTATTATATGGATGATTTCCAGACACTTTTCCGTCGCGACCGTTACTGGACGCCCGACCTGCCGAACCGTATGCATGTCGCTGCTCTCAAATTGGACATCGAAATGCCCATTAACGACAAGATTTCGATGGAATATGGCGTAAAAACCAGTTATGCCCGCAACGACAATAATTCCGTCAACTATTTGAATGATAGTTTATTGGAAAGCAAAAGCAGTCATTTTGTCTATGAAGAAAGCATTACTGCGGCGTATGTGCAGGCCAACTTCCAGCTGAGCGACCGCCTGACGGCGCAAACCGGTCTTCGCGGCGAATTTACGCATCTGAAAGGCAATCTTTTAACTACGCAAGAAGTGAATCAGCAGAACTATTTCGACGTGTTCCCGTCGTTGCAGTTTGATTATCAGTTGCCGAAAATGAACAACTTGTCGTTTGCCTTCCGTTCCAGAATTTCGCGTCCGGGTTATTACAGCCTGAATCCGCACATTGATATTGAAGATGAATACAACTACTCCATGGGCAATCCCTATTTGGAACCGGAATACATGCACACGGTGGCTGTCGATTATTCGTGGCATTACATGCTGTTCGCCACGGTTGCATACGAATTTACGCGTGGCACGGAGGAAACCATGGTTTATACCGACAAGCTCACCAACATTCGTCTTTCCAAGCCCGAAAACATCGGCAAGATGCACGCCATGCGCGTTTCCGCATTTGCCACCATTCCGGTCGGAAGATGGTGGATGATGATGTGGAATGTTAACTATGTGCTTGGAAAACAGATGTTTGACTATGAAACGCAGAAGGTCGCCAGCCTAAAGAGCAACCTGCAGTTCTACACCATGCACACATTCTCCTTCCTGAAACACTACTCGGTCGAACTCGGTGTGTGGTGGATGCCGAAGCAGAAAAACACTTTCGGAACCACCAAGAGCGTGGTATTCGCGTGGGCCGGCTTCAAGGCCAGCTTCCTCAAAGATGCGCTCACCATCCGTCTCAGCGTACGCGACATCTTTAACCAAAGCACCTGGGTAAGTCACGACATCTATCCCGACGGCTCCATCATCAATCAGCGCTGGATGAGCAAACGCCGTAGCGTCGATTTGAACATCAGCTATCGTTTTGGTAAACAGAACATTCAGGTCCGTCAGCGCCGTTCGGGCGACAACGATGAGTTCAACCGTATGGGCGGCGGCGACAGCGGCCAGGGCAACCAAGGCGGAATGGGAAAGTAGGTCTTAGTTAGAAGTTTGGAGTTAGAAGTTAGAAGTGAATCGTGGGGGAGGAGGCAAAAGGTCTGAAGTCTCAAGCCTAAAATTCCCCACGCCTTCTGCTCTTACCAACTTTATTAATTACTCGACTTTCGCGGTTTTTTTTCTTGCTGTAATAGAGACTTGCGACTTTTGACTTACGACTTTTCAAGTCGGAATTGGAAAATGTAATGGCAAATCCATTCCTTCTCGTTCCTCTGTCAGAAGTCTCAAGTCCTGGGTTTGTTATGCTTTTTTTGTTAACTTGCGAAACTTAAATCAATTAGGGATTTTCTCAATTTATTTTTACTTTTTGCCTCTTTTTTCTGCAAAAATAATAGTACCTTTGCAACCTTGAAAAATTAGGCGCTGTATTTGTGCAGTCGCTTGATAATTAACTTTTTAACTTTTTTGTTAACTTTTCTATATGGCAAACGAACTGACGACGGGACAAAAGACGGAAACACGATTTTCGTACAAGACAGTGGAGAACGCTATTGGTAACACGGGCAAGGTGATACCGCAGGCACTCGGCTTCGAAAGAGCCGTGCTCGGCGCACTTATGATTGACCGCGATGCAATTACTAATGTGGTGGATACCCTTCGCCCTGAAATGTTTTATCGCGAACAACACCAGTACATCTATGGCGCTATCTTTACCCTTTTCCGTAAAGATGAGCCCATCGATCTGCTGACGGTTGCCGACCAGCTGCGCTCCGAAAAGAAGCTGGAGTTCGTCGGTGGCTCTGCCTACCTCGCCAACCTCACCAATTCGGTGGCTTCTGCCGCCAACGTCGAATACCACGCCCGTGTCGTGATGGAACGCTACGTGTTACGTCAGCTCATCACCATTTGCGGCGACATCACCAAGCAGGCCTACGATGAACCCAAAGATGTTATGACTGTACTCGATAAGGCTGAAACAGAATTGTTTAACGTTATCGAAAGCAACTTCAGTCGCGAAAGTAAGGAGTTGGTCGCCGTGGTGAAAAAAGCCATTGATGACCTCGTTGTGCTGCAAAACTCCGACGACAAATTCAAAGGTGTTCCTACCGGCATCCGTTCGCTCGATGAAAAAATCGGCGGCTGGCAGAATTCCGACCTCGTCATCATCGCTGCCCGTCCGGGTATGGGTAAAACCTCGTTCGTGCTCTCTGTCGCACGTAATGCCGCCATCGACTTCGGCAAAAGCGTCGCCCTCTTCTCGCTCGAAATGTCGGCCACGCAGCTCGTCCATCGTCTGTTCTCCATCGAATCAGGTATCGACTCCGAAAAGATCGTCAAGGGCCGGCTCGATGAGACCGAATGGGATCAGTTGATGGAAAAGATGCAGGTGCTTTATACCAATAAACTCATTATTGACGATACCCCGCAGCTCTCTATCTTCGACTTGCGCGCCAAGTGCCGCCGTCTGAAGCATCGTTACG
>JAKSMF010000151.1 GCA_024400775.1 Bacteroidales bacterium | reverse complement strand
CCAGTTTCTGTTCATCTGAAATCTTTTGTGCTTGAAATTTCGTTCTTCGTGACATCTTTTTGAAGTTTTTTGCCTCAAAAACTGTCAACCTATTTCAGGATAAGACACACATCTTAACTCCTTATCTTCTTAACTTTTTCCCAGCGTGCGCAACAATGTCATATCCGACAGTCCCAAGGAGCGTCGCCACCAATTCCTAATTAAAAACTATTTTCCGATGCAGAATTTTCCAAATACGGTGTTCAGCACGTCGTTGTCGGTAATGGTGCCGGTGAGCGTGCCGAGTTTGTCGAGAATGCCGCGTACATCAATCGCCACAAGGTCGGTAGGCAGCCCGTCGGTGAGCCCTTGGACCACCACGTCAATATCCTGTGCAATCTTCACCATGATGTCGTAATGACGGGCGTTGGTGAGCAACGTGGTTTCACCGATGTGCTGTGAGGCGATGTGACGCGTGAGCAACTCGCCTACCGCCTCAATGTTACGCCGCTCCTTTGCAGAGATCCGCACCACCTCGCTGTCGCTCCAGTGGACGAAAGCATCGTTTGTCGTAGTATCTATTTTATTGATTACCAAAATAATACACTTTTCATCGCCACCCGGCCGCTGACGCAAAGCGGCGATTTCGGCCTGTACCTCGCCACTTGCCGATGTGGCGGCATCCACCAAGTAAAGCACAATGTCGGCCTTATCGACCGACTGGTAGGTGCGCTGAATGCCGAAGTTCTCGATTTCGTCGCTGGAGTTGCGAATGCCGGCGGTGTCGATGAAACGGAACAGTGTCCCGCTGATGGTCACAGTGTCTTCGATGGTGTCACGCGTGGTGCCGGGAATGTCAGAAACGATGGCGCGGTCGTCGTTCAACAGCGCATTCAACAACGTGGACTTACCCACATTGGGCTTTCCGACGATTGCCACCGGCACACCGTTCTTGAGCGCATTGCCCATCCGGAACGACTCCGTCAGTCGCGTCACCTCACTCTTGAGTTCCGACAACAACGCAAACAGCTGCGTGCGGTCGGCGAACTCCACCTCCTCTTCGCTAAAGTCCAACTCCAACTCCAGCAAGGCGGCCACATGGATAAAACGGTCGCGTAACTCGCTGATTTTCTTGGAAAAACCGCCTTTCAGCTGACTTACCGCCAACCGATGTGCCGACTCCGACTGACTGTCGATGAGGTCACCGACGGCCTCCGCCTGCGGCAACTCCATCTTGCCGTTCATGAAGGCACGCATAGTAAACTCGCCCGGTTCCGCCATACGACAACCGCGCTGCAAAAGCATCTCCAAAACTTTCTGCTGGATGTAGCGCGAACCATGACACGAAATCTCCACCATATCCTCGCCGTCATACGAATGCGGTGCTGCAAACTTCACCGCAACCGCCTGATCAACAAGACTTTCGCCGTCGTACAAACCGACAAATTTAGCGGTATTGGGCGACAATGCCTCAAATTGAGCAGTGTTTTTCACAAGTTGACCAACAACGGCAAACGCCTTCGGACCGGAAACTCTGACAATGGCGATGGCCCCGATGCCGGGCGCCGTAGAAATGGAACAGATGGTGGACATAATAAGGTTGTGTGGTTATTAGGTGATAAGGTTATGAGAGATGAGAGATGAGAGATAAGAGATGAGAGATGAGAGATGAGAGATTTTTGAATTGAAAATTATTTTCAGCAGACATAAAGTTTATAAAGTGACTGAAGTATAAGGGCGAAGGCTACTTACTGCTTACTACTTACTACTTATCTTCTTAGTTTCTTAACTTCTTCACTTCCAACTTCTAACTGGTCACTTCTAACTCCTAACTAAATCACATTCCTCCGTCGCAGATGATGACTTGGCCGGTGATGTAGGCGGCGAGGTCGGAGGCGAGGAAGAGTGCGGTGTTGGCGACGTCCTGAGGTTTGCCCGTACGGCGCAGTGCGATGGTTTTGGCGATGGCCTCGCGGGCTTCGTCGCTCAGTTTCTGCGTCATGTCGGTTTCAATCAGGCCGGGGGCGATGGCGTTGCAACGGATGTTGCGACTGCCCAACTCCTTCGCCACCGACTTGGTAAAACCGATGATGCCGGCCTTGGCCGCCGCGTAGTTGGCCTGCCCTGCATTGCCGCCAATGCCCGACACAGAACTGATACTGATGATGCTACCCGCACGTTGACGCAGCATCACGCTCTGTACGGCCTTCGTATAGTTAAACACCGACTTCAGATTCACGCGCAGCACATCATCCCAGTTTTCTTCGCTCATGCGCATCAGCAGACCGTCGCGCGTAATGCCGGCGTTGTTCACCAGAACATCCACGCGACCAAAAGCGTCAATGCAAGTCTTGACCACCATTTCGGCATCGGCACTCGAAGCCGCATCTGCCTTCACAAAGCGATAGTCGGCATGCAGGTCGGCAAGGCGGGCCGCCATATCGTCAGAGACCTGCGACGTGCCGGTAAACACGACCTTGGCGCCGTTTTCAGCGAATTTTTCCACAATCGCGCGACCGATACCGCGCGTGCCACCCGTAACGATGGCGACTTTTTCCGATAAAAGAGTACACATAACTGCGCTTGTTTTAGATTGCAAAAGTACGAAGATATTTTGAATACGTGAATTTTTTATCGGAATTATCCCTGTTCATCTTGTAATCAAAAAATGGTAGGCATAGGCTCTTGCAACAATGGCAATTACAGAGGTCGAAGGACTCAGGGCCTGCATTCCTCAACTTCAAGTCGAAAGTTATAAAGCATAATCATAAAATCAAGAAAAAAAACTATCTTTGCGTCTCCAATTTTTCCACAAAAAAATAACAATCCATGCCCCTACTATTCACTATCCACTTCTAACTGCAATGCAGTCACCGGTTCCTATTGAAGGAATCATTGACGAGGTCATTCGCAAAAACCTGGGATATTTCAAACAATGACAATTATGAAAAGGACATTCGCTTGTATTTTGCTTTCACTTGCACTTTATGCCTATGGGCAAATTCAAATCATTCATGTGGATAAAGAGGCCAGGCCCAACTACAAATTTGAACAGGCATTGCTGGATTCTATCCTTGGGATGTTATCGCAGAATGGGACGGACGCCTCAGGGATTGTAGATGTATTTTTCGACATTGAAACTGATGGTGAAATTGTTGATGTACGTATTGTCAAAGGAATAAGCGAAGCTATTGACGATGAAATCATAAAGAAATGCATCTATAAAATGCCGCCATGGATTCCTGCCACGTACCGAAGGCGCAAAATTCGTTCAACAGTCCATGTCATAATGTTCGTTCACTATCTTTAATCCTAAAAATCCACACATCTTACCTTCCCAATCTCCTAAAAATAAAGATCCCTTGTCCTCAACTATTCACTATTCGCTTCAACCGCAATGCAATCACCGATTCCTATTGAAGGGGATCATTGACGAGGACATTCGCAAAAAACTGAGATTTTTCAAACAATGGCAATTATGAAAGGGTGGTGGGATTTTATTATATTACTGTCCGGTAAACATTTTTCACACCCCCAAAAGACAAAATTCACGGTTTTGTTTTTTGGGTTTCAGGTTTATTATATGGCATTGACGGAGCAAGTTCCGATAATAGCGATTATACGTATAGAAAACCATCCGCGCCAAACAGCGTAACTGATTGATTTCCTGCTTTCAGCAGTTCAACTTTCTTTTTTTCTTGTAAAAAAGAAAGTTGCAAAGAAAATACG
>JAKSMF010000150.1 GCA_024400775.1 Bacteroidales bacterium | reverse complement strand
CGATTATCTCAATGAGAAACTGCTCCAGCCGCCCCATCTGGTCGAGCAGATGAGCGCTGCTTTTGGCGCTGTCGCCCTGCAGGATGTGTGCCGACATATCGAAGGTGTCGGCGAGAATTTTCTCCTGCCGCATTTTGTTGACGGCGTTCACCACGTCAACCTTCTCCAACCCGAGGATGTCGGCGAGATAGTCGATGCGCGATTCGGCGTCCTCATCCTGCGCCTTGGCGATGCTGCGGGCGGAAATCAGCGACTTGATGATGCGGATGGCGTTCTGTCGCTCGGTATCGCCAAAGAGTTCGGAGTCGCGCAACTTGGCGGCGGCTTCTTCCATATTTTTCACCAATATGCTGGTGGCATAAACGTGCGGAACATTGTTGCCGCGCTGCACCAGACCGGCTTGCTCAAGCGATGCGATGGCGGAGCGAATCCGCGTTTCCACGTCTGCGACAGCGCCTTCCCAACCCGCCTGACGCGCAATTTCAAGCGCAGAACAACACACACTTCCCCGCTTCTTCGACAAATCCTTAATGGCCTTCCAAACCTGCTGTATCTGACTGATACTCAATTTGGTTTGATTTAGAAGCAGAAAATGCTGATCCAAATCGCTGTCGTTGAACAGCACGTAGCAGTCGGCCTTCATATTGGGATCGCGGCCGGCGCGGCCTGCTTCCTGAACATAGTTCTCAAGCGAATCGGAAATGTCGTAATGAATCACCAAGCCCACATCTTTCTTATCCACGCCCATTCCGAAGGCGGAAGTGGCCACGATCACGCGTATCTCATTGTTAATAAACCCGTTCTGAATTTCAATCTTGTCATTGGAATCCATTTTCCCGTGATACGGCCGGGCGGAAAAGCCATCGCTGAGCAGTTTTTCTGCCAGCTCTTCCGCACGCCGTGTGCGCGACACATAAACGATGGCGGGACACTCCTTTCCACTCAGCAGGCGGCGGAGGGTGATGTATTTTTCGGCGTCGGTGGCGGCGTGCAACACCGCATAGCGCAGATTTTCGCGCGAAGCATCGGAGGCGATGATGTGCAGCGTGAGACCGAGTTTGTTTTTGAAATAATCGCAGATATCGGTAACGACCTTCTGTTTGGCAGTCGCCGTAAAACAGGAAACCGGAATGTGACAGTCGCCACCTTTGGCCGTTTCGAGTTTGCGGATGAAGTCGCCGATGTAGAGATAATCGACGCGGAAATCCTGCCCCCACGCGGAGAAACAGTGCGCCTCATCAATGACGAAACGTGCGATATATCTGGAAATCAGCAGCTTCCAAATCGTTTTCGAGCGCAGCATTTCAGGTGCGATGTAGAGTAGAGCGGCGGTTCCGTCTGACACTTGCTCAATGGCTTTGGCGCGACTGCTGGGGTCGAGCATTCCGTTGATGGTAACGGCCTCGGTGATGCCTGCCTCGGCGAGATGGTCCACCTGATCTTTCATCAGCGACTGCAGCGGAGAGATGACGACGGTGAGGGCGTGTGCCGTCTGCGCGGCCATCAGGGCGGGCAGCTGGAAAGTGAGCGACTTGCCGCCGCCCGTGGGAAAAATCGCCAGAAGCGACTCGCCAGCCACAGCCGTTTTTACGGCCATTTCCTGCAAAGGCTCCCCGTCGTATGTGCGGAACTCGTCAAAACCGAAAAACTTAGAGAGATTTTCCTGCGGATTGAACCATTGCCGGCAATAGGAGCAGCCGGCTTCGCAAGGCGAATTGCGCAACTTGCGCAACACCAAATCAAAACGCGGGAAGTTGAACAGCAGCCACGGCGGAGTAACCGAATGCGGGTCGGCGGTTCCGATGAGCGCGAGCGCGTAAGCCAGCTCTTTCGGACATTCGGAAACCAATTCGTCCAACGGCGCATTCGCACAAATCCGTCCCTCAAAATAAGTGGCGATTCCATTTGCAACCTGCTGTTTTTCAATATCTTTTTTATTAACAAAAAGATTTTTGAACGAACGGTGGATTTCGGTTGGCGTGACCGATTTGCCCATATATTGAAAAAATCCGGAAAACTCCTCGAACTCGAAAAGCAGGTCGCAAAATATCTGTTGCAACGGTTCCGGCAAAGCGGAAAAGGCGTTCACCTCATCGTAAAAAAGATCACGACACTTCTGGCAGTCGTGAACGGGATTGTTCATTTCATCTACCTGCAACTTATCGTCTTTCAGCAGTTTATGGTAAGGTTTTTTAGGGAAAAGAAGAGGCGAGAGGTAAAGTGTATCAATAGGGATTTGCGAAAGTGACATTGTTTTTCGCAAATAGGTCAGGTCGTGGTGGACGAGGTTGTGCCCGCAGAAGAAAGTGCTGTCGTCGATGAAGTCGGCAAAATCCTTCACGGAGTGGGAGTGCAACACTGCGCCGTCGTCGCGGAGTGCGCCCAAATCGTGGATTTTGTGGTCTTTTAATCCTACTTCAAGGTCAACAAAGAGTACTTTTTTGTTCATTTTCCACAAAGAAAATGCAAAAATACAACAAAAAAACGCTACTTTGCAACATAAAATTCTCCCTTATTCCGCAGCGAACAATTCTGCTGCCACCGCGTCAGCAAAAAGACGGCCGTGCTGGGTGAGACGAATGATTTCGTTCTGAATTTCGTAGTGCTGTGGATTAACATTTTTTAGCTGTCGTTGCAACATATCAAGACAAGCGGCACCGAACCTCTCCCCTACCTCTTTCATATTGATACCCAAACAGGTACGCAATCGCAGAAGCACATACTCGTCGTATTGTTGTTCAATGGACAGATGCTCGCTTTCCACATTGGGTTTCTCATTCTGTATTCCGTTGATATATTGCTGGATATCAGCAATATTCCATTGACGGACGGGGGAACGGAACGAGTGTGCCGCGGCGCCAAGTCCCAAATAAGGTTCACCGGTCCAATAAGAAAAATTGTGTTTTGAGATGGCGCCGTTTTTAGAAAAATTAGATATTTCATATTGTTCAAATCCTGCTGCCTGCGTCATCTCCGTCAGAATCTGGAAATCACGTTCTGTGTCGGCTTCGTCGGGCAGGTAGGGTTGTCCTTCCCGCACACGCCGCGCCAACAGGGTGTTTTCCTCCACCGTCAGCGAATAACACGACAAGTGGCTGATAGGCAGCGACAATGCCTGCGACAACTCCGACCGCCACTGTTCGGCGGTACGGAAGGCGATGTCGTAAATCAAGTCGATGGAAACGTTGTCGAAGCCGACAGCGGCCGCATTTTCCACTGCTTTTCGGGCCTCTTCCGCACTGTGACGACGGTTCAGCAAATGCAGAATATCATCATCAAACGACTGCACACCGATACTCAAACGATTGATTCCCAATAATTTCAACGAATGTAAATAACTCATCGTCAACTGTTCCGGATTTGCTTCCATGGTAAATTCCAAAGAATCATCCCAAGTATAAAATCTGCGAATCTGCTCTATGATGCTCGAAAGTTCTTCCGGAGAAAACAACGAGGGCGTCCCCCCGCCAAAATACAATGTATCAATATGATTATTAGGAAGATAATCTTTTCGAAGTTCTATTTCCTTACACAATGCGTCCCAATAATCGGCTTTTCTGCGCATAGATGCGACAGAGTAAAAGCCGCAATAAACGCACTTTTGCTTACAGAAGGGGAAATGGATATAGATGCCGGACATGATAAGAGATTAGGTTATGAGAGATTAGGTTATGAGAGAAAAGAATCTCTAATCTCTCATAACCTTATAAACTTATAATATACAATCTTATTGCCTTATTCGCACAATTTAATACATCTTACGCTCACCTTCCAATCTTTCGAG
>JAKSMF010000015.1 GCA_024400775.1 Bacteroidales bacterium | reverse complement strand
AAATGAAATTTGAAATAAATCAATAACAGCTGTACGAAAAAAATCTTTGTATTTTTGCCGCCAATTTTTTTGAAAATGAAGAAAATCTTTTTATCCGCTTTTTTATTCTGCCTTCTTCCTATGGCGATTTTCGCTGAAGGTATTCCAGCAAACCGTCTTGTCCAATTAGGCATCAATGCGTTCCAACAAAAGTCGGGACGCGTGGCCAATGTGAAAACCGTTGATTTTCTGACGGAAGAAGCCGACACGCTGGTCGCCATCATCAACTTCCAGAATGGCGGTTTTATCGTCATGTCGGCCGACGATGCTTTCGCTCCGGTCATCGGTTATGACTTGGAAAATACATTTCCCGTTGTAAATGCTTCTCCCGAAGCCATGTATTACGTCAACGGCTATGCGCAGATTATCTCTTCCGTCAAGAAGCAGAATATTGAGGCGAGTGCCGAAGTCGCAGCTAAGTGGGCAGAGCTTGAAAATACCACCCGCGGCACCCGCTCTGTCGTTGTTAGCCCGCTCCTGACCTCCACTTGGAACCAGTCGCAGTACTACAACGACCTTTGTCCGGAAGATGAAGACTCCCCCTACGGTTATGGCGGGCGCGTTCCCTGCGGCTGCGTCGCATTGGCTATGGCTTCCGTTATCCATTATTACCGTTATCCCGAAACCGGGCAAGGCAGCCACTCCTATTATTCAAATTATGGATACCATTCCGTTAACTTCGCGCAGCAAACGTACAACTACAACGCCATGCCTTACGTGGTTAACAAAGCCAACCACGAAGTCGCCAAGTTGATTTACCATTGTGGCATCGCCGTGGAAATGGGCTATGCTCCCGAAGGTTCCGGCGCTCAGACTGAGGATACTAAAAACAGCCTTAAGAATTATTACAAGTATTCCGCCGACATCGAGCACGAGAATCGTAGCGGTGGCTGGTGGGGCGGCGGCGGTTACAACGACAGCCAGTGGATTAACTTGTTGAAGGGCGATTTGGACCTCGGCTATCCCATTATCTATTCTGGTTATAGCGATGAAGGCGGTCATGCTTTCGTGTGCGACGGCTACGATTCCGATAACAATTTCCACTTTAACTTCGGCTGGGGCGGTAGCGGCAACGGTTACTACACCGTGGCAACGGATGGCAATGACGCTGTCGGAGGCTTCTCCGAATGGCAGGACATCGTCCACAATATCCATCCTCCGTGGAATAATGACCCGGTGTATTGTCCCAAGGTTACGGTTAATGCTTCCGTCGGTTCAATAGAAGATGGCAGCGGCCCCAACGATTATCAAAACAATACCAACTGTACATATATCGTCAGACCAGAAAATGGTCGATTCGTTAGTTTTATTATCAAGGCGTTAGATTTGGAAGATGGCCATGATTTCCTGGAATTTTGGAATGGGGATCCTGACAACGGGGGAACGCTGGTGCGCTCGATGACCGGCAACACCTTTAATCCTTCCGATTGTCCGTATATTGACGGCCCTGCCGCGTACGTGCGTTTCACTTCCGACGGCGCAGGAACTGCTGGCGGCTGGAAACTTCACTTTACCTCCAAACGCCACGTTACTTGCACTACCACAACGACTTATACTGATCCTTCGGGTAGCTTTACGGACGGCAGCGGTGATGAAACCTATGCCGCTGACGCGAACTGCCGTTGGACGATTAAACCCGAAAACGCAACTTATGTGACACTTAATTTCACTCAGTTTAATTTAAGCCCTGAAGACAAAGTGACCATATACAACGGAATTGATGAAAACACTTCGGTGGTTTTGGGCACATTTACTGGCTCTAACTTACCGAGCTCAGTGATGAGTAACACGGGTGTGTTGAAGGTCAGGTTGGAAAGTGACAATTATTTGGAACTTGATGGTTTTGCTGCTAACTGGAACTCTGATGGCCACACGGAAGATCCGGACGAGCCAAATCGCATAGCGACTCAAGTAGTAACGATGTTCGAAGTTTATCCGAATCCGGCCGATCGGCAATTGAGCGTTATCGTTCCGGCTCGCTTCCAGGGCGGACAACTTCGCATTACCGACCTCAGCGGTCGCATAGTCGCTTCAACCGCTGTGAATACCAGCAACGAACTGATGCAGCTTTCCGTTGCCGATTTGGCCGTCGGCGTCTATGTGGTTTCTGTTGCTAATTCAACTGAAGTTTTGTATAAAAAACTGGTTATCAATAGATAATGAAAGATATCAACCGCATTTTACTTCCCATTACTACTTTCCTCTTGGGGGCAGCGATTGCGCTTTTTGTAGCTAAAAGGTTGAATCATAATCATTTGGCTGATGCTCCGGGAAAACAGAAGTTTGATGAGGTGTTGTCGTATGTTGATCGTTTTTATTGTGACGATGTGAGTGAGGAAAAACTCTTTGCCGGCGCCATACAAGGTATGTTGCAGACGCTTGATCCACACTCCGTCTATTCTTCCGCCGAAGAGAACAAGCAGTTTATGGAATCCCTTGGCGGTGGCTTCGAAGGCGTTGGCATACAATTTAATATAATGAATGATACCGTGATGGTGATCGCCGTCACGTCGGGCGGCCCGTCGGAAAAGGCAGGCATTATGGCCGGAGACCGTATCGTTACCGTCAATGGGCAGAACATCGCCGGCGTGCACATCGCCGAAGATCGCGTTTTCAAAATTCTGCGTGGCCAGAAAGGTACGAAGGTGACCATCGGCATCTTGCGCCCGGGCACCAAAGAGGTAAAACGCTACAACGTCATCCGCGACAAAATCAGCACTTCCACCCTTGATGTGGCTTACATGCTCAACGACCACGTCGGCTATATCAAGCTGAACCAGTTCGGTGAAAAGACTTACGAGGAGTTCTATAGCGCCGTTTCTTCGCTTAAAAACATGGGTATGAGTTCGTTAGTGCTTGATTTGCGTGGTAATGGCGGCGGCTATCTCGGAGCGGCCATCAAGATTTGCGACGCATTTTTGCCCAAAAACGAAATGATTGTTTATACCGAAGGCAAAAATACGTCAACCGAAGAGGTGCGCGCCACCGCTGCCGGCTGTTTTGAAAAAGGCAAGCTCGTGGTCTTGATTGACGAATTTAGCGCCTCTGCCAGCGAAATTGTCGCCGGCGCCGTGCAAGACAACGACCGAGGCTGGGTCATCGGACGCCGCTCTTTCGGTAAAGGTCTGGTACAGCAGCAGTTCGATATGGACGACGGCTCATCTTTGCGCCTCACCATCGCTCGTTACCACACTCCCAGCGGGCGCTGCATCCAACGCAAATATACCAACGGCACCAACGACTATTATGAAGACCTGCTCCGTCGTTACGAAAATGGCGAATTGGATAGCGAAGATAGCATTAAGATGGATAAAAGTCTGAAATACAAGACGAAGAAAGGTCGTGTCGTCTATGGCGGCGGCGGCATCATGCCCGACTATTTCGTCCCCATCGACCGTGATTCCAGCGTTCTGGCTTTCAACGAAGTATTCAATACCGGCTTGGTAACGGAATTCGCATTCAATTACACTACACAACATCGGGCTCAACTTACGAAAGCTTATCCGAACGCACACGCTTTCGTGAAAAATATGACTCCTTCTTCCGCTTTGGTCCAGGAATTTGTTTCTTTCTATCAAAAGAAAAATGGAAAGTTGAACCTGAACGATGCTTCAATGAAGGAACTGAAGTTGTGGCTGAAAGCAATGATTGGCAGAAACTTGTATAAAGAAAATGCCTTTTATCCGGTGGCTAACTCCAGCGACCGCGCCATCAAGAAAGCGTTGGAAGTGCTGAAATAATCTGCTCGCATGTCATCTTGGCCGTAACCGTTACGCCGAGTACACCATGGAAATTGACGTTTTGTCCCGTCAGGAAAAGATTGGGCACGGGTGTGCGTATGGGCAGCATGGTGCTCATCAGGTGGTCATAGTCTTTGCAGATACCGTAGGCACTGCCTTCGTGCGTGGCCGTATAATCGTGGTAGGTGAGGGGAGTGGAGGTGAAAACTTCTTCGATATTCCCTTTTATTTCAGGAATATAAGGTTCGACTAAGGCGATGGCTTCCGCCGCCCGCTGTTGTTTGAATGCTTCATAATCACTGCCACGCCGCATCGGCCGCCCGTCCGCCCATTGGGCGACTTCGCTCCACGCCATCGGCATGAACAAGTCGATGTTGCGCGTGCGACTTTGGCCTTCTTCTGGTACCGAAAAATGTACCCCGATAGAGTGTGGCCGACCATCGGAAATGCAGTCTGTCCGCCGCCAGATTTCTGTGTCTTCATGTACGAAAATGTTGCGGTTGCGGTACGGAATGCCTTCTCCCTTTAACAGCAATTGCACGGTGAAAACTCCAAAGCTGTTCTGTAATCCGCTGATTCTCTGTTGATAACGCTTGCGCAAAAGTCCTTCGGGCAATAATCGGAATAAGGCGTTGGGATGAATGTCGGAAATAACCATGTCGCAAGGGAATGTCTCCGCTCCGTTGACCACCACGCCCGAAAGGATGCCGTCTGTCGCTTGAAAACCACTGACACGCGCGTTCGTCAAAACAGCGCCACCGTTTTTGCGAATGCCGTCGGCTAAAGTGTCCGCAATCTGCTGACCGCCCCCGCGCAGGCGCCACGCACTCTGGACAAAGGTTCCGTTGATTTGCGCAAAGATGTACAAAGGCAGCGTTTCGGACTGTAAATCCATTTTTAACGATGTGGCTGACAATACTTTACGAAGTTTTTCGTCGTGGATGTGCTGTTGTAGGTATTGGTATGCGGAGGTGTTGAGCAACGTTTCTGTGGATGAACTCGCCCCGAAACTCCCGAAATCTGTCAGCCCGTTTTGCGACTGACGCAGCATCTCCGTGTATTGTGCTAAATTTTGGCGCTGTTGCGGAAAGCGCTCCGCCAGTACGTTCGTGAAATTGTCGTATCCGTTGGCAAAATGAAATCGTTCGCCATCCAGAAATATTTCGTCAAAGCATTCTGCATCCAACGGAATCCATGGCAGGTGCAGCAGGTCCAATTCCGCAAAAAACTGATGCAGGATTTCGCCTTCTCCCAAGCCGCCTACGTAGTGAAAGCCCGTGTCGAAACGTTGCCCTTTGCGCTGAAACGACTGTAAGCAGCCGCCCACTTGCGGGGCCTGTTCCACTACGATTATGTTAAAACCTTGTTTGCTAAGTAGATAACCGCATTCCAAACCGCCTAATCCGGCTCCGATGATGATGATTTTTGGCGTATCCAAAATGAAAATAAGCTTTAGCGTTTAAGGCCTGTGTTGAAATTCCCGTTCGTCAGCAATTTGTAGATTCCGTGCAGGTAACCCACTCCATAACCGCAATGAACAACGAAAAACAGCCACGGCATCTGGTAGAGCATGGGGCGACAATGTTCGCGGCGGGCCCTTTCTGTACTAATGGTGAACGCGATTACGATGTAAAGCGTGACTATCAGCGTAAATACAACGGCGATCCAGCGAATCCAGGTGGCGAGCAGTGCGCCCAGCGCCAAGCCTAATACAAAAAGTACCGGACAAAATTGACGTAAATTTGTGGGCGTGCCTAACTTTTTGTTAACCAATGGCTTAAAAAGTCCGTATTGGTAGAAAAGGCTCCAAAGCTGTTTGGTATTCTCTTGTGCGTAGTATCCTATAGCGATGTGGGGAAGAAGATAAATGCGCCCATCATGTTTGATGATTCGTCCGTTGAATTCATCATTTTGGTTGCGAATCAGCTGTTCATCGTAGAAGCCGATCTTGTCGAAAAGGGAGCGGCGAAAACAGCCGAGCGGAACGGTATCGACTTGGCGTATCTCATCCACGCCGATACGGAAATAGGAGTTGCCCATGCCGAAGCGACTGCTAAGAACGGCTGCAATGCTTTTGCACAGCGGTGTGTCGTTGGCCGGTAGCGTTTTGCAAACGCCTCCGACATTGTCGGCGTGTAGTGAATTGAGATGTTTCACCAATTCGGAAACGTAGTTGGCCGGAATGATGGTGCGGGCATTCAGACGAATGATGATGTCTCCTTGAGCTGCGCGGATGCCCGTGTTCATGGCAACCGAAATGGTGCGTCGCGGTTCATCTATCATGCGAAGAAAGGGATATTCCGCGATAAGTGCTGAAAGAATCGGTCGTGTGCGGTCCGTGCTCATCCCATCTACAAAAATGACCTCCATGTCGTCCTTCGGATAATCCTGGGCGACAATGGATTGCACACATCTTTCCATGTGCGTTTCTTCATTATAAACGGGAACGATCAGACTAATCATCGTGGTTATTTGAGTTTACGGCAGCGGCTTTCCAAGTTGCCCTCTTTAATGAGTTGGTTGATTTCTTTGGCGGGGTCGGAATAGGTGTGGCGCGGACCACATTCCCACATTTCAATAATCGGGTCTGTATCTAACAGTCTCTGATATAGGTCGCCGGGAGTTGACGGGAGCTCGGCATACTCTTTGTAGGTGTATGAAAGAAAAGCAACCTGCGGGGAAATTCCGCGGTTGTCGAGCCAGTAGCCGTCGCGCAGGGCGGTAGGCGTCATCAGCTTGTCACCCACACGTACATCGGTCGGCGCCGGAAATGACTTGATCTTTTTGTCGGCATATCCTACCGGCACATATTGCGAGTAGTCTTTGGTGGTTTTGTAAATGATGGTTGGAGGAGAAGCGATGGAGGCCGTTGAGACCGGCTTTTGCATTTCCTGCTTCGGCGTCTCCGGAGCTTCGGAAGTTTTCGGAGCCTTTTTCGTAGTGTGACACCCCAGCATAATTACTGCTAATATGCTTAAAATGAGTAACTTTTTCATACTTTGCTATTTTTTGTTTGACGGGGCAAAAATACGATTTTATTTTCCAAAAAAAGTATGTAAATTTGCAGCCGATTTTTATTACACCAAAAAATACTTAAACTATGGGTCGAGCATTTGAATATAGAAAAGCAAGAAAACTCAAAAGATGGGGTAACATGGCACGCGTGTTTACCCGTTTAGGAAAAGAAATCACAATGGCTGCCAAAGCCGGCGGCCCGGATCCGGATGCTAATGCGAAACTGCGTTTGTTGATGCAAACCGCACGCAACGAAAACATGCCGAAGGACAACGTCGAAAGAGCTATCAAACGCGCTTTTGAAAAAGATACCTCCGATTATAAGGAAATGGTATATGCCGGCACCGCTCCCTACGGCATCGCCGTCGTCATCGAAGCCGCTACCGACAACAACCAGCGTACCGTCGCCAACCTCCGTAGCTACTTCAACAAATTGGGCGGCAACTTCGGCAGCCCCAACATGCACGACTTCCTTTTCGATAGAAAGTGCAACTTCGTAGTCGCTAACAAACCCGGCACCGATGTCGAAGAACTCGAACTCGAATTGATCGACTACGGCTGCGATGAAATCTTTGTCGATGGCGAAGAAATTGTCGCTTACGCTGAATTCCAAAGCTTTGGCCCCATGCAGAAATATTTTGAAGACAATGGCTTCGAAATCAAGAGCTTCAAATTCGAAAGAATCCCGCATGACCTCAAACCGCTGACCGACGAACAACGCGAAGAAGTCGAAAAACTGTTGGAAAAAATCGAAGACGACGAAGACGTTACCAACGTTTTCACCAACATGGAGTAATTCTTTTTACTAAAACCATAAAACCTTATACAATGTATTATTACAAGTTCCGAGTTTATTACGACGAAGTCGAAGATTTTGTGCGTGACATTGAGATTTTGTCCAACGACAATTTCGAAAACTTTCACAAAATCCTCGTTTCCTCCATCGGCTTGGATGGTCAGGAGTTGGCATCATTTTATGTCTGCGATTCCAAATGGAATAAGCAAAAAGAAATTTCATTGATGGACATGGGCGATGACAGCGAGAAAGAAGAGCCTGAATATGAGGAGGATGACGAATTTTCACTCCGTTCAAAGCTTCCGATTTCTGTCATGAAAGACTCCCTCTTGAAGGACTTCATCGCAGATCCCCACCAGCATCTGATGTATGAGTATGACTTCTTGAATCCGAAGGTTTTCTACATTGAATTATTAAAGGTTTTGAAGGAAGAAGAGGGCGTGGCCTATCCGCGTTGCACCAACAAGGTGAAGGAATTGCCGAAAACCGTGAAACCCAATGTCCTTCCGAATCCCGATGACGGGTTCTTGGAAGAACTGGAAGAAGAGGATGACTTGGATGACGGCTTCACCGATGGTATTGACGACCTCGATTTGAGTGGTTTTGATGAATTTAAGGAATTTTAATAGGCCTACACTGGTTGTGATTGCAGGGCCGACTGCCGTCGGCAAAACGCAATTCGCCATCAGCACGGCAAAAGAGTGCGAATCTGTCGTTATTTCGGCAGATTCGCGCCAGTTTTATAGGGAGATGAAAATCGGTACCGCCGCGCCGACCGAAGAGGAACTGGCGCAGGTGCCGCATTATTTCGTCGGTCACCTCTCCATCCACGATTACTACAGCGTTTCTCGCTTCGAACAGGATGTGCTCGCCCTGCTTCCGCAGCTTTTCGCCAAACAGCCCGCCGTGGTTATGACTGGCGGCTCCGGACTCTACATCGACGCCGTCTGTCAGGGCATTGACGACCTGCCCGATCCGGAGGCACAGGTGCGTAATTACGTTCACGACCTTTTCCAAAATGAGGGCATCGAGGCATTGCGCGCTCAGCTTCGTCGCCTCGACCCGGCTTACTACGACCGCTGCAACCTCGCCGACCATAAACGTATGATGCGCGCTGTCGAAGTCTCCCTCCAAATGGGACAGCCCTATTCCGACTTCCTCAAAAACAACCGCACACAACGCGACTTCGACATCGTCAAAGTCTGCCTCACCCGCCCGCGCGAGGAACTCTTCGACCGTATCAACAAACGTACCCGCCTCATGATGGGGCAGGGGTGGCTCGAAGAGGCAAAAGCTCTCTACCCGTTCCGTCATCTGAACTCGCTTAACACGGTCGGCTATAAGGAGTTGTTCGACTATTTCGACGGCCGACTCACGCTCGAACAGGCCATCACCGACATACAAACCCATGCCCGCCGTTATGCCAAACGGCAGATGACATGGTTCAAACGTGACGGTAGCGGTTATGAAATGCTTGAACTATCCTAAAACTCGCTTCTGACTTTTTGTCAGATTGCGTCTTTGGCAGACTTTTTGCAACTATGTCCCGCGGTTTGCTCCGCAAATCCTGTTGTCGTTTTGTATATAATTGAAAATTAAAATATTATGGCAGAAGAAATCAAGAATGAAGAAAATGTAATGCCCGAAAACGAAAATTTGGAGGCAGAAAACACTGACAATTTGTCCGCTGAAACGTCAGAAACGGCTGCCAATGATGAGACTTTGGCAGAAAATGACGCTACTGAAACGGCTGAAAATGACGAAAAAGAGGAGAAAAAGTCGTTTTTTGGAAGAAAAAACAAAAAAGAAGAGCAGCTGAAGGAAATGACGGAGAAATATGCTCAGCTGGAAAAACAGAAAAAGGAACTCAACGATAAATTTCTCCTGCTTTATTCCGAATTTGACAACTATAAAAAACGTACCAACAGGGAAAAACTGGACTTGATGTCCACCGCTTCAGAAAAGGTGATCGTTAATCTTTTGCCCGTCATCGACGACTTCGAACGTGCCATCAAGGCCAACGAGAATTTGGAGGATATTCAGGTGATGAAGGATGGTTTTAACTTGATTTATAATAAGTTATTGAATCTTTTAAAGCATTTTGACGTGGAAGAAATCGCGGCAAAAGGCGAAGTGTTTGATACTGATTTCCACGAAGCCGTCACTCATTTCCCCGCTCCGACCGAAGACGACAAAGGCAAGGTGATGGATGTGACCGAAAAGGGTTATAAAATCAAGGACAAGGTGATTCGCTACGCCAAAGTAGTTGTCGCTCAGTAGATTATACTACAAACGTATTTTTCGGAATAATAAAAGGTTGAGTCGCGATTTATTTCGCAACTACAAATTATATTGAAATGGCAGAAAAACGTGATTATTATGAAGTGTTAGGTGTGACCAAACAGTCCACCGCTGATGAAATCAAGAAGGCCTATCGAAAAAAGGCCATGCAATATCATCCCGACCGTAATCCTGGAGATAAAGAGGCGGAAGAGAAATTTAAGGAGGCGGCCGAGGCATACGATGTGTTGAGTAATCCCGACAAGAAGGCACGTTACGACCAGTTCGGCCACGAAGGCTTGCGTGGCGCGGCTTCCGGCGGCTTCGATGCCAGCGACTTGGGCTCCATTTTCGAACATTTCGGCAGCATTTTCGGCGACCTGTTCGGCAGCGGCAGCGGCTATAGCCGGTTCGGCGGCTTTGGCGGCGGCGGCGAACAAAAAGCTGTACGCCGTGGAAGCGATATCCGTATCAATGTGAAACTTACGCTTGAAGATATCGCTAAGGGCTGTACCAAAAAATTGAAAATCCCCAAGCAGGTGACTTGCCCGGAATGCAACGGATTAGGCGCCAAAGACAAATCCTCCGTTGTCACGTGTCCTACCTGTCAGGGACGCGGCCAGGTGGTGCGTCAGCAACGCAGCATGTTCGGCATTATGCAGCAGGTGATGCCTTGCGAACAATGCCACGGCACAGGCGAAATCATCAAGGACAAATGTCCGCACTGTCATGGCGAAGGCACGGTCAAGGGCGAGGAGGTCATTACGGTCAACATCCCGGCCGGAGTTCAGGAGGGGATGGTTTTGCGCGAGCGCGGCAAGGGCAACGCCGGCCCGAATGGCGGCATTGCTGGCGACCTGATTGTCGTGATTCACGAAGAGGAGCATCCCGTTTTCGAGCGCGACGGTGCCAATTTATACATCAACTACTATATTTCATTCCCGCAGGCCGTGCTTGGTTCGGAGGTGGAAATCCCGCTCGTGGAAGGCAAGGCCAAAGTGAAAATCGCCGCTGGTACGCAAAGCGGACAGGTTTTGCGTTTGCAGGGCAAGGGACTGCCGGACGTGAATGGCCGCTATCCGGGCGACCTCATCGTCAACGTGGTTGTTTGGACGCCGACGAAGCTGTCGAAAGAAGAGAAGGAGTTGATTGAAAAACTTCGCGATTCGGAGAATTTTCAGCCCAAGCCGAGCAAACGCGACCGGAGTTTCTTCACCAAAGTGAAGCAGTTCTTCGAAGATAGATAGTTTGTTGTAAAAAAATACTTTTCCACATTGTTATGTGAAAAAAAATGTGTATTTTTGCAAACTTTTATGTAAAATCATTAAAATAGTAATAATCAAATAATTAAGCAAGTAAAATGAAAGTTTATCAGACGCAAGACATCAGAAACATCGCCGTTATTGGTGGTAACCGCACCGGTAAAACCACCCTTTGCGAAACGATGGCATTCCACGGCGGCGTGATCAGCAGACGCGGTACCGTTGAAGACAAAAACACCCTCTCCGACTACCGTGAAGTGGAATTGGAAAGACAACAGTCCATCCAATCCTCCGTGTTGTACAGTGAGTTCGAAAACACCAAGTTCAACATGATCGACTGCCCCGGCTTCGACGATTTCGTTGGCGAAGTTATTGGTGCCTTGAGAGTTGCTGATACCGCTGTCATGGTTATCAACGCTCAGAACGGTGTTGACGTAGGCGCTGAAACCCAGTGGCGCTGGACCAAGAAAATGCACAAACCCGTTATGTTTGTCGTTAACCAGCTCGACCATGAAAAGGCCAACTTTGATGAAACCCTCCGTGAGTTGAAGCACAACTTCGGTGGCAGCGTTATTCCGTTGCAATACCCCGTTAATGCAGGCGTCGGTTTCGACTCTGTCATTGACCTCCTCCAGATGAAGCTCCTCAAATTCCCCGCTGGCGGCGGCAAAATGGTCGTTGAAGACATCCCCGCAGCTGAAGCCGACAAGGCAGAAGAACTTCACTCCGCTCTTATCGAAGCCGCCGCTGAAAACGACGAGACTTTGATGGACAAATTCTTCGATCAGGGTACCCTTTCTGAAGAAGAAATGATGCGCGGTCTTAAACTCGGCGTCATCAATCGTGGTACATTCCCGGTGGTCTGCATCGCTGCTAAAACCGACCAGGGCGTTGATCGTATGATGCAAATCATCAAGGGCAACTGCCCCAACCCCGCTGAACCCGCTGCCGCTAAGACTACTACGGGTGAGGAAGTCAAGTGCGACTCCACAGGCAACACCATCGCCTATGTTTGGAAAACCGCAGTTGACAAATTCGGTGATGTCGCTTACCTGAAGATTTACTCCGGTGAAATTACCGAAGCTATGGACCTCCTCAACACCAATACCAGCACTAAGGAGAGAGTTTCCCAGATCCTTTGTCTCGCTGGCCAAAAACGTGAGAATGTTGAGAAAGCTTGCGCTGGTGACCTCGTTTCCACCATCAAACTGAAAGGTACGGGCGCTTCCCAAACCCTCGTCAAAAACGGTGACGCTCAGATTGAAAAAACCGTTTATCCGGATCCGAAATTCCGTACCGCTGTCCGTGCTAAGAACGCTTCCGATGAAGAAAAACTCGGCGCCGTCCTCAACACTATCCGCAAGAGTGACCTCACTTTCCTCATGGAACAGTCCAAGGAATTGAAACAGACCATCATCTCCGGTCAGGGTGAACAACACCTCAACATCGTCAAATGGATGATTGAAAAACTGAACAAGATCGAAATCGAATACTACGCTCCGAAAATCCCGTATCGTGAAACCATCACGAAGTCTTCCGAAGCTATGTATCGTCATAAAAAACAGTCTGGTGGTTCCGGTCAGTTTGGTGAAGTACACATGCTCATCGAACCTTATTTCGACGGTATGCCGACCCAGACCAAATACCCCATCCGCGATACCCAAAGCTACGACCTCGCTTGGGGTGGCAAGCTTATCTATAACAACTGTATCGTTGGTGGCGCCATTGACGCTCGCTTCATGCCCGCTATCTTGAAGGGTATTATGGAAAAAATGGAAGAAGGCCCGCTTACCGGTTCTTACGCCCGTGACATCGTCGTCAACATCTACGATGGTAAAATGCACCCGGTTGACTCTAACGAATTGGCATTCAAATTGGCTGGCCGTAACGCTTTCAAAGACGCTTTCAAAAAAGCTAACCCGAAGATCCTTGAACCTATCTACGACGTTGAAGTTTTCGTTCCGTCAGACAGAATGGGTGATGTGATGACCGACCTTCAGGGCCGCCGCGGTGTCGTGATGGGTATGGACAGCGAAGGCGAATTCCAGACCATCCGCGCTAAAGTTCCGCTCGCTGAAATGAACAAATATTCTACCACTTTGAGCTCAATCACTTCTGGTCGTGCTTCATACGAAATGAAATTTGCTGAATACCAGCAAGTCCCGGCTGATGTCCAGGCTGCCGTTATCCAGAAATACGAAGAAGAAAATAACGAAGAAGAATAATATTATGGTAGAAGTGAGGAACCTGCTTTTTCCTCACTTCTCTTTTTATTTTAGAAACCTTTTATTAACCAAATTAAATAATTAAAAATGAAATCAGTATCTATTAGCGGTTCTCTCAGAGAGAACGTAGGGAAAAGAGACGCAAAAGAACAACGTAAGAACGGTTTGGTACCGTGCGTGCTTTACGGCGGTGAAAAACAGTATCAGTTCGTTGTTGATAAAAAACAGTTCGCTGGCTTGATCTATACTCCCGAAGTTCGTTATGCTGTTATCAGCATCGACGGTAAGGAAATTCCGGCTATTCTTCAGGACAGCCAGTATCACCCGATCACCGATGAACTTTTGCATGTTGACTTCTTGGAAGTTGTTGATGGCAAACCGATTACCATCGGTCTTCCTATCAAAGTCATGGGTACTTCTCCCGGTGTCCTCCGTGGTGGTAAACTTGTGAAGAAAGTCCGTAAACTCAAAGTTCGCGGTATGTTGAAAGACGTTCCGGAATTCATCCCGGTTGACATCTCCGGTTTGGATATTGACACTTCTGTCAAAGTCAACGAATTGAAGATCGATAACATCACTTTCGTTGAAAATCCGAACGCTGTTGTTGCTGCAGTTCTTTCTACCAGAAACGTGGAAGAAGCTCCGGCAGAAGAAGCTTAATCAAGATTATTACGATAGATGTAGGGGCGTGGCGCAAACCGTGCCCCTATTCTTTTTATTACTATGGCTAAATTCCCATTTCCGACCGTCGATTTCCCCGTCTTCCTTGCTCCCATGGAGGAGGTGACAGATGCCTCTTTTCGCCGCCTCTGCAAAGAGTTCGGTGCCGACGTGCTCATCGCCGAATTGGTTTCTTCCGAAGCGCTGATTCGCGATGGGGAGAAGAGTTTCAAAAAGATGGCCTTCAGTGAAACCGAGCGCCCGTTCGGAATACAGATTTTTGGCCATGATGAAGACTCTCTCCGTCGCGCTGCCGAAATCGCTGCAGCGCAACACCCCGACTTCGTGGATATCAACTGGGGTTGCCCCGTGAAAAAGGTCGTTTCCAAAGGCGCAGGCTCTGCCATTTTGAAGGATGTCCCCAAGATGATTCGACTGACGGAAAGCGTGGTCAAGGCGGTGGATGTGCCGGTTACCGTCAAAACCCGGTTGGGGTGGGAGGAAAGTAACCGACCGATTGTGCAAGTGGCTGAAATGCTGCAAGATGTGGGCGTGCGAATGCTGTCGGTTCATGGGCGTACGCGCTCACAAATGTACAGCGGCACCGCCGACTGGACTTTGATTGGCGAAATCAAAAACAACCCGCGCATCACCATTCCGATTGTGGGAAACGGTGATATCGACAGTGGGGCCAAGGCCGACGAATACCGACGGCGCTACGGCGTGGATGGCGTCATGGTGGGGCGCGCCGCCATTGGCAATCCTTTTGTCTTCCGCGAAATCCAGAACTTCCTCGCTGGTCGTGAAACTACGCCGCCCACTTACGAAGAGCGTGTGGAAACCTGCCTGCGTCATTTGCGCAACGCTGTGGAAATCAAAGGTGAACGCACCGCCGTGCTTGAAATGCGGCGCCATTACGCCGGCTATTTCAAAGGCATTTTCAATTTTAAGGAGAAGAAAATGCGATTGATGCTGGCACTCACTGTAAAAGAGTGCGAGGAAATCCTGAAGTGAGTTGAATGCTTTTTTAAGTTTTTTTTCGTGTATAAAAAAAATAAATGTATTTTTGTCGTCCAAAAAAATCATTAGAAAAGGAGGTCGAAAAAAAGTATTATTTCTTGTAATATATTGATATAAAGCGTTTTTTTTGCTTCTTTTGTGATGCTTGAATCTGGTGGAATCCAAAATTGTCATGCAATGAAAGAATGCTCGCGACTTATCGTGGACTTTCTTTATTTTGTGTGGCTTGTGTATCAAAACCTCAGCATCAAAAAGCGCAGTTCACGAATTTTCGTTGTGTGACTGTTTTAGGGAAGCAAAACGATTTCATTGAACCAATACACACACAATATGAAAAAAAGTCCCATTAGAAAAAGTATTGCGTGTTTGGCCGTTGTAATGTTTTTCTATTTAACCAATGGCTATGCGCAAATCGAAAAGGGTGTGACCTCCACCGGAAAAGAGGTCGATTGTTCCATTATTGATTCTTCTGTTGATAAGACCGGCGAGTACGGCCAGATTGTGACGTACCCGCGCGTGACTTGCAACGGCAAGCTGATGGGACTTAGATACTGTGGTCGCATTCCTTTTTAACGATAAAATCCCTTCACGGATTGCGCTCTGCTGTTTTTTGGTTTACTAGGTTCGTTAAAAAAATATTTTTTTTTCGGCGGAGCAATATCTGTGGGGGATTTTTTTGTAAATTGTTGATTGTAATTAGAATAGCGAATATTGGAATGGACGGCTGACCGATTCCTGTAGCAGATGATATATGTGGCTTTGCCAGCCGGTATGTCGGATTTTGTTTAACGGCCTTTGCAAAATTCAGGCGGTCGGCTTGAGAATTCTCTAATCATGGAAGTTCTCCGAAAATTTGTATCGTTATGCAATAAAATAGCGCGTTTGCAGTTATTATGCTGTTATTTATGTGCATTCAAAAACCGGAGATGAGATTTAGAACATTCGCCGCCTTCATTATCTTGCTTTTTTGCAGCGTGTCGTCGTCGTGGGCGCAGCAAACCGCTGTATTCAAAGGCAAAGTTACTGATAATTACGGCAATCCGGTCGAAAATGTGCTGCTTTCCTGTCCATACGAGCATACCACTGTCATGAGTCGTTTCGATGGCACGTTTTCCATCCGCGTGCCGGCCGATAGGGGAGTGAGTGTCACTTTTCAGCACATGTCATTCCTTGATACAACACTTAATGTGCTGTTGTCCAAAGGAAAAGATACATCCTTTATAGTCGTGCTGACCTCCAACGGCCAGCTTTTGGACGGCTTCACGGTTACGGACAAGTATAAGGATTCATATACTCGCATTGACCCGAAGGCTTCGTTTACCATGCCTTCGCCCACGGGCGGCGTGGAGGCGCTCATCAAGTCGATGCCGGGGGCGTCTTCCACCAACGAATTGAGCAACCAATACAATGTGCGTGGCGGTAATTATGATGAGAACTTGGTGTTTGTCAACGATATACAGATTTATCGTCCTTTTTTGGTGCGAAGTGCGCAGCAGGAAGGCCTTAGCTTCGTCAACATGGATTTGGCGCAGAGTGTGCGCTTTTCCGCCGGTGGTTTTGAGGCGAAATATGGCGATAAAATGTCGTCTGTGCTGGATGTCGAGTATAAGCACCCGACTTCCTATACGGGTGGCTTCATGTTGAGTTTCCTGGGCGCTTCCGCTTACGCCGGCGGCAACGTGAACAACAAGTTTACCTACCTCGTCGGCGCGCGCTACAAAACCAACAGTTATCTTTTTAAGTCGCTGGAAACCAAGGGAACATACAAACCGAACTTCTTTGACGTGCAGATGCTGCTCACGTGGAAACTTTCGGAAAAGTGGAGCTTGGACTTCTTAGGAAACTTTTCGCGCAACAAGTACAAATTCATTCCGGAAGACCGCGAAACCAACTTCGGCACGTTCGCCAATTCGCAGCGTTTGACGGTCTATTACGACGGCCAGGAGGTTGATGGCTACGAAAACTATCTGGGCGGGCTGACACTTTCGTTCAAACCCAACAACCGAGACATTTACAAGCTGATTGCATCTTCGTATTATGCCAGAGAGACAGAGACTTACGACTTACAAAGTCAGTACTGGCTGAGCGACATCGCTGCCGACTTAGGCAGCGAGAGCGACGACATTGCGGAGGTGACGGATGTGCGCGGCTACGGCACTTTTTTGGAGCATGCCCGCAACCGCCTTTCCGCCGTGGTGACCGCTCTCGACCTGCGCGGGCAGCACAACCTGACTTCCAACCGTATTGAGTGGGGCGTGAAGGTGCAGAACGAAATCATCAACGACCACATCAAGGAGTGGAAAATGTACGATTCCAGCGGTTATACCCTGCCGTGTGCGCCAACGATGCCCGGTGAGGCTGTCGCATGGAATGATCCGTCGCGTGTGCTGGATTTTGGTACGTTCTTTACCGCTGATAACCATATCAGCACATTCAGAATTAACGCTTTTGCCCAATCTACGTGGACAATTGACGATGCCGGCGTATGGGAACTCAACAGCGGTCTGCGCGCTCATTACTGGACGTTCAACAACGAATTTACTGTGTCGCCTCGTTTCATTCTGACTTGCACGCCGAAGTGGCAGCATCTTTGGGTGTTCCGTTTCAAGGCAGGCAGTTATTACCAGCCCGCCTTTTATCGCGAAATGCGCCGCCCCGATGGTACGCTGAACCAAAGTATCAAGTCGCAGCACTCTTATCAGCTTGCCCTCTCTGCCGACTACGACTTCAAAATCTGGAACCGTCCGTTCCGTCTGTCTGCTGAAACCTACTACAAGTATATGACGGATTTGATTTCGTATAGTGTTGATAATGTGCAAATTATCTATTCTGCTGAAAACAACGCCAAGGGCTATGCCACCGGTATCGACGTGAAGTTGAGCGGTGAATTTATCCGCGGCACTGAATCTTGGATTTCCCTTTCGTTGATGAAGACGGCGGAGGATTTGCTTAACGACTACTATTACGACAAAAACGGCAACTACGTGGAGCCCGGCTATATACCGCGCCCGACGGACCAACGTTTTTCCATCAACATCTTTTTTCAAGACCATGTGCCTTTTTACACGCCGTTGCGCTTGCATCTGAACTTCGTATTTGCCAGCGGTTTGCCGTATGGCGCGCCGAATGCGCAGCGTTATCAGCAGGTGTTCCGCACTTCGTGGTATCGCCGTGTTGACGTCGGATTCTCCTATATGTTCTTGGAGCAGAGCCGTGACCGAATGAAGCACAAAAGCAACTTCCTGCGTTCCATCAAAAATGCCGGCCTTTTCCTGGAGGTCTTCAACATCCTCGACATCAATAACGTTTCGTCTTATTTGTGGGTCACCGACATCAACAACGTCATGACCCCCGTCCCCAACTATCTGACGGGCCGTACCATTAACTTGAAGCTGGCGGTGGAATTTTAGGAATGAAAGCTTTTTTTATAGTTGCAATAATTAATAGCGGCAATAATTAATAGCGGCAATAATTAATAACAGCAATAATTAATAACAGCAATAATTAATAATAGCGAGCGACAGCGAGCCATCTTGATTAAATAATATTTCCGGCGAGCGATAGCGAGCCATTCGCGTAATCTGCGTAATCTGCGTAATTCGCGGTCCGCCAAGCGAAGTGCCAAAGGCGCTGAGCGAGAAAACCCCAGCAGCTGAAAAAATTTTAGGCACATCCGCAATTTGGTATCTGATGCGAATTTTACGTTGAAAAACCAATAAATCTGGCGCTTAAAACGAAATTTTGTCGTGTCATAAACAACTTTTTGGAATTATTACTGCAACCTTTTTGTACTTTTGCATCGTAATAATATTATATGGTGATTTCGTCGGCGTAACGACAAATTATGAGTTTTATTGATAATTCGGATTCATGATGAAACGTGTTCTTTCTGTCCTCTTTTTTATAATATTCTTAATTTCAGTTGGGTGGGCGCAAAACCACAGCGAATTTCAGAATAAGTTTTCGACCGTTTGTAGAGAAATCAGCGCGAGCCAAAACTATTCCGATATGCACAATTCCGACGTGTTGTCGAGGCTGTCGGTGTATATCAGCGACTGCGACTCCGTTCTCGTGAAGAATCCGAGCGACCAGACGGCCATTGCGGAAAAAGCCATCTGGGAAAATTGCCTCGCATCTTTCTTAGCCGACTATTCCAGTGTGAACCGATACGAAATCTCCAGCATCGTGCCGGGGAGTCCCATCGATATTTACGATGTCACGACCTGGGACGGATGTTATTTCGACGATCAGATTCTGCAACATTTCAAAAACTCACTGTGCGCCGCAGATGTTTTACAACATATTCATATATTGGAGTATAAAGACCTGCTGGATTCAGAATACAACTACGAGTATCTGCCTACGCTCTGCAATTTTCTGGCCTACAAATACGCATATTGCCTTGCGCATTTCAATACGTGGAATGCACATCCGTTTTTGTACAACGACACCAATCTGCTGGCACCTTCCGAGCAATTCGTCGAATACGAAATCCCGTGTCTGGATTCTTTGTCATCACAATACCAGTTTTTGCTTTTATGCCAAAAAATGGAAAAGGCCAATTGGGAAAGTGGTTACGTGGATGCGAAATTATTCTGGAACGTGCAGCGCATTCGTTTTCTGTTGAACTGCGGCATCAATACCGTCGCCGCGGCCAATGCCTTGCAGCAACTGGAAGCCCGTTATCCGCATTCGAAAATCGGCCGCACGTTGTGTGTGGAGTTGGCCAATTTGTTTATGCAGGATTCGCGTGTTGACGCGCTGGATCACGCGCACGACTACTTAGTTAAAGCGGGCGCATACGATGATTTCATATCGAAAGACGGAGGATGGAGCCGTGAGAAAACTTGGCGAGAGTGGTTTACCGCGCCTTCTGCCACGTTCAAATTGGCGAGTTCGACTTATCCGGGGCCACAGCCCCTGTACATCGAGTCGAGGCAAACCGATAGCCTGTACTTGTATGTGGTCAAGCCGAAGACGCTGCGAAAAAATGGTGTCACTCTCCGCCGCCAAGACATCGTTTTCGATACCCTTATCAGGATACACCGATATTCAAAGTATGGCTACGACACCACGCTGGTAATGTTTCCCTCTCTTTCAGAAGGCACGTATGCCATGCATATCAGAGAGACGCCTTTTTTTACAAAAGATGAAGAGGAACATCACTTCCCGAAAGATGAGTGGGAGAGTGGCCGTATCTTTGGCATCCGCAGTACGCTGTCAATGGACATTACCGCTAACAACCGCATTACGATGCTGGCCGCCGACAGCCGCGATGGCTCCCCGAAAGCCAAAGCGCGTTTCAGAATAGAAATAGATGAATACCTAAATTTCGGTCTGTTTTCATGGCGGGGCTATCTGTTTGTGAAAAATATCAGAAGTAAAAAAGACGGTCGCGCCACCTCAACCCTTAATCCTTATCAGCCGCATCTTATTTATGGTAATGGACATTATCAACACCAATATGCCCAGGAAAGAAAGAACAAGTTTCATTTCACTTCCATCATCAATACCGACCGGAGTATTTATCGCCCTGGGCAAACTGTTTATTATAAGGCTATTATACAAAAAAGAAATGTCCAGACGATGCGTAAACGTTTATTGGTGGACAAAAAAGTGCAAGTCGCTTTTATGCAGAAGGGTGAATATTTATTTAAGGATACGCTTTGCACCAATGATTTCGGCTCTGTCGCAGGCGGTTATGTTTTACCTGAAAATATGGAGCCGGGCGACGTCCAAATATGTCTTTCCACCCTCCGTTCAAAACAGGTTACGCTCAAAAAATCTTCCAACCGGCATCGCTGCTGGCATTATCATGACAGCCGATATCGGGCGAGCCGCCGTTGGATGTATCGTAACGATATGGGAGTAACCGGCCTCCGGGTGGAAGAGTATAAACGCCCCCAGTTTGAAATCGCCTTGGAAAAGCCGGATGAAATGTACGCGTTAGGCGACAGCATCCGGATTCGGGGACACGTGAATGCCTATGCCGGCTATTCTTTAATGGATATTGATATAAAATATTCAATATCAGGTGGTTTTGTTGTAAATACCGGAACAGTCCGTTCCGATTCGAATGGCGACTTTGAAATCTGCTTTTCTTCTGCCAAAGAATCCGGAATGGCGCAGGCAGAATATACGATTATAGCGACTGCCGTTGATGCCACCGGCGAAACGCAGGAGGCGCAGGTCGTAGTGGAAGCCACCACGAAACCATACGATTTGAAAGTCTCTCTTCCCGAAATCTATTTCGAGGAGGAGTGGCCCGCCCGCAAAGTTGAGGTAAGCGCTCTTAACCATGCGGGAAATCCGCAAAATGTGAAGGCGCATTACCGTATTGAAAAACTTGTCATGCCCGACCATTTCATGCATGCGATTCTGTTTTCATATTCGCGCGCAAATGAGCTGGGAGAGGAGTTCGCACCGTGGGATTTCAATAACGAAACCCTGCCTTCCAATTGGACTGTCGAAGCCGTCATGATGGAAGGTGACATCGACATTGCCGGCAATGCCCAGTTTGCGCTGCCTTCGTTCCCGTCGGGTAGTTATCGTATAGTTGTTACTTCCAAATATTCTGATAGTAAAGAAGTTATAAATAATGCTTATTTTTCCGTAGGACATCTTGGCGACACGCTTTCGCCAAAATACGACGGCGTTTGGGCGTGGGTTGACAAAGAGCAGGCACACGCCGGCGACACGTTACATTTCCATGTCGGTACGGTCGTTCCGAATGCCACCATCTTTGTGGATCTTTTTAACGGAAAAGAACATCTGCAAAGTTTCAATGTGGCACATTCTCAGCATTATGCCTTCGATTATGTGGTAAAAAGCGAAGATACTGTGCGCATTCGGCTGATTGCCAACTGTATGCATCTGGGCGAGGGCTTTACGGCCGATGCGGAAACACAGCTGCTGGTTTCGCCGGCCGTCACCTATGAGTGGGAGACTTTCCGCAACGAGCTGGCCCCGGGCGAGCAGACCACCTTCCGGCTCCGTCTGGTCAATAGCGACGGCACGCCGATTGATGCGGAGGTGTTGTGCACAATGTATGATGCCTCGTTAGACGTGTTCGCTCCCTGCTGCATCTCCGATTTTTCCCTGTCGCCACTGAACTTCCGCCCGTTAACACAAAGAAACTCATACGAACCTTTGCTTTTCGATCATCATTCGAACAGCATTTCGTACCGTCAATTGACTTCTGCCATATTCGTCCCTGATTGGAGATGCGGCGCATACCTGCACTCGGGCGCAACGTATGGCATTGGAGGTGGTACACAGGGGCTTACGGTTTTAGACGCCGATGCTGTTCTCGTCACCTACCCGGCTCCCGTTTTCGAAGCTGATGCAACCACTACTTCCGTTCGCGGAAACCGCAGCGCTGGCCAGATAACTATAATTGACGGCGTCGTCGTTAGGGGTGAACTGGCGCGTGCAAGTGGTGTCACTTCGTTGGATGGGAAAATGAGTTCCGTAAGGTCGGGTTCGGCTGCGGACGCCGCCGCCCTCAACGAACTCGTAGTGCCGCGCACCAACTTTGCGGAAACCGCTTTCTTTTATCCTTTTTTAAGAACCGACGAAAATGGCATCGTGGAAATCAAATTTACAGCACCGGAATCGCTAACACGTTGGAATATAAAAGGTTTAGCGCATACCAAAGCGCTCACTTCGTGCATTATTTTCGACACCCTGTGTACGAGCAAGCCGCTGATGGCCGTTACCAACCTGCCGCGTTTCGCCTACGAATCCGACACGCTCCTGTTTTCAGCCAAAGTAATCAACGCCAAGGCGGAAAAGCAGAGCGGCACTGCGGAGTTGCGCGTGACCGATGGTGCCGGGCGTGAGATCGCCGTGAGCGCGCAGGATTTTACGGTGGATGGCGCGGGGCAGTTTCTGTTCCGCTTTCCGGTGGCGATACCTAATGGCGCGGGTGCGCTCACTTTCCGCTTCGTGGCACGGAGTCAGGAGGGAAATACAAAGTTCAGCGATGGCGAGGAACGTACGATTCCGGTGCTTTCGCGCCGACTGCTTGTGAGCGAAAGCGCACCTTTCTTCAATACTAAAAGTGGAAGTAAGAAGTTTATTTTCAATAATTTGCCAACCTCCGACGACAGCCTTGCCAGTTATCGGCTCGTATTTACGCCGCAACCCGCCTGGAATGCGCTGACCGCACTGCCCTTGCTGCTGCATCCAGCTTACGAAAGCAACGACCAAATCTGTAACCAGCTGATTGGTAGTGCAATGCTGTTGCAAATCGCCAGCAATACCGGCTTGCGAAATTGGGTGACGACCGAGGCTGACAGCGTGCGACAAGCGGAAGTCGAAGCGCGCAGACAGCTTTGGACCTCCAGCCCATGGCTGTTTCCTGTGCGCACGGTGGAGGACGAGAATATGCAATTGGAAATGCTGTTGAAGGAAGACCGCTTGCAGCAGCGTTTCAATCAGGCACAACGTAATCTGACGCAAGGACAGAACGCCGACGGCGGCTGGCCGTGGTTCAAGGGCGGTCGGTCCAACACCTTCATCACGCGCCGCATTTTGATTGAAATCGGACGTGCGCAACATTTGGGCTGGGGCGATGATTTGAAAAAATCCACCTACAAAGCACTGCAATGGGATTCTCGGAACGTGAAAAAACATTACGAATGGCTGAAGGAAAAACATCCTGAAAGTTTGCAGGGTAAGGTGTTGTCATATGATATTTTGCACTATCTTTTCGCCCGCAGTTATTACATGGACGACCGACATTTCACCACAGAAGCCGACAGATACTACATGCAGAAACTTACTCTGTATGCGCGGGACCTGCCTACGTGGTACGAGCAGACGATGGCTGCGCTGACCTTGTTCGCAGATGGCGATACGATGACCGCCAAAGTCATTATGGAGGAAATACGTCGGGCGGCGCGCCATGATGACGAACTCGGAATGTATTGGAAGGACGAGCCGTCGTATGGTTTCTGGTCGCGCTATTTCTCGCCTGTTGAACGGCAGAGCCTGCTGATTGAAGCGTTTGAAAAAATCTTGAATGATGAAGAATCGGTGCGGGAAATGAAGTTGTGGCTATTGCAGCAAAAGCGTGGCCAGCAGTGGGAAAATCCTACCGTGACCACTGATGCCTGTATGACGCTTTTAACTGATTATCAGAATGTTGAGAGCGACAATGCCGATACGGTCAGCTTGCGCATCGGTGATTTCTCAATTTCGGTGGCCGACACGTTGCAGATGCCCATTTGGCGTGATTTGATAACGGAAAATATAGATGGAGAGGAAGTCGCGTTAACGCAGACGGGTGATGGGTTTTCGTATGGTGCTTTGCAATGGCAGCGGTGGCAGGAATTGGACGGCATTGCGGCGGAAGGGAAGGAGAGACCACTATCGGTGGAACGCTATTTGTGGCGGGTGGTGGCCGACGAGCGAGGCGAAGTGTTTGAGCCCGTTACGCCGGAAACCGTTCTCCATCCGGGCGATCGCGTGCGGATACAGCTCGTGGTGCGCACCGACCGTGACATGGAATATGTGTGGCTCAAGGACTTGCACTCCGCCGCCTTCGATGCACCGTTGTTGAGTTCGGGCTTCCGCTACGAAGACTGTCCGCACTACCGGGCCGTGCGCGACGAAGCCGTCAGCTATTTCTTTGAGGAACTCCCCAAAGGGAAACACACCTTCGAATATACAATGTTTGTGACGCAAAGCGGCACATTTTCAGATGGTTATGCAGAAGTGAAAAGCATTTACAATCCGGAGTTCTCGGGCCATAGTGCGGCAAAGGGAAAGGTGAAGATTGAGAAGTGACAATAGATTGTGAAGCATGAAATAAGATTATTCAAGTTTCGCAAGTTAACCAAATAATTATAACAGACTTAGGACTTGAGACTTATGAAAGAG
>JAKSMF010000149.1 GCA_024400775.1 Bacteroidales bacterium | reverse complement strand
TTTTGTTTGGGCGGCCGGGCGGGTGCTCCGCTTTACCTCACTTTGCGGTTGGCACGGCAGTAATGCCCGCAAAGGAGCTTCCGCCGGTCGCTCTTTGCGGCCAACTGCCGTGGGCCAGCCGCCTGCGTTCGGTGCTCGCTGCGCCCCCTGCCGCTTCCTTACGGACCGATAAGGGTTTGCGTTTATCATACCGTAGCGCCATTGCCAGCGTCATCTTAAATGCTTTTTCGCAGAACTGGAATGCCTGCGGACAACGGCTGGCTTGCACGCGTTTGTTGCTGCTACTCAAAAAGATGCTTGTAAATCTCTTCGATTTTGGTAATCGGTATCAGCTGGATTTTCAGGTTGTCGCGCTTGATGCCTTTGAGGTTGTATTTGGAAAGAAACATTCGGGTAAAGCCGAGTTTGTCGGCTTCGGCGATGCGTTGGTCAATGCGAATGACGGGACGGATTTCACCATTGAGGCCCATCTCCCCGGCAAAACAGGTCTTTGCGTCAATGGGCAGGTCTGCCGCGGAGGAGAGAATGGCGGCAACAATGGCCAGATTGATGGCGGGATCGTCAACGCGAATACCGCCCGCAAGGTTGAGGAAGACGTCCTTCGCTCCGAGCTTGAAGTGACACCGCTTTTCCAAAACTGCCAACAGCATATTCAGTCGGCGAATGTCGTATCCGGTGGCTGAGCGTTGCGGCGTGCCATAGACTGCGCTGCTTACCAATGCCTGTATTTCGATGGTCATGGCTCGGGTTCCTTCCATCACAACCGAAATGGCACTTCCGCTGAAGTCTTCGTCGCGGTCGGAAACGAGAATCTCCGACGGGTTGAGCACTTCGCGTAAACCGTTGCCCTGCATCTCGAAAATGCCCAGTTCCGAGGTCGAACCAAAACGGTTTTTGATGCAGCGCACAATACGGTAGCCGTAGTGCTGGTCGCCTTCGAACTGCAAAACAGTGTCAACAATGTGCTCCAGAATTTTCGGGCCGGCCAGCGAACCGTCTTTGGTGATGTGCCCGATGAGGAAAACCGGTGTGGCAGTGCTTTTGGCTAAATGCTGAAATTCGGCGGCACATTCGCGTATCTGCGAAATTGATCCGGCGGCAGAGTCAATAAGCTGACTCTGAAGTGTTTGTATGGAGTCTATGATGAGTAGGTCGGGCTGTACCGTTTTTACGTGCTCGAAAATTTCGTGCGTGTCGGTTTCTGTAAGGATGAGGAAATTGTCGGGATGGTGGCCGGGAAAAAGCCGCTCGGCGCGCATCTTGAGTTGAGATTCGCTCTCTTCGCCCGATATGTATAGGATTTTCTTGTCAGGAATCTGCAACGCCATCTGCAACAGCAAGGTGGACTTTCCGATACCAGGTTCGCCGCCTAAAAGAATGATTGAACCAGCCACAATTCCACCCCCAAGCACATTGTCAAACTCGCGGAAATGCGTGGAAATGCGCGGCATCTGCTGTAACGAAATCTCCGACAGCTTGTGTGGAAAATTCTGCGTCGGCTTCGCAATGGTAGATTTCCCTTTGCCGCTGTCGCCACGATCAACCACCTCCTCCACAAAACTATTCCATTCGCCACACGACGGACATTTTCCCAGCCATTGCGATGACTGATATCCACAATTTTTACAAAAAAACAAACTTTTGGCTTTTCCCATGACGATTTATAGTTTGAAGTTTGGAGTTTGGTTGGTAATTGTATGTTGATTTTCAATTTTATCTTGCTTATTCCAGGTCTTTCGGAACGATAGCATTCAGCGCTTTGTGTTTCAGCTTGATTTCCACATGGTCAACCACACCTGCCGTATCACCGTCGATGTGCAGATAGACGGGTTCTCCGTTCTTAGAGGTGATGTGAAGATTCTGACATTCAAGATATTGCACAATCGATGATTTGTCAAAGCGGCTGGTGAGTAGTTTGGGAAGGTCAACATTGAGCATTCGCAAAAAGTAGCGCGGGCGTTTTACCATGCAGACATCCAAAATTCCGTCGTGCATGGAGGCGTTTGGTGCGATTCGTACGTTGTAGCCCCATTGCGATGAATTGGCAAATGTGATGAAAAACGCTTGTGTGTCAGTGCTTTGTCCATCGTATTCGATGTGGTAGTCGGCCGGTTGGTAGTTGAAGTAGTTCCTGAGGATGTGTTTGAGATAGGTGTAAAAACCGCGGCGTGGGTCAACATCGAAGTCGTAGGCGACTTTGGCGTCAAAGCCGATGCCGGCAATGCTGAAAAAAGGCTGTCCGTTGACGTAGCCGACATCCAGCTTTTCCACGCGGAGGTCGTTGATAGTCATCAGCGCCTTCCTGACGTTGATCGGAATCTGGAGGTGGTAGGCGAGACCGTTGCCGCTGCCGTGCGGGATGATGGCGAAAATGGTGTCGGTGCCCACCAGTTGCGACGCCACTTCGTTGATGGTGCCGTCACCACCGACAGCTGCCACAATGTCAATGCCGGCATTCACGGCTTCACGTGCCAGTTCCGCACCGTGCCCTTTGTGCTCCGTATAATGCAAACTTATATCGAACAGACTGTTGTTCAGTGTGTTATGTGCAATCAACCCGATATCGTCACCGTGGTGGATGCCGGATATCGGGTTGACAATGAGCCAAAGGGATTTTTTATCGCCCATGGGTTAGAATTCAGCGTTTTGAGGTGTTCTCGGGAACGGGATGACGTCGCGGATGTTGGTCATGCCGGTAACGAAGAGTAGAAGGCGTTCAAAGCCGAGACCGAAACCGGAGTGGGGGGCCGAACCGTATTTGCGGGTTTCCAGATACCACCAAACATCCTTTTCCGGAATATGCAGCTCTTGTACGCGCTGCATCAGCTTTTCGTAGCTCTCTTCACGTTCGGAACCACCGATGATTTCACCAATCTGCGGGAACAAAACGTCCATCGCGCGTACGGTCTTGCCATCATCGTTCATCTTCATGTAGAACGCCTTGATCTCCTTCGGATAGTCGGTCAGAATAACCGGTTTCTTGAAATGATTTTCGACGAGATAGCGTTCGTGCTCCGATTGCAGGTCGATACCCCATTTTACCGGGAAGTCGAATTTTTTGCCTGATTTGAGCAGGATGTCAATGGCTTCGGTGTAGCCTAAACGTACAAATTCATGCTCGACTACGAATTTCATTCTGTTAATCAGTTCTTTGTCGAACATGTCGTTCAAGAACTGAAGGTCGTCCATGTTGTTGTCGAGGGCGTACTGCACGAGGTATTTGATGAAGTCCTCGGCAAGATCCATATTGTCGTTGATGTCGTTGAATGCGACTTCGGGTTCGATCATCCAGAATTCGGCAAGGTGGCGGGCTGTATTGCTGTTTTCCGCGCGGAAGGTGGGTCCGAAGGTGTAAATGCTGCCCAGTGAGAGCGCGCCGAGTTCGCCTTCGAGCTGGCCGGAAACGGTCAGGCTGACATGCTTACCGAAAAAGTCTTTCGTGTAATCTACTTTGCCTTCCGGAGTCATCGGGAGGTTTTGCGGGTCGAGGGTGGAAACGCTGAAGATGTCGCCTGCGCCTTCGGCGTCAGAAGCGGTGATGAGCGGCGTGTGGAAATAGAAGAACCCTCTGTCGTTGAAGTATTTATGGATGGCGTATGCCATGGCATGACGGAGACGGAGCACACAGCCAAAATAGTTGGTGCGCGGACGCAGGTGACCGATTTCGCGCAGAAATTCCATGCTGTGACCTTTCTTCTGCAACGGGTAGGTTTCGGGGTCGGCAGTGCCATAGACTTCGATTTCTTGTGCCTGTACTTCAACCACCTGACCCTTGCCTTGTGAGGCAACCAATGTGCCGATAACGTGCAGACAAGCGCCCGTCGTGACTTTCTTCATCAACTCGTCATCAAAGTTGGC
>JAKSMF010000148.1 GCA_024400775.1 Bacteroidales bacterium | reverse complement strand
CGCATCGTGCTGGCTTCGCACTGGGATTCCCGTCCGTGGGCGAATGCGGATCCGGAAGAGCAAAATCGAGAAAAGCCGATTGATGGGGCCAACGATGGCGCGAGCGGTGTCGGTGTCCTGATGGAGATGGCACGCCAGCTATCGCTTAAAGCGCCCGAAATCGGTGTCGATATCGTATTTTTCGATTCCGAAGATTATGGCACGGATGGCGAAAGTGATTCCTGGGGCCTGGGCGCACAATATTGGTCTCGTAATCCGCACGTTAGCGGCTACCGCGCCGGTTATGGCATTCTGCTTGACATGGTGGGCGCTGCCAACGCTCGCTTCCGTTATGAGCAGTTTTCTGCCACATACGCGCGTTCCGTTTTGAACAACGTTTGGAATATCGCCTATCGACTTGGTTATGGGAATGTCTTCCAGCAGGAATCCGCCCACGCCATCACCGATGACCATTATTACGTGAACACCATCGCCGGCATTCCGATGATCGACATTATTCATCAGGAAGACCAAACGGGCACGGGATTTCCCAGCACATGGCACACTTTAGAAGATAACATTAGTAATATTGACAAAAACATGCTGGCGACTGTCGGCAAAACGCTGCTTTGCGTTATTTACAACGAAAAATAATCAGAAATGAGCTTTTTTGATAAACCGGTAACTGTTTTCAAATTTGGCGGCGCGTCCGTCAAAGATGCCGCTGGCGTTAAGAATTTGCAACACATTCTCGAACTCAACCGTGATCGTCATCTCTTCGTGGTAATTTCCGCCGTAGGCAAAACCACCAACTTGCTGGAAAAGATCCTGGATGCCTATTTTTATGATAAAGAGGAACTTAACGAACTTTTCCAGCAGTTAAAGGAGAATCATTACAACATTGCACGAGGTTTGACGGAACAAAACGAACGCGTCATTGCCAAACTGGATACCGTTTTCAGGCAGCTGGAAGAGAAGTTGCACAGTCCACACTCCGACAATTACGAATTTGAATACGACCAAGTGGTCAGCTTCGGGGAAATCCTTTCCACCAAATTGATTTCCACCTATTTGAATATCAGTGGGATACGCAACCATTGGCTGGATGCGCGCCAGATTTTGCTGACCGACCGCACCTATACGGAGGCACACATCAACTGGGACGAATCGGAAATGCGTTTGAAGGCTGCCATTGAACAAACCGACCGCAGCCACGAAGAAACGCTGTTCATCACACAGGGCTTCATCGCGGGCACTTTCAATGGTCATGCTACCACCTTCGGCCGCGAAGGTTCAGACTATTCGGCCGCCATCATCGCGTATCTTCTTAATGGTGAGAGTGTTACCATTTGGAAAGATGTCCCCGGCTTGTTGAACGCCGACCCGAAATTCTTCCCTGAAGCGGTCAAACTCGAATCGATTTCCTACGAAGAAGCCATTGAATTGTCGTATTACGGAGCGACAATCATCCACCCAAAAACGCTTAAACCACTGCAAAACAAGAATATACCGCTGTACATCAAACCGTTTTTGGATCCGACCGCATCGGGAAGCATCATTTCTGCATTAGGGCGTTCCGAAGATATTCCTTCCTATATATTTAAAAGAAACCAAATCCTTATCACCATCTTCCCGAAGGATTTTTCTTTCATTTCTGTAGAAAATCTATCGGAAATCTTCGCTATCTTGTCGCGAAACAGTGTGAAAATCAACCTGATGCAAAATACGGCACTGAGTTTTTCCGTTTGTACCGACCACACCTCCCACCGCATCAGTCGTGCATTGGAGGAACTGGGGCACAACTTCATCATTAAGTACAACGAAAACATGGAACTCATCACCATTCGTCACTACACCGATGAAACAATAGCTAAAGTGGTGGGCGACAGCGAAATATATGCCGAACAGCGTTCTCGCACCACGGTGCAGATGGTGGTGAAACCCGAATAACCGACATTATGAAAAAAGTTGGCACTCACGTAATACGCCTTTTCATGCTTGCTTTCAACATTTGCCTTTTAGCTGGTTGCAAGCCGGATGTAATCACGTATGAACCAACGCCTTATAATCTGAAGATTCCACGCTACTTCCCTACCCGCCTCAACATTCCGGATGACAATCCGATGACGGAAGAGGGTGTGGCGTTAGGCCGGAAACTTTTTTATGATACGCGGCTGTGTGGTTACACGGGCGATGACAATGCCAACGCAATTAGTTGTTCCAGCTGTCACGTTCGCGAGCACGGCTACGACTTAGGCGCTGACAATCCGCTCTTACAAGGTGGAAAGCCGCACGGGATGCATGGCACGACAGCGCATAACGCACTACCACTCTGCAATTTAGTGTTTAACAACGAAGGGTATTTGTGGAATGGAGGTGTGTGTGGAACGAAAAATCTGGAGGACATTGTTTTGGCGGCAATTACGGCGGACGACGAGTTGGCGGCGACACCGTATCAGGTGGTCGCTCGCATCAGCGCGGATGCCGAATATCGTACAATGTTCAAGAAAGCATTTGGTTCTGAAGAGGTTACGATTGAAAAGATTCAGAAAGCCATCGCACAGTTTTTACGCACCTTGATATCTGCAAATTCCAAATTTGACCGCTATTTGCGTGGGGAAGAGCAATTGACGACGCAGGAGCTGCATGGGTACGTGCTGTTCACCACCGAAGAAGGTGCCGACTGCTTCCACTGTCACGGTGGGGCGGGCACTCCCCTATTTACGACTAACTCATTTTATAACAATGCGTTAGATACTAATCCGACGGATCCCAGCGACCGGTTTTCAATTACGGGAAATCCGTGGGATGTGGGGGCTTTTCGTGCGCCGACGCTGCGCAATATCGCAGTATCGGCACCGTACATGCACGACGGCCGCTTTCGCACCATTGACGAAGTGTTGGATTTTTATAATATGGGCTTGCAGGCATCCCCGTATGTCAGTCCGCTTATGCATAAAATCAACGACGGCGGCGCTATGCTTACGCCATCGGAAATTGCTGATTTGAAGGCGTTTTTGAACACATTAACGGATGATGAATTTATTGGGGAATAAGCAAGAAATTAGTCAGAAACAATCAAAAAAAGATGAAAATATACACAAAAACAGGTGATTCGGGCGAAACTTCATTGGTGGGTGGTGTCCGAATTTGCAAAGATAGTGCGCAGCTGGAGACTTACGGCACGATTGACGAATTAAATTCGGTGACGGGCGTGGCACTGGAGCTGTTGAGAGCGTTAGCGTTATCAGGCGATAAAGGCGCGGAACGCGATTTGATGACGCAGCTTTTGAGAGATGTTCAGAATCAGTTGTTCACGGTGGGCAGCATTTTGGCGACGGAGGCAGACAGCTGGGAGCGGTATTGGGGCCCGACCGATTTGGCGGCATGGACGGAAGAGATGGAAGCCCAGATAGATACGTACAGCGGTCAGTTGCCGGAATGGCGCGGATTCATACTTCCGAGCGGCACGTTGGCGGCGGCACAACTGCATGTTTGCCGCACAATTTGTCGGCGGGCAGAGCGGGCGCTTTGCCATTTTGCGCAAGAAAGTGAGCTGAAAGGACCCGTTTTTGACCATGTTTTAAAATATACAAATCGGCTGTCCGATTTTTACTTTATTTTGGCCAGAAAAGCGATTCAAATTGAAGAAAAAGAGGAAACCATCTGGAAATCAACAAAATAAAATTTTATTGAAAGACATACTGCGTAATAAAAAAAATGTATTTTTGCCGCCAAATTTTAGCGTTAATTTAAAGTAAAAAAGCTATGTATTGGACATTGGAATTGGCTTCAAAATTAGAGGATGCGCCGTGGCCAGCGACGAGAGATGAACTGATTGATTATGCCACTCGTTCTGGCGCGCCGATGGAAATCATCGAAAACCTGCGCGAAATAGAAGATGAGGGTGAAGTTTACGACTCCATCGAAGACCTTTGGCCGGACT
>JAKSMF010000147.1 GCA_024400775.1 Bacteroidales bacterium | reverse complement strand
TCTATCCTTTAGAAGACAGCAAAGGCGGTGTGCGCTGGTATGCGCAGGCGGATGCGCTACGCACAAGCGAAATGACGGAATCGGAATTTCTGTATATAAAACAGCAGTTAAACTACTGCCAGCTGCTGGCCGACGAAGGTGATTTCGGCCTATTGGACACCATCTTTCTGAAGCACCGCGTATTCCAGCAGCGACATGCAGGCCGCACATTTCCTACCGACTTCGATTTTCAAGTTGAGAAACTCTACAACCACATCATTCCCAATCGGATGCCGGCTGGAATTTTGCTTATACTTGGATGTATCTTTTTGTCTATCACATTATTAAAGATGAATACGCCACGTTGGATTACCGCAATCGAGTGGGGGATTTCCGTACTAAGCGCACTCTATTTGTTAGTTTTATTCCTATTACGATGGCGGCTCACGCACTACATTCCGCTGGCGGGCGGTTACGAGACAATGATGTTCTTGGCGTTATGCACCACGATTCTTGCCCTTTCCTTAGGAAAACGCTGGGGATTAGCACTTTCCATCGGCATTTCTGCCACCGGAATCATCATGTTGGCCGCCATGATTGACGGTCCGCACGCGCCCATCACAGTCATTAACCCGGTGCTAAAATCGCCATTGCTACTCATTCACGTCGCTATCATCATGGCAGCATACGCGTTGTTGGCATTCACGTTTTTCATTTCGATAGCCGCCATTGCGGTTCATTTCTTCCACAAAAGCCGGTTAAAAAGCGTGCAGAATCTGCAACAGATTTCGGAAATACTCCTCTACCCTGCCCTTTTCTGCTTAGTCGCCGGCATCATCATCGGATCGGTATGGGCGCAACTTGCCTGGGGCAGTTACTGGTCGTGGGACCCGAAAGAGGTTTGGGCGCTCATCACTGCCATTCTGTATGCTATTCCGCTCTTTTTCAAGCAGAAAAAAGCAAATCCGATGTTTTTCCACAGCTACGTTTGTCTGGCGTTCTTGTCTGTCGCCATGACATACTTCGGTGTAAACTTGCTACTCGGCGGACTACACGCCTATAGTTGAGAGCCTTTTAAATTGAAAGTTGGAAATTGAAAATCAATTAAGCTTATAAGGTTTGTAAAGTGATCTTCGACCTTTGACCTTCCAGCCTACTGTGCTTAAATTCCTAATTCAAAAGTTCACTATTTCTTAAAGATAAAATATACTGCGGCAATCAGAAAGCCGAAGCCAATCAGGTGATTGACAGTGAATTTCTGTGTTTTGAAAAAGACCACGGTGAAGAGTGTGAAGACAATTAACGTGATGGCTTCCTGAATTACTTTGAGTTGCCAGAGGTTGAACGGGCCGCCGTTTTCTTCAAAACCGATGCGGTTGGCCGGCACTTGGAAGCAATACTCGATAAGTGCGATGCCCCAGCTAATCAGAATAATCAGCGGAAGAGCCAGATTCCCGGTGTTAAACTTCAGATGCCCATACCAGGCAAACGTCATGAAAATGTTGGCAATCACCAACAAAGCTATCGTAAGGAGTGATTTCATTGTAGTAATTTTTCGGCTGCAAAATTACGAAATATTAACAGCCGAAAGTCAATGAATATGTCAGTTTTTTTACTATTTTTGCGGCTTAATTTATTTTAGTATAAATTATTAATCAAAAACAACAAAATAACATGAAAAAGCTATTTTTATTGCCGATTTTTGCGCTATTGATGGCGCAGGTTTGTGCCACCAATCCGCCCGATGAAGGCATGTGGTTGCCCATGTTCGTCAAGGACTACAACTATGCGACGATGAAGCACCTCGGACTGCATTTGACCGCCGAACAGATGTGGGACATCAACAACTCCTCCATCAAAGACGCCATCGTTGAGTTGGGCGAAGACGGAGATCATTTCTGCACTGGCGAAATCATCTCCGAAAACGGTCTGATGCTTACCAACCACCATTGTGGCTACGCCAGCATCGCCGACCACTCCACCACCGACCACGACTACCTGAAAGATGGTTTTTGGGCCGCATCTTACAAGGATGAACTTCCGAACCAGCACATCACCGCCACCTTCCTCGTACGCATGGAAGATGTGACCGCCAAAGTGCTGAAAGGCGTTACCGAAGAGAACCGCGATGATCAAATCGAAACCGCCATCAAAGAGCTCACCAACGAAGCCGAAGAAAACGGCCGTTACACTGCCGTCATCAAAGACTTTTACGATGGGAATCAGTACTTTATGTTCATCTATGAAGTTTATAAAGACGTTCGTTTGGTAGGCGCGCCGCCGTCAAGCATTGGCAAATTCGGTGACGAAACCGACAACTGGGTATGGCCGCGTCACACGGGTGACTTCTCCATGTTCCGTATCTACACGGCACCCGACGGCAGTCCCGCCGAATACTCTGAAAACAACGTTCCGATGAAGCCGAAGTACTCGCTGCCCATCAGCATGAAAGGCATCGAAGACGGCGACTTCGCCATGGTTTGGGGCATTCCCGGCAGCACCAGCCGCTACCTCACCTCTTACGAAATCAACCTCCAACTCGAAACCACCGACAAGCCCATTATCGAATTCTGTGATGCAGTTCTGCCCGTCATCCGCGCCGAAATGAATGCCCGCGATGAAGTCCGCATCATGTATGCCTCCGACTATGCCAGCTGGGCCAACACCTGGAAAAACCAGAAGGGCGAACTCTCCAGTCTGACCGACCTCGGCATCGCCGACAAAAAGGCCGAACAGGAAAAAGACCTGCTGAAATGGATTAACGCCTCTAAAGCCCGCAAAGACAAATACGGAAATCCCGTCGATTCCATCAAGGCCATCTGCGAAAGCGTTGATGTCACCAGCTTCCGCTATCTCTATTATGCGAACTTCAGCATGAGACTTTCCAAACTCCTCTCGACCGCAATCTCTTTGGACGTGGATCTTCCTGATGGGCAGAAGAAATTCAGCGACGAACAAAAAGCATCCATCATGGAGGCCTATCGTGAATCCATGAAAAACTCAGATGCGAAAACCGAAGAAAAAATCATCGCTGCCGAACTCAAGTTGTGGATGTCACTTCCCTTAGAAGACCAACCTAGTTTCTGCACCGTTATCCGCGAAAAATTCCACGGTGACTGCGATGCATACGCCCATGCCGCAATGCAAAAATCCGTTATTGCATCCGAAGCCGCATTTCAAAAATATCTTGACAAGCCGTCTATGAAAGTTTTCATGAACGACCCGATCGTCAAGATTGCAATCGGTGTTTACCAACAACTATATTTCAACATTTTTGCTTATTATTATTACGACGGTGCGATTACCGAAGCCCGCCGCAACTTCATGGCCGCCATGCTCGAAAAGAACGCAGACAGCCCCATGTATCCGGATGCTAACTCAACCATGCGTTGCACTTACGGCACCGTTTGCGATTACTCTCCGAGAGATGGTGTGCGCTACTCCTATTACACCACCGCCGACGGCATCCTTCAGAAAGAGATTCCCGGTGACCCCGAATTCGATGTCAACCCGAAACTCAAGAAACTCATCCTTGACAAAGATTTCGGACCGTATGCGATGAAAGACGGCAAACTTCCGGTTTGCTTCCTCACCAACAACGACATTACCGGCGGCAACTCCGGCAGCCCGGTCATCAACGGCAATGGTGAACTTATCGGTTGCGCTTTCGACGGCAACATCGAGGCCCTCTGCAGCGACATCTACTTCGACACGGAATTGCAGCGCTGTATCTGCGTTGACATCCGCTACGTACTCTTCGTCATCGACAAGTTCGCTGGTGCACAACGCTTTATCAACGAAATGAATATCGTTAAATAATCTTTTAATAACTAAATTTTTATCGTATGAAAAAAACATTGTTACTGACGCTTTTTGCGTTCTTGTTTTTGACCGCGGGTGCCACCAATCCGCCCGATGAAGGCATGTGGCTGCCCATGTTCGTCAAAAATTACAATTACGCTCAAATGCAGCGTCTCGGCCTCCACCTGACCGCCGAACAGATGTGGGACATCAACAACTCATCCATCAAAGACGCCATCGTTGAACTCGGCAATGACGGCCAGCACTTCTGCACTGGCGAAATCATCTCCGACAACGGCTTGATGCTCACCAACCACCACTGCGGCTACAGCAGTATCGCCGAACACTCCACCACCGACCACGACTACCTGAAAAACGGTTTTTGGGCTGCTTCATACAAAGAAGAACTTCCCAACCCGGGTCTTACCGCTACTTTCCTTGTTCGTATGGAAGACGTTACCGCTAAAGTACTCGCAGGCGTCACCAACGAAACCAAAAACAGCGACCGCAAAAACATGGTTGCCAAAGCCAGCAAGGAAATAGTGAACGAAGCCGAAGAAAACGGCCGTTACAAAGCCGTCATCAAAGACTTCTTCGATGGTAACGAATATTATATGTTCGTTTACGAAGTCTATCGCGACGTTCGTTTGGTCGGCGCACCGCCGTCAAGCATCGGTAAATTCGGTGATGAGACCGACAACTGGGTGTGGCCGCGTCACACTGGCGACTTCTCCATGTTCCGTATTTATACGGCACCCGACGGCAGTCC
>JAKSMF010000146.1 GCA_024400775.1 Bacteroidales bacterium | reverse complement strand
AACAAAATTAGTATGAACCGCTCAAAAAGTGTCAACCAAAATCAGGAAAAGTCAGTGAAGGCGTGAACTCCTAACTTCTAACTCCTAACTCCTAACTCCTAACTCCTAACTAATCCGCGTCTTTTGCAAATGGAAACACTCGGCGGATTCGTTCCAGCTCCGTCGCGGATAGTTGGCTCTGTATGACGGAGTGTTTACCGGCATCTTGCTTGATATGGATTGAGCCAGAAGGATCAACTATTTGGCTATCACCTTGGTAGAAACATTTTCGCGGGTCTTCGCCCACGCAGTTGCAGGCGATGACGTATGACTGGTTTTCGATGGCACGCGCCCGAAGCAGCGTGTTCCACGTCTCCGCACGCGCCGCCGGCCAGTTCGCTACATATATCAATATGTCGTATTTGTATTCCCCGTTCGCGTATTCGTTGCGGCAGAATTTCGGGAAACGCAGGTCGTAACAGATTTGTGGACAAATGCGCCAATCTTTGTATTCAAATATCGGCAACTCGGTGCCGGGCTGGTAAAACTGCGCCTCGGGGCTAAGCGGAAAGAGATGCCGCTTATCGTAATGCATGATTCCACCTTCGGGGGTGACAAAGTATAAACGATTGTACCATAAATCGTTATCGCATACTGCAACACTTCCTGTGACCGCCGCGCCACTCTTTTGCGACAGCTGTTGCATCCATTCCAAAATGCGGGCACTGTCGGTCGGGGAGGGGAGGCTGTCGTCAACGATGAAGCCCGTGGCGAACATTTCAGGCAGTACAATCAGGTCGCTCGGCTCTTGCCCCTCAAGTTGATGTTCGATCTTTTCCAAATTAAATTGGACACAGTCCCACGTGATGCTGTTGGAAACAATGGTGATGTGAAGGTTGTTTTTCATACGTTATTTTTCAAGCATGCAAAAATACACAATTCTATATTAATTCGTATCTTTGCCGCCTAATTTGTATTTAGGCTAATGGCGTTTTGTAATCAGCGGTCATCTTCTCACATCTTGTTTGCAGGTATTTCTAAATACTTGTTAATCACTGTATTGTTGTTGATGTCGCTGCCGGCCTCCGCCCAATTCTACAATGGCTCGCAACTCACTTTCGGCAAGAATCGCGTTCAGTATCAGAAACAAAATTGGGAATATTTCCGTACTACGCAGTTCGATGTCTATTTCTATCCAACGGGCAAGGAATTGGCGGAATATACGCTTGCTCAGGCGCCACAGGTGATTGATGAGGTGGAAAGAATGCTGAATTACAGCTCTTCCAAGAAAATCCAATTCATCGTTTATAACACCCAGTCTGATTTCCGGGAGTCGAATTTTGCATACGATAATGACGATTTTTATAACCAGGGTGGTGTTACAAATATCTATGGCACAAAGGTTTATCTGTACTTTGACGGAGACCGTAACCACTTTGACAAGATGTTGCGCGCGGGCGTGATGCAACTTTATGCGCATTGGGTGATTAACGGCACGTCGGTTGGCGCCAACATGTCGTCGGATTATTTGCTTGACGTGCCTAATTGGTACTATTCCGGTTTGTCGTCGTACGTCGGCGAGGAGTGGAGCAGCACGGTGGATGCTTACGTAAAAAGTGGTATTCTGACGGAAAAGTATGCTGATTTTGACGAACTTACGCCGACGGATGCTATGTATGCGGGGCACTCGTTTTGGAAGTATATCGCCGACCGTTTCGGCAAAAGTGCTATCCCCGCCATTTTGTACGCCACACGCTCTTCGCGCAGTCATGAACGCGGGTTTTACCAAGTGACGGGCACTCCCTACAAGCAGCTGTTAATTGATTGGTACAGATATTATTACGTTCTTTATAAAAAAGATATTAAACGCAGTAAGCCCGATGGCGACGGCGAATTGAAGCGTCCCAAGGCGAAACGCGACTACAACCAGTTCCGGCTTTCGCCCGACGGTGAGTCTTACGCCTACGTTACCAATGAAGCCGGCAAGGTGCTCATCTGGTTGAAGACACCCGACGACAAAAAGCCGCGCCGCATCTTTCACCGCTTTCACAAAACCGAAGATAATCCGGATTTGAGTTTCCCGCTCTTAGCATGGCATCCGAATGGTAACGTGTTGGGTTTTACCATAGAAGATGCAGGGCGATGCTACTATTATCCTTACAATCTGGAAGAACGGAAATGCGAAAAACGGCAATTGGTGGATGTCGAAAAAATTACCGACCTTTCGTTTTCCACCGACGGTAAGCTGCTTTTGTTCTCCGGCTTCCAACATGGACAGTCCGACATCTTCGTTTATAGCATGCGTGCGCGTTCTTTCCAAAATCTCACTAACGACTTTTACGATGACTATCAGCCGCGTTTCATCAATAACAACAAGCAGATTGTGTTTTCCTCCAATCGTCCTGACAATCAGTTGCATCCGAAGGAGAACTTCTATGATTTGACACCGCAGAAGTGCTATGATATTTATATGTATGATTATGCGGATAAGACAAGCGACCTTATGCGTCTGACATACACGGCGAATGCGTCGGAGACGGATGTGCGTGCCTTGGCCGACGGCGGCATCACCTATTTGTGCGATGAAAACGGCATCAAGAACCGTTACGTAGCGCAGTTCGATAGTACCATCAGTCGTGTGGATACCATTATCCATTATGCTTATTATGCTAAAAGTCAGCCGGTTACCGACTGCGCCTACAGCATGTTCGAACAGGATTATTCGCCGATGTCGGGTGATGTGGCTTCCATTATTTTGCGTAAAGGGGTTAAAAGACTTTATATCAGTCCGTTGGAAACGCAGCCGCTCTCTTCGGAGTTGGCGCATGCAGCGTTCAAAGTTCAGTTGGCGCAGGAGCAGGCCAAGCGCGACAGCATAGCGGCGGCGCGAAAAATCAAGCAATCCGCGCAAACTACCTATCACCGCGGTTTTCATCAACTGCACCAAAGCGATTTGAGTGGAGATGCACGGGCCATGACCGACAATGACGAGGATGAGGACAGCACTGGCTTTACCCGCGTCGCTGCCCGTAACTATTATACACAATTTTCAATCAATCAGTTGGTTACGCAGGCTGACTTTAGCTTCCTCAACACCTCCTACCAACAGTTTACCGGCGGCACTTCGCCTGTCTATCTGAACACCGGTATCAATGCGCTTGTCATGGTCGGTATTAACGATTTGTTTGAAGATTACCGAATTACCGGAGGGTTCCGTCTCTCGTTCGACCTGCAGAGCAACGAGTTCATGTTCAGTTATGAAGACCTGCACCGTCGTCTCGACCATCAGATTGTGGTTTATCGACAGAGTATCAAGGATTTGATTGGTGATTATTATTACAAGCAGAATTCCAATAGCGTGTTTTACATAATGAAATATCCGTTCGACAAGTACAATAGTTTGCGCTTGACGTTGACGGGGCGTTACGAAACCAGCATTATGGCGGGCTTGAACGATTTTTCGTTGCGACAGCCGGACGAGCGTCATGGTTGGGCGGGGGTGAAATTGGAGTATGTGTTTGATTCGTCGAAAGAACTTTTCACCAACCTTTGGCGCGGTAGCAAAATCAAGGTCTTTGCTGAGTATCAGCACCGTTTGGACAAGGATAACAAGTATCTTTTTGTCGTGGGATTGGACATCCGCAAGTCGGTGAAAGTCTTCCGCAATATGACGTGGGCGACACGTTTCGCTGCTTCCTCCTACTTCGGTTCCAGCCGTTTTGTTTATTATATGGGTGGTGTCGATAATTGGATTTTTGCCAAGTTCGACAGCGACATCTGGGTGGATCAAAGCAAGGATTACGCATACCAGACGTTGGCGACCAACATGCGTGGTTTTAAGCAGAATATTCGCAACGGTACATCTTTTGCCTTGTTAAGCACGGAGTTACGCATCCCGTTTGTGCAGCTCATCGCACGTCGCCAAATCTCCAACAGCTTCTTTAACTCATTGCAATTGGTCGTTTTCGGCGATATCGGCACTGCGTGGACTGGTTTGACGCCCTATTCGGAGGACAATTGTTTGTACACTCGTTGGGTGACCGCCGGCGACATCACCGCGCAGGTAAAGCGCCAGGTTGATCCTATTATTGGCGGCTTTGGTTTGGGGTTGCGTGCCAAACTTTTCGGTTATTTCCTCCGCCTGGATTATGCGTGGGGCGTTGAGGATTTTAAAATCGAAGATAAAACCGGTATGCTGATTTTCTCGCTCGGTCTGGATTTTTAATCTTCTTTTCACAAATACTGTTGCGATAATTTATTACTTTCTTTTATTGCCGCTCTGCTGTCTCATTCGTTGTATTCGAATCTGCTAATTGCGATAAAATTTTTGAAATTGTCCGAAATGTCCTCAATTGCAATGACAGTGGAGGGCATTTTTTTTATCGTTTGAGTTGAAGGATTGGATAGAAATTGACCGAGTATAAAAATGCCGTTGCTGACACACATAAAGTTACAACTTTCACTATGCCAATAAGTTGCATTAACATTTTTTATAAAAAATAATTGCGGATGCTTGGAAAATGGTATGCTTTTGTCGTATATTTGCAGCGATTTCAATTTGCTCGAAGCGAAAAGCCAGATGGGCTTTTTAACATAACTAATCAATCTAAATTAACTCACATGGCAAAAACATTCATCTCGCTGCTGTCGGATTTCGGATTTAAGAGGATAT
>JAKSMF010000145.1 GCA_024400775.1 Bacteroidales bacterium | reverse complement strand
ATATATGGACTTCTTGAAAAAGTTTTGCTTACTTCTGCTCATTACATTTGGAACAGTTTTTTATGTTTGTGCACAACAAACGGATTATAACAAGTTGGTAACCAGCACTACCGGCGTCCTCGTCGGAGGCGTCTGCGATGCTAATGCGAAGCCCTTGAAGGCGGCCAGCGTTTATGTTCTTTACCCCAAAGACTCTTCGCTCATTACTTATGCTATCACTGACGCGAATGGGCAGTTTGTAATTGACAAGATTCCATTTGGGCACGCTTTCTTGAAAATTGAATATTTCGGTTATGGCACCGTTTATACGCAGCCGTTTGCGTTGAGCCAGACGAATCCAGTGTATAAAATCCAGCGAATCAAGATGTCGGAAGAAGCAGAGGCCTTGGAAGGTGTTGAAATTGTGGCGCAGGTGGAGATGTTGGAAAACAACTTGGACAAGACGGTCTTTAATGTGGAGTCTGCCATTACGACCGAAGGCGCTACCGCAGTTGAAGTTTTGGAGGAAATCCCTTCCGTGGATGTTGATTTGGATGGCAATGTGACTTTGCGCGGCAGCGAAAATGTTACCATTTTGGTGGATGGCAAACCGACCAACCTTACCTTGGACCAGATTCCTGCCAACTTGATTCAAAGTATTGAAGTAATTACCAATCCTTCAGCACGTTTGGAGCCCGATGGCGAATCCGGTATCTTGAATGTGGTTTTGAAAAAACGTAAAGAAAGCGGTTTTAACGGTATGGTTAGTTTGCGCGGAAGTATGGAGCTTTTCCGCAATAAACCTCGTCTGGGCAGTTACAGCGGTAGCCTGAGCTTGAACTACAGCTACGATAAAATCAATGTCTTTTTGAATTATGACCTTCGTGGCCACAACCATTTCAATGGCGGCACCACCGACCGTCAGTCATGGTTTGGCGAAGACACGACCCGTTTGTTCCAGCAAAACTACGGCAAGTTCGGCGGTTACAACCACAATCTGCGCACCGGCCTTGATTGGTCAATCAATGATAAAAACACCCTCAGCTTTACCTTTTCATACAATAATAATAAGAATACCTCCTTTAGCGAGCTTTCCGTTCATGATGATAGTGTGAGAATGGGCGAATTTTTGACATACGAAGATTATTTCCAGACTTCGGGTGACGAGGGCAAACGCAACAACTACAGTGGTACGATCAATTATAAAAAGACGTTTGAAACTAAGGGCCAGGAACTTACAGCCGACCTTTATTATACCCATAACAATCGTGTACAGGGTGATTCCACCTTCCAGGATTACGCTTTCCCGTACAATCACTTGGACGTCACCCAGCGTACGACAACGATTGACAATAATACGAACGCTTCCGGACAGGTTGATTTCGTGACGCCGGTTGGTAAAAAAGGTCGTATTGAAACAGGTTATAAACTTTCGTATCGTTCTGTAGGTGAGGATTATCGCTTCTATCAAGGCGATGATTCAACCGCTGTGGCAATGGATCCCTCGCGCAGCAACAATTTCGTTTTCTCCGAATGGATTAATGCTGCCTATTTCATCTATTCCACATCTTTCTGGGATAAATTGAAGGTGCAGGCGGGGCTGCGTGGTGAAATTGCGAATATGACGTCCGACTTGCGCTCAACCGGCGAAGTTCATAAACGCAACTACTACAATCTTTTCCCGACGGTTCATGTCCGTTACGACATTACCAAGGAGCACTCTTTGCAGTTGAGTTATTCGCGTCGTGTGAGCCGTCCCAACATTTGGCAGCTCAACCCGTTCATGAATGTCGCCGACCGTCAGAACTACCGTTGCGGTAATCCGGATTTGCAGCCGGAATTTGTTAATTCAGTGGAACTTGGCTATTTGATGGCCATTAAGAAGTCGTCTATCAGCGCCACCATATCTTATCGTCAGCGCAATAACATTATCAGCCGTTATACCGAAATCTTGCAGGATACGATTGATGGTGAGGAACATACATATACGCTGACTACCTACCAAAACCTCAAGAGCAGTCAGAATTTCGGTCTGGAATTGGTATATGGCCAACAGCTGTGGAAATTCTGGAAGATTTCGTTGAGTGGCAGTTTCTACCGTCTTATCGTCAATAGTGATGAGATGATTGATGACTACCTGGCTCGCGATTGGACGTGGCGTATTCGTTTGAATCAGACCTTTACTTTGCCAAAGGATTGGGCCATCCAGTTGAATTTCCGTTATCGCGCGCCAAGCATCACGACCGGTAGTATGGGCTGGGGTTCTGGCGGCGTTGGTCAAGGCCGTCAGACCGGTAACTACTCTTTGGATTTGGCGATGAAAAAATCGTTCCTCAATAAAGCTCTCGTCGTTAGTTTGAACATCCGTAATTTGGTTAACTCATACAAAAGCAATATCGAAACTTATTCAATCAGACCGAATTACGGCTATTATGCCACCAGCGTGCGCGAACGTGGACGTCTGAATATTTCGCTTTCCATTAGCTATAAAATTAATAACTACAAGAAGCGCGTTGAGAAAAGTCTTGAAAACAACGACTATCCTGAAGATATGGGAGAATAGTTGTTAGTTAGAAGTAGGCCGTTGAAAGTTCAACCTTCTTACTTCGATGGTGTTTCGTAAGTCAATTGAAATCAATTGCGAACTTGCGAAACTTGAATGATATTCTTATTATTGGCGTAATCCTTCCTGAATCAGCTGTTCCAGCATTTCGAGGGCTTCATCTACCTCGAGCGGTGCGGTGAGGCGCTTCTTTTGGCGATAGACCGCCACTTTGCCGTGGGAAGTCCCTACGATTCCGTAGTCGGCATCGGCCATTTCTCCCGGTCCATTGACGATGCAGCCCATCACACCGATTTTTAGGTTGGGGTAATGACTAAAACGTTTTTTCACTTTGGCCAACGTGCCTTGAATGTCGTATTGTGTGCGTCCGCAGGAAGGACAGGAAATAATCTCGGTGCGGGTCATTTTGATGCGGCAGGCCTGCAAAATCATTTCGGCAAGATTTTGACATTCCGCATCAGAAAAATAACGGTTATGGATTTCTATTTCCTTGAAAGTGTGGTGAATGTGCTCGTGCCCGGCGTAGGCGGATGCGACGATGAGCCATTTTTCGCGATCGGCTTCGTCGTAAGTTAACCGCAACTGTTCTCCGTCATGTTCCATTTTGACGAGAGAAGCGGCATCTTTAAGCTGGGTTAGGAGTAGGGCAGGGGCGACTTCGTTTTCTGGCGCTTCCGTAAGCGATACGCGGATGGTGTCGCCGATGCCGGCCGCTGATTTCACACGGCCTTCGTCGCCTGCACCCGCTTCGGTAACTCCTAAATGTAACGGGTGGTTTGTTCCGCGTTCCAACATCTTTTCATGTAACAATCGCGTCGCCTCAATCATCGTATTGACGTTGCTTGACTTCATTGAAAATACAACATTATGAAAATCAAGCTGCTGGCAAATGTCCATCCATTCCACAGCCGACATTGCCATGGCGAGCGGAGTGTTCCCATAGCGGCTGACAATGCGGTCGCACAAAGAACCGTGATTCACACCGATGCGGATGGCCGTTCCATGTTGTTTGCAGATTTCGAATAGCGGTTTGGCACGTTCTGCCATTGCCTGCAGTGAAGCCTGATATTCTTCTTCCGTAAGTTCCAAATGTTGAAAACTGCGTTTGTCAACGTAGTTGCCGGGGTTGACGCGCACCTTTTCGACGATGGCGGCGCATGCTTCCGCCACTTGTGGTTTGAAATGGACGTCCGCGACCAACGGCACATCACATCCTTGTTGACGCAGGCTTTCTTTAATAGCGCGTAACGACTCCACTTCTGTCATTGAAGGAACGGTGATGCGCACCATCTGACAGCCGGCAGCCACCATTCTCAATGTCTGCTTTACTGTTGCTGCAACGTCGTTCGTGTCGGTGTTGGTCATCGATTGCACCACAATAGGTGAGCCGCCGCCAAGGGTAAGTTGGCCGATTTTTGCCTTGTTCATCATATTATAAATATAGTAAGTTATTGTTTGCGATTCTGATTCAGCGGGATGTTGTCTTTTTCTTCCTCCTTAAAAAGACGAAGTAGGAACAACGGCAACTCCGTCGTTATGTCTGGCGCAAATCTTCTCGCCAGCTTGCCGTCGGGACTGATTAACAGATTGTCGGGCAGCGTGCTCGTCTGCATTTTGTCAATCCAGTCGTAGCGGTTGTTAAAGTGGGCAAACGTCCAGTCGAATTGCGGAAAATGTTCTTTGAACTGGATGAAATGACCGAAATTGAAATCCAGAGAAAGACTAATGAAAACGACGCTGTCGCCATATTTTTTGTGCAATTCATCAATAATCATCATCTCGCGAATGCAGTCTTCGCAGGTGCTGGTGAACATTTGAACATAAACCCAACTCCCTTTGTAGTCTTCCAAATCGAGTGGCGCACCGTTGATGGTCTTCATCTTTTTAAATTCGATTTCAGCGCCGCTTTCAAATGCCATCATATCCGACAGCATGTTTTCTGCGATTTTTTTATGTTCAAAAAAATGCGTCGTCGCCGCAATCTGTTTTAATATGGCAATGATGGGCAAAAAAACAGTTGATGTGAAAGCATTTTTTGATAAAGAACTTGCACAAGAAATTGTAGAAAAATCAGCAATTAAAGGTTTAAGAAAATTAGGTGAGGTTATATTGGCTGATGC
>JAKSMF010000144.1 GCA_024400775.1 Bacteroidales bacterium | reverse complement strand
TGCCTTTGTAATGCCAATGCTCGAAATCACCTTAGGCGTGATGATGCTGACCAAAATCCAAATCAAATTCACCACATCGATGTACCTCGTCATGATGACGTTCTTTCTGCTGCTCACCGCATGGCTGGCGCTGGCCGAACATCTGGAAACAAAATACGGCTATAAACTCAACGTTGTCAAAGACTGCGGTTGCTTCGGTAACGAAATCAAGCTCACCAACTTACAGACGTTTTTGAAGAATGTCGTCTTTATCATCCCGACCATTATCGTCTTCCTTTATCGCAAACGCATTCCCGAATCACGCCTCACCCTTTTGGGCAAGGCCGTAGTGGTTCTGCTCGCCTGCATCGTCTGCACCACCGTGAGCGCACATTGCTACCGCCACCTGCCGTGGGGCGACAAGAAAAACGACTGGCGCGTTGGCAACGACTTGACCGCCAAATACATCGACCAAGATTTGATTACCAAATCCGTGTATATCTACCAGGACTCCACCGGCAAGAAAGTCGAAGTCACCGAAGAGGAAATGAACAACCTGCCGGAAGACAGCCCGATTTACAACATGGATTATGTGGGTGACGTAACCGACACCATCCAAAAGTTTATACGCGCTGAAAACTACAACTTCACTATGGAAGATGCCGAAAGCAACGACCTGAAATCCACGCTCATCAACCACAACAATAAACGTCCGTTGTTCCTGTTGTTTATGCAAGACCTTGACGAAGTGGAAGTTGACGTATTAAAGAGTAACGAATTGTCGAAAATCCTCCAATACTGCAAAGATAACGACTGCGATTTTTACGGCATCACCAACACACCGCGCGTTGAAATCGACAAATTCATCAAAGACAACAAAATCCCGTTTGAAATTCTTTGCTGCAGTTACTACAATCCCGCCACCGGTCCTTACTTTGTACGCGACGCCATCCACTCCAATCCGGGTCTCATCCGCATTGACAAAGGCGTCATCTCCGGCAAATGGGCTTGGCGCGACTTTGACGAAACCCTTGAAAATTAGGAATTAGAAATTAGGAATTAGAACTGACTTTAAGCACTTTACAGACTTATGAAAAACATCATCGCAACCACACTGAAATCCGCATTAAACGATTTATATCAAATTGATTGGCAATTAGATACATCAATTATTCAAAAGACCAAAAAGGAATTTGAAGGCGACTTCACCTTAGTAGTATTTCCTTTTGTGAAGATGGCTCGCAAAGCGCCGGATGCCGTTGCCACCGAACTGGGCAACTATTTCAAAGAGAAAATCGGTTGCGAATTCAACGTGGTCAAAGGTTTTCTCAACCTTTCGTTCCCCGACACCGTTTGGACTGACTTTTTGAAAGCCAACCGCGACGACGGCAACTACGGTTACACGCCGATGCCAGAAAACGAACCTGTTACGCTCATCGAATACTCATCCCCCAACACCAACAAACCGCTGCACCTCGGCCACATCCGCAACAACCTGCTCGGCGACTCCGTTTCCCGCATTTTGGCGGCCTGCGGCAAAAAGGTGGTGAAGGTCAACCTTGTGAACGACCGCGGCATCCACATCTGCAAGTCAATGCTGGCTTGGCAGAAATTCGGCAACGGCGAGACCCCCGAAAATTCAGGCATGAAGGGCGACCACCTCGTCGGCAAATACTACGTGGAATTCGACAAACACTACAAAGCCGAAGTGGCACGACTCGTAGAAGGCGGCATGGAGAAGGAGACGGCAGAAAAACAGGCTCCGTTGATGAAGGAAGCCCAAGAGATGTTGCGCAAATGGGAAGCCAACGACCCGGAAGTACGCGCCTTGTGGAACCAGATGAACGGCTGGGTCTATGCCGGCTTCGATCAAACATACAAACAGTTAGGCATCTCTTTCGACAAAATCTACTACGAATCTCAAACCTATCTTTTGGGTAAATCCTTAGTTGACGAAGGTTTGCAGAAAGGCGCTTTCTACAAACACACCGATGGCTCCGTGCGCGTTGACTTGCGCGATAAAGGTCTGGATGAAAAGGTGTTACTACGTTCCGACGGCACATCCGTCTATATGACGCAAGACCTCGGCACAGCGCAGCTTCGTTACGAAGAGTTCCAACCGCAAAAGATGATCTACGTCGTCGGTAACGAACAGAACTACCACTTCGACGTGCTCAAACTCGTCATCGGCGACAAGTTAGGCAAAGAGTTCGGGAAGTACATCTACCACCTTTCCTACGGCATGGTGGAACTGCCCAACGGCAAGATGAAATCCCGTGAAGGCACCGTCGTTGACGCCGACGACCTGATGGAAGAGATGATTTTCCAGGCACGCGAGAAAACCAGCGAACTGGGCAAGGACTTCGCCGGCACTAACGTTGACGAACTTTACGAAATGATTGGCCTCGGGGCGCTCAAATACTTCATTCTCAAGGTGGATCCGAAAAAGAACATGCTCTTCAATCCCGAAGAATCCATCGACTTCAACGGCAACACCGGTCCGTTCCTGCAATACACGCACGCCCGCATCCGCTCGCTGCTGCGCAAAGCCGCCGAAAACGGCATCAACTATACCGAAGCATCGGCCACTGAGTTGGGCAAGGCGGAAAAAGACCTCATCAAAGCCATCTATGAATTCCGCGAAGTAGTACTGACCGCCGGCAACACCATGAGTCCCGCACTCATCGCCAACTACGCCTTCGATTTGGCCAAGGACTTCAACCGCTTCTATCAGGAAACGCCCATCTTTAAAGAGACAGACGCCGCCAAACGCAACCTGCGACTTCAGATTTCGGAACTCACCGCATTGGTTATCAAAAACGCCATGGCGTTGCTCGGCATCCGTGTACCGAAAAGATGTAATCAGCATACTGCAGCATGAACGAACTTTTTTCCGGCACAGTCATGCAATCCACCGGCAGTTGGTACGAGGTACGAACGTCGGAAGGTGAAATCGTGCGTTGCCGCCTGCGCGGACAATTCCGCATCAAGGGCATCAAGACCACCAATCCGGTGGTGGTGGGCGACCACGTAAAATTCATCATTGAAAATGACGGTTGCGGATACATCACGGTGCTGGAGCCTCGCAAGAATTACATCGACCGCAAAAGCACCAACCTCTCAAAAATCACGCACATCATCGCCGCCAACATTGACCAGGCCTTTTTGGTGGTGACGCTGAAAGAGCCGCGCACATCGCTGGGCTTCATCGACCGTTTTCTGGTGGCCGCCGAAGGATTCCGCATTCCCACTTGTCTGGTTTTCAACAAATTGGATATCTATACAGAAGATGAGATTGCGGAAATCGCCGAATTGGAACGCATCTACGAAAAAATCGGATATACCACGTTGCGAACTTCAGTCGTAAACGGCGAAGGCATTGAAATGCTGAAGCAGCGCATGGCCGGCAAGGTCTCCCTGTTCAGCGGGCACTCCGGCGTCGGCAAGTCAGCGCTCATCAACACCATTGAGCCAGCGTTGGATTTGAAGGTGGGGCGCATTTCGGATGTTCACAACAAAGGCATGCACACAACGACCTTTGCCAGTATGTTCCAAGTAGGCGAAGGATACATCATCGATACGCCCGGCGTGAAGGAGTTCGGCCTCATCCAGTACAAACCGGAAGAAATTCGCGACTATTTTCCCGAAATCCGACAATATAACAATATGTGTCGATTCAGCAACTGCACACACACGCACGAACCGGGTTGTGCGGTGCAGCAGGCACTGGAAGACGGCGAAATCGCGCCACACCGCTATGAAAACTACCTCAACATCCTGCACGACAACGACATGAATCTGGCGGAATGGCAGCTGAGGTAAGCTGAAAGTTTATAACGAGGCATCTCTTATCTCTCGTACTATTTTTGTATTTTTGCAGCATGAATTTCATAGAAGAGGTTTGTCGCTATAGGTCTGTAGCCGTTGTCGGTATGGAAAAGAACACCGGCAAGACGGAGTGCTTGAAGTATGTGTTGGAGGGCTGGCGTCAGCGCGGGCATCGTGTGGGCGTTACGTCAATCGGATTGGACGGTGAGAGTTGTGATCAGGTGACGCGCACTGCCAAGCCGGAGATTGTTTTGACGGAAGGCACACTCTTCGCCACCTCCGAAAAATTCTACCATGAACGACGCCTCACCTCTGAGATTCTGGATGTCACATCGTGGCAAACGGCATTGGGACGCTTGGTCACGGCGCAAGTGGTGACACCCGGCAAGGTGATTCTTTCAGGGCCGGTCAGCACCGGACTGCTACGCACCGTAATGGCGCAACTGCACACACTGGGGGCGCAAACGGTTTTGGTGGACGGCGCGCTTTCGCGTAAAAGTTCCGCTTCGCCCGCCATCACGGAGGCCATGATTCTCTCTACCGGCGCGGCTCTGTCGCCCAACATTGATGAACTGGTTCGTAAAACGCGTTTCGTCTATGACCTGCTGCAATTACCCTGCGCCGAACTTTCGTGCCGTACACAGCTGCTTGATACCGAAAACGGACTTTGGGCCGTTCCGCACGACATGCCTCCCATCGATTTGGAAATTCCCTCCGCATTGTTGCTTGACAAAGAAAAACTCTTTCGACACGGGCATCGCATATTTGCCAGCGGCGTTGTCGGCGACAAGCTGTTGGATTTACTCCGTATGCAGCCCGAAATCGCAGCTACAGAATTGATAATCAAGGATTTCACCAGAGTGTTTGCAACTCCGCAGTCGGTACGGGCGTACCTGCAACGCGGTGGTCGCCTCACGGT
>JAKSMF010000143.1 GCA_024400775.1 Bacteroidales bacterium | reverse complement strand
AAATATGATGGCAAATCCATTCATTCTCGTTGTTCTCGTTGTTCTCGTTGTTCTCGTCAGTTCTCATTGTTCTCGTCAGTTCTCGTTCCTCTGTCCTAAGTCTCAAGTCCCAAGTCTGTTATAATTATTTTGTTAACTTGCGAAACTTGAATATGTAATTCCTGAAGAAGGCATAGTTTGGGCGGAATCGGTAAAAGAATCACCGATTCCGCCCGATTTTTCATTTTTTTTTATCTTTGCAAAAAAATTATTCGCTCAACTTTCACATGACGATTTCTTTATGGTTGGGATTGCGACTACGACCTTCGGCAAACCAACTATTCCGAATTTCAAATACATATTAAATGAGGAAAAATGGTGTAAAGCTAGGACATCCCCGTCACATAAGCGATTCTAAAATCGTAATCCACATCAACTTTTCCTAAAAAATTATAATTTTTCACAGTTGCCTACAAATTTGTAAAAAAGTTGTATCTTTGCCGCCGAAAATTCATTAATAACCTAAAATAAATTTATTATGAAAAAATTCTTTACGCTTTTGACGGTTATCTTGATGACCGCCGTGGCTTTCGGTCAAATCAATCCGAAACCGATTTATCGTGTAGCCAACAATGGCCCGATTCGTAGTGACTATTACGGTAACACCACGAACAACTACGTCACCACATACGAAGAAGACGAAATCGCCATTCTGCGTCTCAACGCTTTCTACACTCCCGTAGCCGGCGAACAGCTGACCCAAATCACCTTCTTCTGGGTTGCTGAATACACCAGCCAAGGACAACCGGTTGCAGCAGATCCCGATTTCGACATCATCATCTATCAGGGTGGTAATGCTAACTGGGTACAATCCGTTGCTCTGAACAGCGAATTTGAAACCAACGGTGTTTCTTACACTACTGACGCTGCTAACATGGGTACTCAGATTGCTACTCAGCACTACACCTGTACTGCTGACGGCAACCAGATAGTTACCCTCAACACCCCCATCACCTTCACCGGTAACGAAGGCGAAATTTGGATTGGTTTGAAAGCTAACGGTCACACTTGCGTTGGTTTGAGCGTTCCTGAAACTACACCTCTTCTTGACTGGAGCCGTTACTTCAACAGAGGTTACTCAGAAAACCTTGGTTCAGACTATCTCGAATGCCTCGTTTATTATTTCGACGCTTCCACTCTTCCGGATCCCAGACTGACTGGTGCACAACTCAACTTCGGTGCATACATTGACAACGGTCAGGCTTATCAGCCGAAGAGCGACTTCTACGTAGAAATGTACGATCCTGAATCTACTGAACAATATCCGGATCCGGTTACCAGCATCTACGTTGACTCATACACCGATTCTATCTATTTCTATGCAGGCGCTTTCAACAACGGTCTTGACTCTTCTTGGGGCTACTACTACAGAAGCATCTACATCGATGGCACAACTCCCATTTACATCGAAGAAGAAGAAGCATTGAGCGATGAACTTGATGGTGTACAGTCACACTATGGTTGGCGTTTCGGTCCTTTCACCCTTTTCGGCGTAGAGGATATGGAAGTCGAAGGCATCAGCTTCCCGTTTGATGTGTGCGTTACTTTCAGATATGAATCAGAAGCTAACTATAACGGCATTGACCCGGATTTAAGCAACAATGTATATTGCGCTACCTACACCAACCAAGAACCAGGTGATGAAGACGGTATCGCAGAAAACACCAACACATTGACCGTTTCTCCGAACCCGGCAAGCACTGTCATCAGAGTTGACAATGCCGCTGGCGCCCAGATCAGCATCTTCAACATCGCTGGTCAGGAAGTTATGGCTATCGAAGCCGCTAACGCTAACGAAACCATCAACGTCGCCAACCTCACCGAAGGCGTTTACGTTGTTCGCGTTGTTAACGGTAACGAAGTTGCTACCTCCAAAGTTAGCATCGTTCGCTAATCATCTGCGACTTTAGTCGCTACACCATAAAAAAGGCTGTCCCCAACGGGATGGCCTTTTTTTATTGCTGTCCGCCAAACATTAAAATACCTGATTTTCAACGGCAATTATGGAGATGAGAGTTCTTTTAATTGAAATTTGAAAATTGAAAGGTGAAAAATCTACAAGACGAAGGAAGCTTGGATTTTGAAGACATCTTCCTCACACCTTATTTATCAAGCCTTGCAGAAGACATTTTCCTTTTTTTTTCAATTTTTACCGGGAAGCAATGTTTTTTTATGAAGGTTGATGTAGAAACAACGTGTTGAGATTTGAGATTGGGGAGACGGGGCATTGTTGAGGAGACGGTGTACACACCGTCTTTACATTTGGGAAATTTTATTATTTTTGCCGCAAAATTTTATTGTTCACTTAATTATTGCATTATGAAAAAACTGTTTACCCTTTTCATTGCCTGTGCTTTTGCCACCATGGCATACGCACAATTGGTGGAGACCCCGATCAGCCATGAGGATAACCCCGCCATGGAACGTTCAGACTGGTTTGGCTATACGTCCAATGCCAGCTCCGCGTACATCTTTAACGCAGAGTCTGAATATCTGCTTCGCGTTCCCGCCGGCAGCATCACTCCCGGCTTGTCGATTACGCAGGTTACCTTCCGCCACCTTACCAGCGAAAGTTTCAGCAACTACACCGGCGACCCGTTTGCCAATGAAGTCTATTTCATCCGCATTTACACCGGGACCCACTACGAAACCGTAACCTATTTGGATACACTCGGTCAAGAACAAACCCGCGACTCCCTGAATCCGGGAACCATCGCCTACGAAATGGCATATACCCCCGAAGAAACCGGAATCCAAATCGTCACCCTCAGCCAACCTTTTACCGTGCCGAATGAAGACTTCTGCATCTCCATCTACGCACCTGACAAAAGCGCTGGCGGCCTTTGTCCGGAAGATACCACCTGTATTGACCGCTCTTACGCTTTGATGGACGAAACCGCTGGCTGGCGTCACTATCGCTTCGCCTCCTCCGGCTCCGACAACTACCAGCACAAACCGTGGTTCCTCGCTGCATACTACAACGACGGCGCTGCTTATCAGCCGAAAAGCGACTGGCATACCGAAATCTATGATCCGGAAAACCAAGCACAGTATCCTGACGAAATCACCACGCAATACGTTGACTCATACACCGATTCACTATACTTCTATGGTGGCGCATTCAATATGGGCATCGATTCATCCTACGGTTACTATTACTACAGTGTTTACACTACCGGAGAAAATCCGATCTACTTCATCCAAGACCAACCAACTGGCGGCGGCCTTGACTCCTACCAGCCCAACTACGGTTTCCGCTACGGTCCCGTTGCCCTCGCTGGCATCGATGAACTCGCCGAAGTAAACATCACTTTCCCCTTCGAAATGTGCTTCTCCCTTACCTACGAAACAGAAGAGAACTACAACGGCATCGACCCGAATCTCGACAACAACGTCTATTGCATCACCGTTACCGACGAGGAACCCGGTGCTGAGGATGGCATCGCTGAAAACACCAACACTTTGACCGTTTCTCCGAACCCGGCAAGCACTGTCATCAGAGTTGACAATGCCGCTGGCGCCCAGATCAGCATCTTCAACATCGCTGGTCAGGAAGTTATGGCTATCGAAGCCGCTAACGCTAACGAAACCATCAACGTTGCCAACCTCACCGAAGGCGTTTACGTTGTTCGCGTTGTCAATGGTAACGAAGTTGCTACCTCCAAAGTTAGCATCGTTCGCTAATAACCTGCGACTTTAGTCACTACACCATAAAAAAGGCTGTCCCCAACGGGATGGCCTTTTTTGTGATGAGGTTATGAGAGACGAGGTTATGACACAAAGCAGTTCACTTCTTAACTTCTTATCTTCTTAACTCCTAACTGGTCACTTCAAACTCCTAACTTTTTCCCCCGTTGCCACACTATTTTTTATTTGTAGTCGTTATTGAGGTGGTTTTTACATTAGTCGAAATGATTCGCACCTTTATCGCCGTACAGCTCTCTCTTGCACCAGAATACGATGCCATGCGCGCAGAACTGCGCCGCCGCACCGCTTACGATGACATTCGCTGGTCGGATGATGCGCACATCCATCTGACTCTTCGCTACATCGGCAAAACACCGACGAATAAAATCGACACTATCAAAAAGGCCTTGGACGAAATTGCCGGCCATACGCCCGAACTTGACTTGGAAATCGACAAACTCGGCATCTTCGGCACAGCTCATGCCCCCAAAATACTTCGCCTTTCGTTCATAAAAACTCCGCAGCTCGTACAACTTTATACCGAAATCTGCCAAATGCTCGAAGGGTTTGAGTTCGTCTTAGAAAAACAGAATTTCGTTCCCCACATTACGTTGGGAAGAATCAAAAAAGTGGATAACTGCCGTCGTTTTTTTGCATTGTTGAACGAACTGCAACCTGAATACAAACAGCGATTCCACATCTCCGAAATCGCGCTTGTGCGCAGTGTTTTGGAAAAAGGCGAAGTGTTTTACACAACGATGCACATCTCGCCGCTCGGCACACAATTGAGCAATAACCGACAATAACGACATCGCATGAAGAAGACAGCACTCATTCTTGCACCGCTCATCCTGATTATATCCGCCGTATTGGCGGCTACCGTTGGCGCCATACGCATTCCTACGGAGGCATTTTTGCCAATTATCAGGGCGAAGTTATGCGGTAGCGCCGTACCCGAACAATGGGCGATGTACGAGGTGACTGTCTGGAATCTGCGCCTGCCGCCCATTCTGATGCGTCTGTTTGCCGGCGGCCCCCCCGCACTCTGCGGCGCCGCCCTCCAGCCCATCTTCCGCAACCCCGGCCGCCACGCCCAGTCCTACCGCTGGGCCCCGCACGCGTTCCGTCC
>JAKSMF010000142.1 GCA_024400775.1 Bacteroidales bacterium | reverse complement strand
AGATTGGGTGGAACGGATAGTAAATGGACAAAAAGAAGTTTATTATGACAGAACTGTGAAATCACAAGCGGATGTAAATAGAAAATACGGAGAAAAGGCAGGAGTACGGTATCTTGCAGATGGCTCAAAAGTGGGGAATGGGCAGTATACGGTGTACAACGATCATCAATACAATAAAAATGGGATAATATTTGATTCTAAAGGGAATCAAGTGAATCCTGATAGAACAATAATTTATGGTAATAATTATAGAATTTTTGCAGGAGTAACAGACAAAAGTGTGAATGCTGAATCACTACACAAAAATCTGATGGGGACTAGTTACACTGGAGGGAATAATCCCCAAAGCTACAACCAAAAAGAAAATTATGACTATATCCCATCAAATTTAAGTGAATTGTTTTCTATGATTCATGATAAGCAATATGACAATTTGGGAGCAGCCGGAATTAAAGGAGCTTTGTTTCAAACGAATACATGGAAGGCAGATTTCCTATTAGCTGCATCGAATGCGATTTCAACACCACTCAATCCCAATTACACAGATAAAACAAGATCTGCGGTAACAGCTGTTGTATTTGGTTTTATTGGAACATATAAAATGATTGGAGATTCTGCAAAAAAATGTTGGAATTTCGTAAAAAAAACCTGTGGGAAAAATAAGGGTAATTAATTTAACAATTAGCTATGCGATATATCATCCCTTTAATATCTTTGTTATTATTTGTTAGTTGTGGGAGTTATTTCTATGCTGAATCGTATAAAATTCATTGTAGTGAAATAGACTTTGTCCACAAAGTGGATTCATTGAAGTCTGTCCACCCTGAATACAAGTGGACAATTCATGCGCCTGACGGGACTCTTGTCGACTCTGATGGACCATCAACTCCATTCTCACCAATAGGAGATGAAGAACTCTTACATTATGATTTTGAATTCTACATTCCTTGCGAGAACAAACTATTTCAATGTCATATCGTGCCATATGACTCACTGAATTCCAATAACGAATTCACTTTGCGATTTGCTTCTGTATCTGACACTAATTATTCTGAGGGTTATCGCCTTAATTCGGGCGAATTAACACGAGAGGAAGATGTTAGATACAAACATCTATTTGAAAAATTGATATTAGATAAACTAAATGTACATTGGGAAAAAGAACGCAGATAATACATCCTCCAGATTCCGCGCGCACAAGTACGGCAGGATGGGTGAAGTTATCGAAAATAATCGTACTTTTGTGCTTCCAAACGAAAGATACCCATATTCGTTCCAAACGAATCAACTAGTCATTTCATACCACGCCCCGACTATTCTTGTTGCCCCATACAGCAACAAAGATTGATTTCCCAATTATAATACACAATCTTGCCCCTCACACAAAATCAATAAAAGATGCCCCAACTTTCCACTTTCCACCACAACGTAGAATTCGGTTGTTCGCAGTTGCAAAATTCTTACCGGGCAGCAATAAAAATAAAAAAGTCGCCATACTTTCGTGTGGCGACTTTTTTATTTATATCGTTACGATATTAGTGATCTCTGCGGGGACCTTTGCCACCTTCGTGGCGAGGGCCGTTGCCTTCTCTGCGGGGGCCACCGTTGCCGCCTTCGCGACGCGGTCCGCGAGGACGCTGCTCCGGTTCCTTGTATCCTTCCGGCTTTGGTTCCAACACGCGCTTCGACAAACGCAACTTGCCACCGTTTTCGATTTCGATGAGCTTCACCTGTACGTGATCGCCTACGTGAAGAACCTCTTCTACGGTCTCCAAACGCTTCCAGCAAATCTCGGAAATGTGCAGCAAACCGTCGGTGCCGGGGATGATTTCCACAAATGCGCCAAACGGCTGGATGGTCTTCACAACACCATCGTAAATTTCGCCCACTTCGGGAACGCGAGTGATGGCCTTGATACGGTCCATTGCTGCCTGAATGTCGGCTGCATTGGCTGCGGCGATGTCGATGATACCGAACTCACCCACCTCTTCAATGTTGATGGTGGTGTTGGTTTCACGCTGCATCTCCTGGATGATCTTGCCGCCAGGTCCGATGACCGCACCGATGAATTCGCGCGGAATCTGCATCTGGATGATTCTCGGAACAAACGGTCTGTAGTCTTCGCGCGGCTCCGGAATGGCTTCGAGCATCTTGCCCAAAATGTACATACGACCTTGACGTGCCTGCTCCAATGCTTCAGCCATCGTCTCGGATGACAAACCATTGACCTTGATGTCCATCTGGCATGCGGTGATACCGTCGGCGGTACCGCAAACCTTGAAGTCCATGTCGCCGAGGTGGTCTTCGTCGCCCAAAATATCGGAAAGGATGGCTTTTCATCGGTAATCAAGCCCATAGCGATGCCGGCGACGGGCTTCTTCATCTTCACACCGCAATCGTACAGCGCCAGCGTACCGGCACATACCGTTGCCATGGAAGAACTACCGTTGGATTCCAAAATGTCGGAAACCAAACGTACGGTATAGGGGAACGTCGGATCGTCGAACGGAATCATCGGCTTCAGGGCGCGGTGTGCCAAGTTGCCGTGACCGATTTCGCGACGGCCGGTGCTTCTGATGGGCTTCACTTCACCAACGGAGAACGGCGGGAAGTTGTAGTGCAGGATGAAACGGGAACTGCCTTCTACGATGGCACCGTCGATGGTCTGCTCGTCAAGCTTGGTACCGAGCGTGCAGGACATCAATGACTGCGTTTCGCCACGGGTGAAAATAGCGGAACCGTGGGCTGCCGGCAGATAACCGGTCTCAATCCAAATCGGACGAATCTGGTTGAGCTGACGACCGTCGAGGCGGATGCGTTCATCCAGAATCATATTACGCATGGCGTGATACTGTACGTCGTGATAGTAACGTGCCACCATGTATTTCTTTTCTTCGCGTTCTTCTTCCGGAATGGTTTCCATGAACTCTTCCAGAATCTGGTCGAATGCGTCGTTGCGTTCTTGTTTGCCCATGAAGGACTTGGCGATGGCATAGACCTTGTCGTAGGTCTCGCGGTTAACGCGTTCGCGAAGTTCATCGTCGTTGGTTTCATGGCAGTATTCGCGTTTCGGGTTGGCTTTTTCAACCTGAGCTGCGAGGTCGAGCTGTGCCTGGCACTGAACTTTGATGGCGGCGTGGGCTGCGTTCAAAGCTTCCACCATGTCAGCTTCGGAAATTTCGTTCATTTCACCTTCCACCATCATGATGTTGTCGATGGTAGCCGCGACAATCATGTCGATGTCGGAGCGTTCCATATCGGCAACGCTGGGGTTGATGACCATCTTACCGTCAACGCGGCCTACGCGTACTTCGGAAATGGGGCCTTCCCACGGAATGTTGGAAACGGCGAGGGCGGTAGAGGCAGCGAGACCTGCGAGTGCATCGGGCAGGTTGTTGCGGTCACCGGAAATCAAGGTTACGAGAACCTGCGTTTCAGCGTGGAAGTTGTCCGGAAACAACGGACGCAGCGCGCGGTCAACCAAACGGGCGATGAGAATTTCATATTCGCTCGGACGGCCTTCACGTTTGAAGAAACCACCGGGAAAACGGCCTACAGCACCGTATTTTTCCTGATATTCAACTTGCAGCGGCATGAAGTCGGTGTTCTCTACAGCGTCCTTCTTGCAGCAGACGGTCGCGAGCAACATGGTGTCGCCCATTCTGACCACTGCGGAACCATCGGCCTGCTTGGCCAAGATCCCGGTCTCGATGGTAACTTCTCTGCCATCGGGAAGAGCAAAGGTCTGTCTTGCTCCTATAGGTTTATTGGATTCTGACATAAATAATTCTTTTTTAATAATTTACAAAACAACCATGCCGTGCGGGGGGAGTGGGTCCTCGGCTATGGTGTGCTTGTGAATGAAAGGATAATAATTCAAAAAAAGGCAATTACAAAGAATTGCCTTTTTTTGAAGCGTGGGAGATTATTTTCTCAAACCAAGTTTCTTAACGATCGCTCTGTAACGCTCGATATCCTGTTCCTTCAGGTAAGCCAGCATTTTCTTTCTTTTGCCGACCAACTGCATCAAGGAACGCTTGGTTGCCAAGTCTTTGTGATTTTCTTTCATGTGTTCGGTCAGGTGTTTGATTCTGTAAGTGAACAGAGCTACCTGGCTTTCCGGTGAACCGGAATCAACTTCGTTCTTACCGTTTTCTTTGAAGATGTCTTTCTTTACTTCAGGTGTCAAATACATAATTTGTTCTCTTTAAATTTTATCTAAATCGTCTAATTTTTCGGGGTGCAAAAGTACAACATTTTTTCGGATTGACACGGCCGTGATATTTATTTTTTGCAATTTTATTTTTTTGTCATCGCTGCTCCATAAAATTATGGGGTATAGGTCATTTTGCAGTTGAAACTTGTGACCGAGAAACGAGAACAACGAGAAACGAGAACAACGAGAAACGAGAATGAATGGATTTGCCATTATATTTCCAATCCCGCCCGAAAAGTCGTATGTCAAAAGTCGCAAGTCTTCATTATAGCCAGAAAAAATGGACTGCGATAATTGAGGAATTTACGTGATTCGTTCAATTCGCGTAAAACACTTCGTCTGCGAAATTCATACGATTCGTATAATTCGCGTAATTTGCGTAATTCGCGGTTGCAGTGGCGCTGAGCGACCAAGCCGATACTGCCAAAAATATCATAGCAGGTGTTCGCCATTTCGCCAAAATCGTGTATTTTTGCGAAAAATTTTGACTATGGAATTTAAAATCGCTCAAATTGCAGGAATCCTTCATGCGGAGGTGGTCGGAAATCCCGACGGAGTCATCAATACCGTTTGCAAAATCGAAGAAGGAATCCCCGGCGGCCTGACTTTTTTGGCCAATCCGAAATACACACATTATATTTATGAAACGAAGGCCACCGCTGCCATC
>JAKSMF010000141.1 GCA_024400775.1 Bacteroidales bacterium | reverse complement strand
GAAATCAGATAGACCATCGGAACCAGAAACAACACCTGGCGCGACAAACTGGTGACAATGGCAATCCAGGGCTTGTCAATCGACTGGAAAAAGTTGGAGTTGGTGATGGTAAAACCGATGAGCGGGAACATCACCATTAGAAAACGGGTGGCAGGAATGGCCATCCGGATAAGGTCGGCATCGGTGGTGAAGATGCGAACCATGTACTGCGGTATCAAACAGGAAATGACGCTGCCGACCAAACCACTCAGCACACACACCTTCATGGTGAGCATATAGACTTTTTTTAGTCGGTCGGTGTGACCGGCGCCGTAGTTATAACCCGCAATCGGCTGCATCCCCTGACAGATACCTAAGATAAAGAGCACCAAGAAATTACCAAAGGTATTAACGATGCCGTACGTTCCGATGGCATCATCACCGCCGTAACGCAGAAGCTGCGAATTAAGAAGTGCCACCACGCCTGCCGCAGCCACGTTCATCAGAAACGGACTCATCCCAATCATCGTGATATTACGGAAGATATAGCCCTTGGGCTGCCAACCGTGACGACGGAAACGGATGAATGAGTTGGGCTGTACAAAATGGATGATGGAGGCTACCGCAGTAGAAGCCATCGAAATGGTGGTGGCCCACGCCGCTCCCGCAATGCCCCATTGGAATACAAAGATAAACAGCGGATCCAAAATGACGTTCAGAATGGCGCCGCCCGCCAAAATAAACATGGCCTTGAAGGGATACCCGGAAGCGCGTATCAAACCCACCAGATTGAAGGTGACCGTCGTGAGGAACATACCCGGCAACACAATCAGCAAATACTCACGGGCATAACTGATGGTCTGCGCCTGCGCACCAAACAGCACCAGAATGTCATCCATGAAAAGATATCCGCTGAGCATGACCAAACTGCCAAGCACTAAGGTGAAAATCATACTGTTACCCAGAATTTTCTCCGCCCAGTTCACATCTTTTCTTCCAAGCACGATGGACATGCGCGAAGCGGACCCCACGCCGATGAGCGAGCCAAACGCATGCACAATGTTCATAATCGGCATCGTGATGGCCAAACCGGCAATGGCATACTTCCCTACCCCGTGTCCGATGAAGGCGCGGTCGGCAATATTATAGATGCAGGCAATCACCTGACTGATGACCGCCGGCAACGCATAAATCCAAAGAAGTTTTCCTATACTCTTGGTTTCCAGCTCTTTAGTTTTATCCACAACTCCCATTTCGCTCTTCGTTTTTGGGCGGCAAAATTACGATTTTTTTCTTAGGTTTTTTATATGATCATTTTGGGCGGCCGACCTTCGACCTTCATATCAATGGCGAACTTACATAAAAAACGCCCACGCCGCCTCAACCAGAATAGCAGAGACAACCGCAACTATAGCCACAACGACCAGACCGCGATTACGCCATGACAACACCAACGCAACCTGCGTGGCCACAACGGCAGCAACAATGTGCTGCGCCGAAGCCACTTCACCATTAGGCACTGTGGAGGTGAATACGGCTGGAAAAGTCATCGCCGCAAGCACACAGAACGGGATATAGTAAAAAAAGTCCTGTACCCAGTTGTTTTCAATCTTCTTTTTGAAAAAAGCCAACGGCAACACACGAATCAAAAAGGTGACGCCAGCCATAATTGCCATACAGATAATGAGATAACTTCTTTCCATGGTTAGAGATGCGAGATGGTATTAGTATAATCTTTCTTCTGACGACCGGCTGTGTCGATTTCAGAATGCTGCACCCGCCGGCGACGCTTCACCTCTTTGATGGTGGCTCCCATCGCAGCCGCCGTGATAGCCGCAATAATCATTCCCCAGCCACCCTTCGACAACACATTGACGTATGGAACATAGGTGAATATACACGACAAGACCACCGCCAACACACTGACGGCAGCCACCTTACGACTCTTACGGGCTTCCGGGACAATAATCGCGATGAACATGCAGTAAAGCGCCATGCCCATACAGCCCTGTATCATCGGAGTAAACAGTTCGGAGGCGACTGCGCCACACAATGTGCCAACCGTCCAGCCCACAATCGGCATCGTCATCAGACCCGCATAAAACGCAAAACTGACATCCTTTTCCTCCATTGACGCCAACACGAACATCTCATCGCAGATACCCAACGAAATCAGCACACGCTGGTACCACGGCATGTCGCGCTCAATTTTCTGCGTCAGCGAAAACGACATCAGCATATAGCGAAGGTTCACCACCAGGGTCGTGACCGCCAAGCTGACAAAGGTCGCATTTTCCACAATACGCTGCACGCCGTTCATCTGGCCGGCAGATGCCATATTGGTAAGCGCCATAATCGTCGCCACCATCGGCGTGAAACCAAGTTTCACCGCCAAAATACCAAACGTGAACGATACCGGGAAATACCCCAAACAAATCGGCATCCCCCTCTTTATTCCACGCGAAAACTCGGACATAATAGTTAGAAGTTAGAAGTTATGAGTTAGAAGTTAAAAAGTGAAGAAACTAAGAAGTTAAGAAATTAAGAAGTTAAGCAGAAAGTAGTATGCAGTAAGGTCAAAGGTCACTTTACAAACTTTATAAACCTTACAAACTTAATTTTCAATTTTCAATTTAAAGAGTTTCAGCCAGTAAAAAGCGTTCCGCCTCGATTGCGGCCTTGCAGCCGGAAGCAGCGGCGGTGATGGCCTGACGGAAAGGCGGATCCTGCCCGTCTCCGGCAGCAAAAAGGCTATCAACATTGGTGGCCGTACTGTCGGGCTTGGTGACAATATAACCGTGTTCGTCCAAATCGATCTGTCCTTTGAAAATGTCGGTAACAGGCATGTGACCGATAGCCACGAAAACGCCATCCACTGGAATAACAGTCTCATTACCAGTCATTTTATTATTAACTTTCAGACCGGTGACGGCCTTCATAAAGCCCTTTTTCTCGCCAACGATTTCGGTGGGGATGCTGTTCCAGACCACTTCGATGTTGGGTGTATTGAAGACGCGCTGCTGCATTGCCTTGGAAGCGCGCAACTCGGCACGACGATGCACCAGATAGCCCTTGTTGCACAATTTAGCGAGATAGGCGGCCTCTTCGAGGGCGGTGTCACCGCCGCCGACAACCGCCACATCGCGACCGCGGAAAAAGTTGCCGTCGCAGGTGGCACATGCCGACACACCGAAGCCACGGTACGTCTTCTCACTCTCAAGTCCCAGCCAACGGGCGGTAGCGCCAGTAGCAATAATGACGCTGTCGGCCAAAATCACCTGCTCGCCTTCCACCACACAGCGGAACGGACGCTGGGAAAAATCAACCTCCGTCACCATGCCGGTGCGAATGTCGGTACCCAGACGAACCGCCTGTTCGCGAATGTCCATCATAATTTCCGGGCCCGACTTGCCATTCGGATAGCCTGGGAAGTTTTCAACTTCCGTAGTAATGGTCAACTGACCGCCGGGAGTCATACCTTCAATCAAAACGGGATGCAAATCCGCGCGTGATGCATAGATGCCAGCTGTATAACCTGCTGGACCAGAACCAATTATCAAACATTTAACGTTTTCTTCCATAATTATAAATTTGTGTGCAAAAGTACGTTATTTTTTCCGAAAAAAAAGTTGTACTTTTGCCGTTTATAAAAAAATGAGACTCAATGAGATTTGAAGGACAGATTGTTGACATCATCGGCCGCGAGATTTTTCCGGGTTCGATAGAGGTGACGGAGGGCAAAATCGTCGCCGTAAATCGTCACGAAACTACTGAAAAACAATTTATTATGCCTGGTTTTGTGGATGCGCACGACCACATTGAAAGTTCGATGCTGGCACCGCGCGAGTTCGCTCGTTACGCACTGAAACAAGGCACCATCGCCATCGTCACCGACCCGCACGAAATCGGAAATGTTTGCGGGCGCGAAGGCATTCGGTTTATGATGGATGAAGCCGACAAGTCGCCATTGAAGGCCTGTTTCGCGGTCTCATCGTGTATTCCCGCTACTCCGCTCTGCACTTCCGGCGCCGTCATCGACGCTAAAATCGTCGCCGAACTTTTGGAAGATCCTCGCACCTACGCTTTGGCCGAAATGATGGACTTCCCCGGCATCATCCACGACGATCCGGAATGCATGGCGAAAGTAAGTGCCGCACATAACGCTCACAAACCCATCGACGGCCACGCCCCCCTACTCACTGGCGATGACCTTAAAAAGTACGTAGCCGCCGGCATCAGCACCGACCACGAAGCCAGCTACCTGGAAGAAGCGGAAGAGAAATTCGCCCTTGGCATGAAAATCCTCATCCGCGAAGGCAGCACCGCACGCAACTTCAACGCCCTACATCCGCTGATTGCCAAACACAAAGACCATCTGATGTTCTGCACCGACGACATGAAGGCCATCGACCTGCTCGACGGCCACATCAACCGAATCGTCAGCAAAGCCGTCAAGTTGGGCTACAACCTGTTCGACGTGCTGCAAATCGCCTGCGTCAATCCGGTTCACCACTACCATATTCCCATGGGCCTGCTGCAAGTAGGCGATGCCGCCGACTTCATCATCTGCAACGACCTGACCGAATTCCGTCCCAAAGCCACCTACGTGGATGGCGAATTGGCTTCCGAATTGCCTTACGCCGCCGCCCACAAAACCATCAACCAGTTCCGCCTTCCGAGCATCACTTTGGAACAACTGGCCGACGACATCAGCCAAAAAGACGAATTACACGTCATACAAGCCATTGACGGCGAACTGATTACACCTCATATCATTGTTAAGAAGAAAGATTTCGACACCATTCAAAAAATCGTAGTCATCAACCGTTATCAAGAAGAGCCTTCCATCGGCATCGGCTATATCAAGGGGTTCGACCTCAAGGGCGGCGCCGTCGCCCAAACCATCGCGCACGACAGCCACCACATCATTGCAACCG
>JAKSMF010000140.1 GCA_024400775.1 Bacteroidales bacterium | reverse complement strand
TTATCAGTACTACCGCGTACACAACTACAGCAGCGTATTCATCTTCAGCGATGGTTACGCCAACAACATCAGTTATAAGTTCACGATTTCCAGAAACTCCGTTAGTGCGCCGATTTATCCGAAAGATGGCTCCGAAATCACTTTCTCGGTACAGGCGACACCTCCTTACTCATTATTTACCCATAAAGACTACACCTCCGCTACAGATCAGGAAAAGTATAAGTTCCTGGAATTCCACAAATGGAAATTCAACATTTCTTGGTTTACGAAAATCGTTGATAACCTGGTACTTAATGTACGTATGAAGGGTGGATTCATCGGATGGTACAACAAGAAAATCGGTGCGCCTCCGTTCGAACGCTTCTATCTCGGCGGCGACGGTTTGTCAAGTTGGGCGCTTGATGGCCGTGAAGTCATCGGCATGCGCGGGTATGATGACAGCGCATTGACACCGTTAGAGAACGGCAGTGAAGTCGGTGGTACTATATATAATAAGTTCACCGCAGAACTCCGCTACCCGATTACTTTGAATCCCAGCGCGACCATCTACGTTCTTGCCTTTGTAGAAGCCGGCAACGCATGGACCAACAAACGTGAATACACTCCGTTCAATCTATATAAATCTGCAGGTCTCGGTATTCGTATCTACCTTCCGATGTTCGGTCTGCTCGGCTTCGACTGGGGCTACGGCTTCGACGACGTTCCTGGCGTGAAGGATGCCGCCGGCAGCAGATTCCACATCTCCATCAACCAATCCATCGACTAACCTTCCTACATACTACATACTGCTTCCTGCTCTAAACCTTTTTCCCCGATGTTTGTCAATTAAGAGTTTGAAAAATAAAAGAGACGCATTCGCGTTAAACATATTCTGAATTAATAATTAAAAAAATAGCACTATGAAAAAGTTCTTCTTAACCCTCGTTTTGGCAGCATTGGTTTGCCTGCCTGCATTCAGCCAGAAATATGCCTACATTGATTCCGAATACATTTTGGAAAACATGCCCGACTATGTTGAGGCGCAGGCTGAATTAGACCGTATCGCAGTCGAATGGCAGAACGAAATCGAAAAGCAGTTCGCAAAAATCGACTCCATGTACAAAAAGTATCAGACGGAAGCCATCACACTTCCTGAAAACATGAAACAGAAGCGCGAAGAAGCCATCATCAACGCTGAACAGGCCGCCAAAGATCTTCAGAAAAAACGTTTTGGTAAAGATGGTGACCTCACCAAGAAAAGAGAAGAATTAGTCACCCCCATCCAGGACAGAGTTTTCACCGCCATTGATGAGTTCGCCAAAGAAAAAGGTTACGCTTTCGTTTTTGACGTTGCTGGTTCAATGACCATCATCTATGCTGATCCGAAATGGGACATCAACGACCAAATCATGCAGAAACTTGGCGTTACCGCGAAGGAAAGCGAAGAAGACGATGAATAATCGTTTATTTTATCAAATCTAAAGCCATTACTTTATTAACTTATAAATTCATTTAGAGATGAAGAAAGCATTATTATTACTTGTTGCCGCTGTATGTTTCGTAACCGCTAGTTTCGCACAGAAATACGGCCATGTAAACTCCAACGAAATTTTCTTGGCTATGCCCGGTGCCGATACGCTTCAGACCACACTGCAGAATTATCAGTCGGAATTGGAAGCCGAATACAACGCAATGGTATCTGAATTTCAGGCAAAATACGAAAAATTCAACAAAGAGGCCGGCACAATGTCATCCACCGTTCGCGCCTTCCGCGAAAAAGAGCTCACCGACGCGCAGGAACGCATCAGCGCTTTTGAACAGAGCTTGCAGGATATGATGCAGGAAAAACAGCTGGAACTGATGACTCCTTTCCAGGACAAAATCATCGAAGCCATCAAGGCGGTCGCTAAGGAAAACGGCTATGCCTATATTTTCGACACGAAAGTACTCCTCTATTCCGAAGGTGGTGAAGATGTCAGCAAGCTGGTGAAAGCCAAACTCGGCATCAAATAACAGAAGCCAATTGCGAATAGCAGCACATCAGAACACAAACAACTAGAAAACAGAAGAAAATGAAAAGATTTTTCATCATAGCATTAGTGGTTTTAGCTGCCATGACTGGCAACAACGCCATGGCGCAAAAGGCAAAATTCGGCAATGTGGATTATGCCGCCATCATGCAGGCGACACCAGACTGGACAGCAGCGCAAACCGAATTACAGGCTTTGAAGGACACACTCACCCAAGAAGGGGAAATGCTTCAGGCGGAATTCCAAAAAGCGTATGAAGACTTCCAGAAAAAGCAGCCGACCTATAGCGAAGCCGTAGCCAAAGTTAAGCAAAAAGATTTGGAAGACATGTACAAACGTCTCCAGTCATTTGCAGAAAGTGCTCAAAGTCAGCTTGATACCAAAGAAGCCGCATTATTGGAACCCATCCAGACCAAAGTCCTCAACGCCATCAAAGAAGTGGCTAAAGCCAACAATTACACCTACGTATTCGATGTTTCCACCCAACTTTACAACAGTGAAAACGACAATTTAACCACTAAAGTAAAAGAGCATTTGGGAATCAAATAGTTATGAGATTTATTGATTCACACGGGCACCTCTACCGCGAATATTACGAGGGCGACCTCGACGCAGTGGTAAAGCGTGCGATTGAAGCGCAAGTGACGAAGATTCTTCTCCCTTGCGTTTCTTCTTTAAGTTTGAAAGATATTTTTGATGCTGTGGAGCAATATCCGCAGCACCTTTTTCCCATGATCGGCCTGCACCCCACGGACATTCCCGATGATTACGAAACCGAATTGGCACTACTTGAAAAGCAGTTAGCACGGCCCAACGTAATCGCTGTCGGCGAAATCGGCATGGACCTCTACCACGACACCAGCAAATTAGAGCAGCAGAAGGTTGTGTTTGAAAAGCAGCTGCGATGGGCGGTCGAGCGCGAACTGCCAGTTTCATTGCATATTAGAAGTGCCTATGGCGAAGCGATGGAGATTTTGCGTAAGTTTGAAGGAACAAGACTGACCGGCATCCTGCACTGTTTCTCCGGCGGCATCCAAGAAGCGGAGTGGGCCATACGGCACAACTTTCTTATTGGCGTCGGCGGCGTGGTGACATTCAAGAACAACAAGCTGCAGGAAATCGTCAAACGGGTCGGACTGGAGCACATCGCCCTGGAAACCGACAGTCCGTTTCTCTCCCCCACTCCGTATCGCGGCACGCGCAACGAAAGCGCGTACATTCCGATTATCGCGCAAAAAGTGGCAGACGTTTGCGAATGCAGTATCGAACATGTTGCAGAAGTGACAACAGCGAACGTGGAACGCGTTTTTGACCTGAAAGCTGAAGGGTAAAGAGCATTTTAATTGAAAACAACTGAATTTTTTTTGTATTTTTGCTCCGTTTATTAAAAACACGAAGATGAAAAAAATTGTTATTTTCTTATTGTTTTTATCAGCATTAACTGCTTTTGCGCAAGAGAATGCACGGCCGGCAGAATTTCCTGGTGGCATGGACGCACTACACCAATATATCAACGAAAACATGCAATATCCTGTGCAAGCTCGGGAGAATGGAGAAGAAGGCGTCGTGATGGTAAAATTCTCTATTGATAGTACCGGGAAAGTTTGTAACGCGATAGTCACGCATAGCGTCAGTCCCGCGTTGGATGCAGAAGCACTTCGGGTCATCAATCAGATGCCGCAGTGGAAACCCAGAGTAGTAGATGGGGTTGAGACCAGCGCAGATTTTTCTATACCATTCAATTTCGTTTGCATGGGGAAAACCGTCCAAAAAGCAAAAAAAACAAAGCAAAAATCCGAGAAAGTACGCAATTGATAACCAAAAAATTCACATTATGAAGAAAAACACTATTCTATTCGCTTTTCTAACCTTTTGTTACAGCATGATCAGCGCGGCGCCCACCGGGGGTGAACAAGCCCAAACCGTCGCCACTAACTTTTACAAACAAGCTGTAAAACAGACAGTTGCAATTCCTCAGTTGGTTTATACGGCCACAACGAACGTACGAGGGAATGAAGCCCAAGACTGTTTTTATGTTTACAACATCGACAACGGATTCGTCATTGTAAGTGCCGACGACCGCGTGAAGCCGATTTTGGGCTATTCGACAGAAGGCGCATTTGATCCACAGAACATTCCTTTTGGCCTGCAAGACCTTTTCCGTAGTTATACAGAAGAAATCGGTGCGATAATGCAGCACGTGCCAAGCGCTGACGCGCAATTGCAAGCCGAGTGGCAGTCACTGACTGACGGAAGCTACCAGCCGGTACGCGGCACGCGCGCTGTGGATGCCCTTCTCACCAACAACAACTGGCAGCAAAACAACGGCTACAACTACTATTGTCCCACCGACGCCAATGGTCCTGCCGGCCACTGCTACGTTGGCTGTTGCGCGCTTTCGATGGGCCAGGTGATGCACTACTGGCAGCATCCGAGCAAGGGTGAAGGCTCGCATAGTTACGAATGCAACCACTCCACCGCATTAAGCGGCGAATACGGAGACTACGGCACACTTTCCGCCAACTTCGGCGCAACCACGTACAACTTCGCAAATATGCCGAACTATCTGGACGGCAGCACGCCCAGCAATCAGATTTTAGCCATCGCCAAATTGCTCTATCACGCAGGCATTTCCATTGATATGTGGTACGGCAACCAAGGCAGTATGGCCTTCCACGACGACATCGCCGAAGCTTTGGAAACCTATTTCAAATACGATGAATGCCAAACGCTTTGGAAGAACAGCTACAGCGGCAGTTGGGAAGACCTTTTGAAGGCCGATTTGGACCTTGGGAGACCGATTATCTACTGTGCATACGCCAACGTGGGCGGCCACGAGTTTGTTTGCGACGGTTACAACGCCAACAACTTTTTCCATTTCAATATGGGCTGGGGCGGTTCGTTCAATGGGTTTTACGCCATCGACAACCTGAACGCGCAATACAACTTCGACAGTTCGCACGGCGCCATCGTCAACATCCGA
>JAKSMF010000014.1 GCA_024400775.1 Bacteroidales bacterium | reverse complement strand
TTACGAACGTGAAAACCGTACCTTCCAGATTGGTACGACGACCGGCGATTATCAATTCAACCACTCTACTTCCTACGGCTGTGATAGCACTTGGACGCTTCACTTGACTGTGAATCCAAGTTATCATCAAACTGAAATGGTACAGATTTGCGAAAACGAACTGCCGTTCCAATGGCGCGATACGACATTTGAAGTCGGTACGATGTCTGGTTCGTTCACGTTCAATCGCACTACGCAGTTTGGGTGCGACAGTGTCGTAAATCTGACGTTGTTTGTCTATCCGGTTCCTGTAACCACGATTAGTGGCGCTACCGAAATTGATTTGGGTGAAAGTGTCACCTTGATTGCCCACGCCAGCGGTTGTACTTTTGAGTGGAGCATTGGCGCACAGGATGCTGCCATCACGGTAACGCCCGATACGGCCGGCACATACATCTATACTGTCACAGCTACACATCCGACCACCCACTGCTCCAGCAGCGCCAGCCATACGGTCATCGTTGCCGATACCCTTGCCGATACCACCGCTATCCACAGTTTTGTGCTTTCATACAATATTGATGTGTTCCCGAATCCGGCAACAGACATCGTTACCGTTCGCACAGATAACGAACCGATGGCGCAGGTTGAAATCTACAATATGATGGGCGCTTTGGTAAGAAGAACCATCGTTGGAGATGTCACTACGCAGTTGGATTTGAGTGCGGTAGCCCCTGGCACATACGTATTGCAAATCAAGTTGCAAAATGGCGATGTCGCGCGTAAGAAATTGATTATTAAGTAAAAAGATAAATTGTGCAGAAACCGTTAGCGGAGATATTGCGGCCGAGAACGCTGGAAGGCTATATCGGTCAGTCTCACTTGTTGGGAGAGGGTGCCAGCTTGCGCCAAGCCATCGAGACGGGAAATCTGCACTCCATGATTCTTTGGGGACCGCCAGGGGTGGGCAAGACCACCCTGGCGTTGCTCATTTCCGAAGTCACCCTCGCCAAATTCTATATGCTCAGCGCCATCAACTCCGGTGTGAAGGAGGTGCGCGAGGTTATTGAAGCAGCCAAAAAAGAAAGTGGCAAGTCCATTCTTTTCATCGATGAAATCCACCGTTTTTCTAAGTCTCAGCAAGATTCGTTGCTCGGGGCGGTGGAACAAGGTGTGGTTACACTTATCGGTGCGACTACGGAAAATCCCTCCTTCGAGGTGATTTCTCCTTTGCTCTCGCGGTGTCAGGTTTATGTCTTACAGAATCTGGAACGTGCTGATTTGGAGAAGATTATCGCTTCCGCCGTTGACTATTTGGAGAAAGACCGTAATGTCCACATCAACATTGCTGAAAATGAGGCCTTGCTTCGTATTTCCGGCGGAGACGCGCGTAAGCTGCTCAACGCTATCGAGTTGGTCGTTAATTCCGCAACTGTGCAAGATAGTGTCGTTACGATTGATAATGCGTTGGTACAGAAGATTATACAGAAGAATCTGGCCATTTATGATAAAAAGGGCGATACGCATTACGACATTATTTCCGCCTTCATCAAGTCGATGCGTGGTAGCGACCCGAATGCGGCAGTCTATTGGCTGGCCCGTATGCTGGCGGCCGGCGAGGATCCTCTTTTCATCGCTCGCCGTATGATTATTTTGGCTTCCGAAGATATCGGCAATGCCAACCCAAATGCTTTGTTGCTGGCCAACAACTGTTTCCAGGCTGTTCACCATATCGGCATGCCGGAAGCTCGCATCATCTTGTCGCAAACCGTCATTTACCTCGCTTCGTCGCCTAAAAGCAACGCTTCGTGTCTCGCCATCGATGATGCGTTGGATTGGGTGAAAAAGACCGGTGATCTGCCTGTGCCGTTCCATTTGCGCAATGCGCCAACAAGTTTGATGAAGGATTTGGGCTATCACGATGGTTACAAATATGCACATAACTACGAAAATAATTTCGTGGTTCAGGAATTTCTGCCCGAATCAATCAGCGGGAAAAAGTTTTACGAACCGCAGAACAATGTGCGTGAGAACGAACTTCGTCGTTATCTGCGCAACTGTTGGCGCGAGAAGTACCGCTATGTGGTGATGATTGCGCTTTTCCTCGCCTCCTTGTTTCCCTCATTTGCACAAGATATTCACTATTCGCAATTTGATGCTAACCCGCTGTACCTCAATCCCGCCAATACGGGCGCAGTGGATGGCTTTTTCCGCGTGGGTGTGAACCAGAAAACACAATGGCTGGCGGTTACGAAACCGTATCTTACCTTTTCCGGCTCGGTCGAGGCCCCGGTGTATAAAAGCAATGCCCAGCGTTTCCTGTTCGGACTGGGTGCGCAGGTCAACACCGACCGCGCTGGCGATTCCAAATATCGCACTTTTCAAGGCAATCTGACGATAGGCGCAACCAAATCGCTCGACCGTGGCAATCGTAATAAGATTTCGATTGGTGCCTTCGTCGGCTTCGACCAACGCCATATTGACTATTCTGCCCTCACCTTCGATGAACAGTTCCAAGGCGGTATGTTCAATGCGGATAACGCTATCTCTGAAACTTTTGACAGAGAAAAACTCATCTTTTTTGATTGTGGTGTGGGCGCTGCATGGACATTTACGCCCAATAAACGAAGCAGTTACAGCGTTGGAATGAGTGTCAGTCATTTGACGGAGCCAAGCACTAACCTCAATTCGGAACGCAGTCCGCTGCATCGAAAATATGTGGGCTATGTGGTTACGCACATTCCCGTTTCCGACAACCTGATTCTTTCTCCGATGGCGTATGCCGGTTTTCAGCATACTTATCGTGAAATCGTTTTCGGCTCACAGTTGGAATACGAGTATTACAAAAATCCGCGAAGCAACCGTTTCGCTGTCGGTGGAGGTGTCTTCTATCGTTGGCGCGATGCGCTGATTGTCAGCGCAATGGTTCAATGGGAAAACCTACATCTGGGCCTGAGTTACGACCTCAATTTCTCATCGTTGACGGTCGCCAGCAAAGCGCGTGGCGGCTTTGAGGTGTCGCTTTATTACATTCTTAAAAAAGAGAAAAAGATTCGTAACGCCATGCTGCCTTGTCCGTACGACGTGATGTAGTTTGATGACTAATCAATTTTTAATTTGTTGTTAATCAGTCTGTTGTTGAATTGCTGAATTACGGCTTTGATGAAGGTTTCGTACTCTTTGATTTCCGGAATGTCGGCTTCTTTTATCGGTGTGCGCGGCGCGTTGGCAGTTAAATCCCAAATCTGAGTAATCTTATCCCCATCAAATTCAATAAGATAGCTGTCAATATAAAATTGGTAGGTGCCGGCTAAATAGTCAATGGCGAAGCGTGGTGTCGTTTCGTCAAACACGTTGTTGCCGAAAGTAACAAACGGCTCGCTAAATCCGCAATAGGCAAAGATGGACGGCATGATGTCAACCTGTTGCATGATTTCATTGGAATGATATATCTCTTTTTGATTTGGATGATAGAAAATCATCGGAACTGAGTATCTATTCCTTTGGAAATCAAGTTCTTTGATGTCGTCAAAGGTGGTGTGGTCGGCAGTGATGACAAAAAGAGTGTGCGCATACCAGTCGGTTTTCGACACATTCGCAAAAAACTGTCGCAACGCTTCGTCGGTGTATGCCACCGTATGTTTCATCGGAATATCGCCTTTGCGCACTTTCTCGTCGTATTCGGCGGGTACTTTGAAAGGATGGTGCGATGAAAGGGTGAAGATGGTAGCGAAGAATTTGCCTTCAATGTGGTCGAGTTGGTCGGCAACGTAATTCAGATAAGGCACATCCGGAATTCCCCAGCTGCCGTCGAAGTCACGTTTGCTATATGGATATTCATTCATTCCATAATAATGCTGAATACCAGCCATTTGGCTCATTCTGTCAAATCCCATCGTCCCGTTTTTCCCACCATGAAAGAAGTGGGTGGACATACCTTGTTTGATGAGGTGGGGCAAGGGATAACTGACATAGTCGGTGGCGTATAGCGACTGGCTGAAAGGTTTTTCCATTAGCGACGGAATCCCGCCTAAAATGGAGGCTACGGCTTCTATCGAGTGCTGTCCGTTGGCCATTCCGCGGTATGTGATGCTTTGTTTGGCCAAACTATCTAAGAATGGCGTGAAACCGGCGTTCTTTTTCGGTTCGTCCGCCAGAAATTCGGAGTATTCCGACGAGATCCCTTCTAAAATAATGACAACGATATTATCTGTTTGTGGTGATGCAAAATATTGATTGTCAAATGAATATCTTTTTAAGCTGAAATGCTGTTCGCAGACTTCGTCACTGAAATAGTGCTTCGTTTCCATCTGTTTGTCTTGGATGGTGGTGATGATCGAGAAAGGGGAATTGAGAATTAGTGCGGCGTATTCTATGCCGCCGGCAGTCCCCGCCGCCGCCACCGTGAGTGGGCGAAATTGCAGTCCGCCGCGTGCGCCGATCAGAAAACAGGCAAGAATGACTATGCGGGCGCCAATCTGAATGAGGCGATTTTTCCCGCGCAGAACAAATTCTTGATAATCAACTTTGTTCGTAAAATAAACAATCGTTATGAGTAATAAAATGAACGCCAACAGCACGAAAATCATGTAAAAGTAGTCGCGTAGAAAGAGGGGAACGAGCGAACCGAAGTTGTTGGTTTCACCAATAAAGTTGAAAATATCCCATGTCATTCTTCGCATTGAAAATGGATAATAGCAGATGTCGATGAGGTTGGCGATTATTGCGGCGGTGTTGACGACAACAAAATAGAAATCTCCGATCTTTCGGAATATCTTTTTTGAAATAAAGGTAAAAGGAAGAAGCAGTAAAACGAAATAGGGTGCATTCAATATTGTAATTGCTTCAATATCAAAGCGAATACCGTGAATGAAGTAGGAAAATTGGGCTTCGGGAAAGTAGGATAGGTTGAAAAGGTAGAATGCGATTCGACAAAGGGTGAAGAGCAGGAGCAAACTTGCAAAACGTAGTAATAGCGCATAAAGTGGCGACTGCGTATATGTCTTTTTTTGTATAAAAGGGCTTTTTTCTTGCATATTTATTGGTTAAAATGGTAGTTTCCGCGGCGTGCCTCCATCTCTTCAATGAATTGGGTGAATCTTTCCGGAATCTCTACCTCGTCTTCATTTTCCAAAAAATAACCTTTGGCGTAATCCAAAAATTTGAAGGCCAGTTCTGCATTTCCTCGTCTCCAGGCAACGCGCGCTATTGTCAAATATGATTCGTAAACACCAGATTTAGAACGTATTATTCCATGATAGTAGTCATCGTTGCAGTATTCCGACGGCATGTCGTGGCAAAATGTTTCCAGCGTTTCAAATAGTGGAAGTGCCTCCGCTTCGCTGCCGGCCTTGATGAGCGAGTCGCCTTTTTGGTATAGTATTTGATAAAAATCGGTGTTGAAATCCGACAAAAAATTCTCTTCCTCGCGCGTCAGCGGAATGTTGTCGTAAATTATATGTAGTGTTGAGATGCATTCATCATACCTTCTTTGTGCAAAATCAAGCTGTAGTCTGAGAATGTATGCCCTGCTTTGTTTGCGGTTGAATTGAAGCGAGCGGTCTATGTAATATTCCGCCATCGCGGTGTCGGAGAAATGAAGTTCCTCTTCTGCTAAAAGGCAAAACAAAGTATCAACCCTTTTGCGCTGAAAGTCCAAACTGTCTTTTAATTCTCTTAGTCTGATTTCCAACGCATTACATTGATGCAGCGTGGCGAAGAAATCAATTTGAGGACAAAAATGGAGGTTGGGTAGGTAGTTGTCTTGAAAGGAGTGAACGGAATCCAGCATTTCGCTTACGAACAGGTAATGCAGCGAGATGACTTCGGGATTGGTAGTACTGATGGTTTTTACACGGGCGTCGATGTCGGGCAAAAAACGAGCAGCGACGTCGCAGTTGATGTTTTGGGCTGTGGCGTAAAAAAAAGCCGTTGCAACCAAAATTGCAGCGGATATTTTATGAATGATTGATTTACGGTGCATTATTATTGCAGTAATAAATCTTTGATGCTCTTTTCAAGGTCGTCTTTGCTCATGGCGCCAACGGCCATCTTAGGTTGTGTCTTATGGTCGGTTTTGACAAATACCATGGTTGGAATACTCTGTATTTTAAATACTTGCGCAACATTCGGACATTTATCGACATTTACTTTGTAGATGGCGATTTGGCCGGCGTATTTTTCGGCAAATTCAACCAGATAGGGAGAAATCTCCGCACAGGGCCTGCACCAGTCGGCGTAAAAGTCGATGATGGCGGGCACTCTGTTTTTGAAGCCGTAGCGGCTGCCGTCGTATTCGCAAACCTCTTCCCAGAAACGTGCTTCATCCACCACTTGAACAGTGCTGAAGTCAGCTGTCGCAGGGGTGCTTGGGGTGGCCTCTACAGTTTCCGTGTCTTCAGTGGCGGTCGTGTCCGTAGCTTTAGTTTCTGGTGCTTCGTTATCGGTATTTTTGCATTCGACAAAGCAAAGTCCAAAAACGAGCAGGCCGAAAAGCGAGAGCCGTACTTTATTTGTGAAACTCGTCATCTTAATTACTTTTGTTGTGCGGCGGCGGCGCGAGCGCGAATCATGCCGCCGGTTTTGTTCTTGCCGACGCGTATGTTGTCCAAAATCGGACGGTTGGCGGGACAGATGAATTGGCAGCTACCACATTCGATGCAGTTCATGATGCCGAATTGTTCGCAATCTTCCAAGCGGTTTTGTTCGGAAAGCGCATGCAGACGATAGGGTTCAAGGCCCATCGGGCAGCCTTCGACGCACTTGCCACAACGAATACAGTTGCTTACCGGTCCGCGTTTCGCTTCCGCTTCGCTGATGAACAGCAAACTCGACATGCCCTTGCCGGCTGAGGCTTCCAAATTGGTGATGGCTTTACCCATCATCGGACCACCGGCGATGATTTTGCCCGTATCTTCCGGAATACCAACAGCATCCATGATGTCTTTAATCGGTGTGCCTAAGCGGATGCGGAAGTTCTTGCACTTGTCGGCAGGAATGGATTTGCCGGAAACGGTGGTGTACGCCTGAATAATCGGTTTGTTTTTCTGTACGGCCTGATAAAGCACATACATGGTAGTGATGTTGTTGACGATACATCCGACCGAAATCGGGAGTGCACCGTTGGGAACACTTCTGCCAGTAATGGCCTTAATTAGCTGCTTTTCAGCGCCTTGCGGGTATTTTATGCGCAACGGTTGCACTTTGATTTTCGGATGTCCCTTGGTGGCTTCCACCAGTTTGGCTATAGCGCGGGGCTTGTTGTCTTCAATACCGATGATGGCTTGGTCGGCACCGGAAGCGATGAGCGCGATTTCGATACCGATGATGCACTGCTCCGTGCGTTCAAGAACAACGCGGTTGTCGGTTGAAATGTACGGCTCGCATTCGGCGGCATTGACGATGAGAAATTCGCATTTCTGCTCAGGTTTGAGCATATATTTGATATGTGTCGGGAAACAGGCCCCGCCGAGACCGACGATTCCGCGGTCTTTCATGCGGGCGATGATTTCGTCTTTACCCAATTTGATTTCGTGAACGATATCTTCTGAGGTATCAATGCTTTCATCCCATTCGTCGCCTTCGCGCTTGATGACGATGGCCGGCTTGGGATATCCGGTGATATCGGCGATGGCGTCGATTTTGGTGACAGTGCCGGAGATCGGTGCATGAATGTTGGCGCTGACGAAACCGTTGGCCTCACCCACGAGTTGCCCCACCTTAACTTTGTCGCCCACTTGGACTACGGGCTTGGCTGGCGCACCGAGGTGCTGGGTCATATAAACAACGGCTTGGTCGGGGAGGGGAAACGTCTCTACGGATTTGCCATGAGCGAATTTGTTGGCTTCAGGATGAACACCGCCCATGTTGAAGGTCTTCTTACCCAGTTTCTTAACGTCGCTCTTAATCTCTTTGGAGATTTCTTCGGCCAATTCGCCAGCTAATTCTTTGATTTTTTCTTTGCTCATATTATGGAGCTTTAAGGTTAAAAGTTGATAAAGTTTGAAGTTTGGAAGCGGGTCTGTGAGTTGAGTTATGCTTCCGAAGTGGTAGTACTATCCGTTTTTTCAGTCTCTTTGGGAGCGGCCGGCGCTGTCGGTGTCGGGAAGTTGACGGCGACAATTGCGCCCTTCGGACATTCGTTGACGCATTTTTTGCACATCTTGCACTTGCTGGCGTCAATGTATGCCAAATTGTTTTCCACTGTAATGGCTTCGAAAGGACAGACTTTGGCGCATTTCCCACAACCGATGCAGGCAGCCTTGCAGTTCTTCATCGCTACGGCTCCTTTTTGTTTGTTGTTGCAGGCGACATATACGCGGCGGTCTTTAAGGCCTTTGGGACGGACTTCGATAACTCCGCGCGGGCATCTTTTGGCACAAACTCCGCAACCTACGCACTTCGTCTCGTCAACGACGGGTAGCTTGGTTTCGGGATCGATGTGGATGGCGTCGAAATTGCAACCCTTTACGCAGTCGCCGCAGCCCAGGCAGCCGTTGGGACAGAGGCCTTCGCCAGCGAACAGACTGTTGGCGAAGAAGCATGATTCAGCGGAATCGTAGCCGACTTTGGCGGGGGAGTTGGTGCAGGAACCCTGACAACGCACGACGGCTACTTGCGGTACGGATTCGCTTGCCTCGATGCCGAGGATGGCGGCAATCTTCATGTTGTTCTCTTTGGAGTTGCCCGGACAAGTGCATCCTTCGAGTGAACCGCGCTTGACGGCAGTCTCGGCCAGATTACGGCAGCCCGCAAAACCACAGCCACCGCAGTTAGCACCCGGCAATAATGCACATACCTCATCAATGCGCGGGTCTTCTTCCACATGGAATTTCTTGGCAATAAAATACAAAACTACAGCGGCAAAAATTCCGATAATGAACAATATCAGTATCGATTTCCACAAAACAGCCACTTCAATGGCTAACAAGATATTCATTTTAATCACATTTAAATTTCAAAGTCGCAAAAATACTACTTTTCTTGGTATCATTCAGGGTGAAAAGGAAACTTTTTTTCAGTTTTTTACAATTTTTTTTGTCTGAATAATTTTGCCCTCTTTCATCAAACTCACAAAATAGATACCATCGGCATGATCACCTAAGTCAATGGTGAAATTTTCAGTATCTATTTCATTATAAATTAATAATTTACCAGAAATATCATAAACACTCACCCCATCTGCGTGCTCGCTTGCGGAGATGCAAATCGTACCCGAGGTCGGATTGGGAAAGATGGAGAACGACAGCGCCTCATCCTCTGCGGCAATGCTCACGTCTTCCGTCATCGGGATCACACCGAAAATCGCCCCTTGATTGTAAGAGAAATTCTGGTTGCTGGGTGTCATCGCGTTGATGGTGAAATAGCCGTCATACGCACCTTTTTGCCCCCAGTTGATGTGGAAGAAGTCGTTGTCGTCGTATCCGTCGCACACAAAACAGTGGCCTCCGGAATAGGAAGCGTTGAAACCGTTGTAGATGAGCGGTCGTCCGGCGTCCAAGTCTTCTTTCAGCATTCTAATCCACGTCGTATCAGCATAATAAGCTCTCATTTCGCCGTGCAGCGAGGTGCTGTAGCCGAAATGGTTTTTGAGGGCGCTTTCCGCGGTGTAGGGATGTGCGGCGGAGGTGATCATGTATGCGTTGGAAATGCTGGGTCCGTATTCCATGTGGCAGCCGACGCCGCAATGAAAAAGCAGGGTGGCAACGGCGCTGTTGGCGCTGTTTAATGAGTTGGGCATCGCCGCCCAGTCGTACGTCGTATTTTCAAAGTCTGCGGAGAGGTTTAGCCCACCGTAAGTGTATGAGCAAGTACCTGTTCCGTGTTCGGGATAGTTCCAGTATTTCATCACCTGGCCCATCGCAACGGCTACGCAGCCGACCAGCGTATTGGAAGGACAGGCGGCGTTGTAATAAGTGCCTTGCCCCCATTTTGTGGTCAGTAGCGGGGCAACGACGTTCGTCCCTTTGGGGAGAATCCACATGCCTTCTTGAAGCGCATCCCATTCGTTTCGGATTTCGGCTGTTGCGTTAATGTCTTCACTGACAGCACTTTCTATTTCCTGCTGGTATCCTGGCAGCCATTGGTCACCGGTTTCGGGCAGCGTTTGGAGGTCGAAGCCGCCCGCTTCGGAGTAAGCCGCAATGGGGTGGACTCGGTTGTCGGCTGCCAGAATGACGAAGCCACCGTCGTTGGCTGTAAACACATAAAGCTGTGACAGCTCGTTAGGGCATGGAACCGGCTGTAGTGCGTTTTGTCCGCTGCGCGCTGCCGAACCATTGGCGTTCCAGAAGTTTTGTGCCAGTCGTTGAGCATATTCCGGCGCAATCGGTGTAGCCATTCCGCACCAAGCGAATAGCATGAAAAAAAACATTAAGGTAATGTGTTTCATTTTTACTGATTTTGGTCGCAAAAATACTGCTTTTTTCGGAAAAAAAATTGTATTTTTGCCGCCCATTTGAAATTAATAATTAAAAGATATAATCATGAGTGGTGGACTTTATTCCATGGATCAAAAGGATTTTGATCAAACGTTAGATTTAACGAAGGTAAAACCTTACGGTGATACGATGAACGACGGTAAAGTGCAGGTGAGTTTCACGCTGCCCGTGCCCTGTGGCGACGAAGCCGTTGAGGCTGCAAAGCAGATGATGAAGAAGATGGGTTTTGAAAATCCGCTGGTCGTTTTCCATAAGGAGCTGACCGAGGGCTTCACCTTTTTCAACTGCTATGGTTCTACTGTGCACACGGTCGATTACTCCTCCATTCACGTTCCGAAGGTTGAGTCAACGGTGATGGATATGCACGCCACCGACGAATACATCCGCGAGCACATCGGTCGTAAGATTGTGGCTATCGGCGCCAGTACCGGTACTGATGCACACACGGTCGGCATCGACGCCATCATGAACATGAAGGGCTATGCCGGTCACTACGGAATCGAACGTTACGAAATGTTCGAAGCTCTCAATATGGGCAGCCAGGTGCCGAATGACGAATTTATCGCCAAGGCCATCGAGATGAAGGCCGACGTGTTGCTGGTTTCACAGACCGTTACCCAAAAGGATGTTCACATCAAGAACTTGACAGAATTGGTGGAAATGCTCGAGGCTGAAGGTCTTCGCGACAAAGTCATCCTCGTTTGCGGTGGTCCGCGTATTTCACATGAACTGGCACAGGAACTCGGTTACGACGCCGGCTTCGGCAGCGGTTCTTACGCCGACGATGTCGCCTCCTATGTGGCTCAGGAACTGGCTCGCCGTCTCAACAAATAAGCCTTGAAACGGGTCATCGTTTCGGTTACCAACGACCTGTTCAGCGACCAGCGCGTGGACAAGGTTTGTAACTCATTGACAGCGATGGGCTTTGATGTCCTTTTAGTAGGACGCGCCTACAGTGATTCTCCTCGCTTGGCGCCTCGCCTTTATGCGACGCACCGTTTGCGACTTCTCTTCAGAAAAGGTTTCAAATTTTATGCGGAATTTAATTTCCGCCTTTTTCTTTTTTTACTCTTTCATCGTTGCGATATATTGGTTGCCAACGACTTAGACACGCTCTATCCGAATTTCTTGGTGAGTCGAATCAAGCGGAAGAGAATTGTGTATGACAGTCATGAGTACTTTTGCGGTGTGCCAGAACTCGTCGGCCGGCCGCGCGTGCAGCGTTTCTGGCGCAAAATTGAGCAACGCTGTTTCCCGAAGCTGACCGATGTGATTACGGTATGTCAATCTATTGCTGATATTTACGACCACGAATATCCGCGGGCGAACAAGGTGAATGTGGTACGAAATGTGCCGAATCGCGCCTCGCACACAGCGATGAAGACGCGCACCGACTTGGATTTGCCCACCGACCAGCACCTTATCGTGATGCAGGGGGCAATCAACAAAGACCGTGGCGCCGAGGAACTGATCATGGCGATGAAGGAGATCCCGAACGCTCTGCTGCTCATTATCGGCAGCGGTGACGTTGTGCCACAGCTGCAAACGCTTGTGAATCAGGAAAGTCTGTCAGCGAAGGTGCGTTTCATTCCCCGTATGGCACCTGCGGCATTGGCCGATTATACCGCATTGTGCGACGTTGGCTGTTCCTTGGAAAAAGATACCAATATTAATTATAGGTACTGCCTTCCCAACAAATTGTTCGATTATATGAATGCGGGCATCCCGTGTGTGGTGTCTGATCTGCCAGAGATGGCACGTGTTGTGCGGGAGGCAGGCGTCGGCCTTGTGGTGACCGAACATTCACCTCACGCTATTGCCGAAGCTGTCAATAATTTATTGAATGATAGTGCGTTGTATTCTCAATGTGCCGTCTGTGCGAAGCAGGCTGCACAACATTACTGCTGGGAAAACGAAGAGGCGGTGTTGAGGAAAATCTATTTACGAGATGGGAGATGAGAGATCGGAGATGAGAGATGAGAGATGAGAGGTGAGAGATGAGAGATGAGAGATGAGAGATGAGAGATGAGAGATGAAAATTAATAACACATATACATTTAACTACACTTCCTACTTCCTACTCTCCATCGTCACTGTTACGTCTGAGAGTTTTCCGCCCGCCGCCAGCATCGGTGACAATTTGGAAATGGACACGCGCAAGTGCTCGATTTGCGGAAACGACTGCGGTAAGGTTGTCAGAATGCGGTGACACATCGTTTCCAAAAGGTTCATCTTTTCCGTCATCAATTGCTTAATGCAGGCGTAAACCGCTTGATAATTAACCGTTTGTGTGAGATCGTCCGTTGCCGCCGCATCACCGATTTCACAGTCCATGCTGACGGAAACAGAAAATCGGGTGCCGATGATTTTCTCTTCATCAAAGCACCCGATATATCCATAAAACTCCATATTGGAGAGTGTGATGTTACTCTTCATTCGCTTCTGCTCTTTGACGTGCACGTTTGCGATCCAGTTCGTTCAGAAGTATCTTTCTTAAACGCAATGACTTAGGTGTGATTTCAAGATACTCGTCGTTGGCGATGAACTCCATATATTCTTCCAACGAAAGTTTAATGGCCGGAGCAATACGCATCTTTTCATCTGAGCCGGCAGCACGCATATTGCTCAGCTGCTTTGACTTACAAACGTTGATGACGAGGTCGTCCTGACGAATGTGTTCGCCGATGACTTGGCCTTCGTAAACCATATCGTTGGGCTCGATGAAGAATGAACCGCGGTCTTGCAGCTTGTTGATGGCGTATGGGAACGACTGTCCGGTTTCCATAGAGATGAGCGCACCGCAGTGACGGCCTGGAATTTCGCCTTTCCAAGGTTGGAATTCGAGGAAACGGTGTGACATGATGGCCTCGCCTTCGGTGGCGGTAAGTACTTGGTTGCTCAAACCAATTAAACCACGTGACGGGATTTCAAAGTTGAGGTGAATACGGTCGCCGACGGTGTCCATGGAGGTCAACGTGCCTTTTCTTCTGGAAACGTAGTCGATAACGCGGCTGGAGAACTCTTCGGGTACCAACACGGTAAGCTGTTCCACCGGCTCGCACTTCTCACCATTGATTTCTTTGATAATAACCTGTGGCTGACCAACTTGCAATTCGTAACCTTCGCGACGCATCGTCTCAATAAGTACCGACAAGTGCAGAATGCCGCGACCGAACACGTTCAAACGGTCGGGGGAGTCGGTCTCTTCTATGCGGAGTGCCAGGTTCTTTTCCAATTCCAAGAATAAACGGTCTCTCAAGTGTCTGGATGTCACGAATTTACCCTCTTTCCCGAAGAAGGGGGAATTGTTGATGGTGAACAACATGCTCATGGTCGGTTCATCCACCTTGATGGAGGGCAGCGCCTCCGGATTCTCAAAGTCGGCAATGGTGTCACCGATATCGAAGTTGTCCAAACCAAGTACGGCGCAGATTTCGCCCGGGTAGATGGTCTGTTTCATCTTCTCTTTGCCAAGGCCTTCGAAAACGTACAACTCTTTGATTTTGGACTGGACCTTTGTGCCGTCGCGTTTGACAAGCGTTACATTCTGGCCCCATTCGAGCGTGCCGCGTTTCAGTTTGCCGATGGCGATACGACCGACGTATGATGAGTAATCCAGTGAGGAAATCATCATTTGCAGACTGCCCTCTTCGCACTTCGGGTCAGGAATGTGTTCGATGATTTGATCGAGAAGGTAGCTGACATCTTCGGTGGGCGTTTTCCAGTCGGGACCCATCCAACCCTGTTTGGCCGAACCATAAACGGTGGGGAAGTCGAGCTGTTCGTCGCTGGCGCCGAGGTTGAACATCAGTTCGAAAACGGCCTCTTGGGCAAGCTCCGGATTACAGTTGGGTTTGTCAACCTTGTTGATGACCACGATGGGCTTGAGGCCCATTTCAATGGCCTTCTGACACACGAAACGTGTCTGCGGCATGGGACCTTCGAGAGCATCCACGATGAGCAAAACACCATCGGCCATGTTCAATACACGTTCCACTTCACCGCCGAAGTCGCTGTGACCAGGAGTGTCAATGATGTTGATTTTATAGTCTTTATATCTTACGGAAACGTTTTTTGACAAAATGGTGATGCCGCGTTCGCGTTCGAGGTCGTTGTTGTCAAGAAGTAATTCCTGTGTCTGCTGGTCCTTGCGGAACAGATTGCTCTGGTAGAGGAAACGGTCAACTAAGGTCGTTTTACCGTGGTCAACGTGGGCAATGATTGCTATGTTTTTGATTTTCTGCACTGTACTTATTCTTTTTATACCTATTATTTTTTATTACCCTGATTAGCGACGGCGTCCATCAATTTCTTAACGGTCTCTTCGTCGGCCAGAAAGTAGTCTTTCTGAAGTTTCATGTTGTCATCGAATTCGAAGACGTACGGAATGCCTGTGGGCAGGTTCAAACCGATGATGTCTTCGTCGGAGATGTTTTTGAGGACTTTGATGATGCCGCGCAAGCTGTTGCCGTGGGCAGCGATGATGATGTCGTTGGATTCCTGTACTCTCGGGCGAATCACGTTTTCCCAGTAAGGAACGATACGCGCGATGGTGTCGCACAAAGCTTCGGTGTGCGGTTTGGCCATCGGGTCGTCGATATTCTTGTAACGCGGGTCGAGTGCGGGATTGCGTTCGTCATCGTCGGCCAGACTTTCAGGACGGATGTCGTAGCTGCGACGCCACATCTTGATCTTTTCGGGACCGTATTTCTCGGTCATCTCTGCCTTGTTGAAACCTTGCAAAGCGCCATAATGCTTTTCGTTCAGACGCCACGTCTTTTCAACGGGAATCCAAAGCTGATCCATGTTTTCCAACACAATGTTCAGGGTCTTGATAGCGCGTTTTAAAAACGAAGTAAAGGCATATTCAAACTGAAAACCGGCCTCTTTCAATGCGATACCGGCTTCGGCTGCTTCCTGTAATCCTTTTTCTGACAAGTCAACGTCAGTCCAACCTGTGAATAAGTTGGCTTTGTTCCATTCACTTTCGCCGTGGCGAATCAATACTAATCTGTGCATGTTATCTTTTATTTTTATTAATATCTCAATTTGAATTACGTCGCGGTTGTTTTAGGGTCGTCAACCATGACGCCATCCTTATCCAATTCTATTGTCCTTTGGAAAAATGACGGTGGGCTTGAAGGTTTTTGCCTCCTCAAAGTCAAGTGTGCAGTAGGAGATGATGACGACGATGTCGCCGACGAGCACCTTGCGGGCAGCGGGACCGTTGAGGCAGATGACGCCCGAGTCCTTTTTACCTTTGATGACGTAGGTTTCAAAACGCTCGCCGTTGTTCATGTCCAACACCTGAACCTTTTCGTTTTCAATCATGTTGGCGGCTTCCATCAGCGTTTCGTCGATGGTGATGCTGCCGACGTAGTTGATGTCGGCTTCCGTAACTGTGACGCGGTGTATTTTGGATTTTAAGACCTCTATTTGCATAATGTATCTTAATTTCTAAATTCTTGATTATTTGTATCTTATGTTGTCAATCAGACGAACGTTGCCCGCCCATACGGTAATGCAGCCGACGACAGAATCGGAGTCGTTCAGGTCTTGCACGGGCTGTAGGGTTTCGCCATCAACGATTTCGTAATATTCGAGTTTGAAAAGGTCGAACTTTGCCAACTCGTGGGCAACGAAATCTTTGATTTCCTGCACGTTGGTGGTATTCAGCGCGAGCGATTCCTTGAGGATCCGGTAGATGTTGGCGGAGATGGCGCGTTCCTCTTCGGTCAGACGTTTGTTGCGGGAGCTGAGCGCCAAACCGCTGGCCTCGCGAACGATAGGGCAGGGGACAATCTCAAGGTCGAGGTGGCATTGGCGCACCAGCGTCTTGATGACGGCAACCTGCTGAAAGTCCTTTTCACCGAAGTAGGCGCGCGTGGGCTGCACCCAGTCGAAAAGACGCTTCACGATGATGCCGACGCCGTTGAAATGACCGGGGCGCGCGGGACCTTCCATCACCTGTTCCACCGAACCAAAGTCGTATTTTTCGGTGGCTGGTACGCGATAAACCTCTTCCGCCGTGGGCGCAAAGGCTATGTCAACATAATCGTTTACCAATTCCAAATCGGCATCCAACGTGCGCGGATATTTCTCCAAATCTTCGGCATTGTTGAACTGCGTCGGATTGACGAAAATGGAAATTACGCACACATCGTTCTCTTTACGGGCACGCTTGATTAACGACAAATGACCTTCGTGTAGGGCGCCCATCGTGGGCACCAAACCGACCGACTGCCCGTCGGCATGTGCTTTCGCTAACGCATTTTGTAATTCCTGAATCGTCTTTATCAGCAACATGGTTTCTATTTTATTTTATAAGTAATTGATTGTCAAAAAGTTGATAAATTCCTTTTACAAATGTTTAAAGCTTGCAAATTTACAAGATTTTCCGTAAAAAACGGGAAAAATATGGAGAAAAAATTTGTCGTTGGCTGAAAAAAAACTTCTCACTCCTAACTTCTCACTCCTAACTAAAAAATCGTATCTTTGCAGCCCAAAAAAGTAAGTATGAAGAAACTGTTTCTGATATTGCTGTTGGTTGCCTCCGTCGCGGTGGCGCAAGGACAGCGCTTCATTGGTTCGGTAATTGCCGGCGGTAACGTATCTCAAGTTGATGGAGACGAGGTCGCAGGATATTACAAGTGGGGCTTCAACGGAGGCCTCTCCGTGATGATGCCGCTGGATAACAAATTCCATTGGTTTGCCACCATCGAACTGCTGTATAGCCAAAAAGGAAGTTTCCAGAATCATATTCGCGCCAACGCATCGTTGAGCGATACAAACGCGCTGCAGTGGCACAACGAAAATCCCACTGTCCCGTTCGACGACAAAATCAAGTACAAACTCAACCTCGATTATGTCGAGGTGCCCGTCATCTTCCATTACGAGGACTGGCGTTCGGGCTGTGCACTCGGTGTCGGTTTTTCGTGGGGGCGTTTGGTGCGTGTCCATGAAATCGAAAACGGCTGGACTACCACTACCGACCTCCGTTCCGGCATGTACAAAACCAACGACTGGAGCGTTATTGCCGATGCGAAAATCCGTATTTACAAAGGCCTCAAACTGAATGTCCGTTTCCAGTACTCCATGGTGCCTCTGCGTACCCGTCTGTATGATCCGTTTGGCAAAAATCAGGAAGTCCGCAAACAGTTCAACAATACCATTACCGTTCGCTTAATATATTCATTTAATGAGAAATACATCTCTAATCCCGATTGGGTGCGCGGCGGTAAGAACGGCCCGAAATGGATTCACGACACCTCTACCGGCTGGTACAGAAACTAACTTTATTTAATCACGATTTTTGCGCTTTGATTGCCGATGCGAAGGACATACGCTCCGGCGGGCATCGGAAGCCAGAGTTCAACTTCGTTATTCCCTGTCTCACAATAGGTTATATCGTTGAAAACCAATTCGCCCATTAGATTGTAAATGCTGATGATGCGGATTCCGGGATCGCTCGTCTCAATCGTGAGCCGCACGAGCCCGCTGGTCGGATTTGGAACGCAGCCGATTTCAGAAACCGCATCCTCCTGTGGCGGAAGATACGTTAAAAGCTCCTGTAACGCTATCGTCGGTCTTCGAAGAAAATAATCATTCATTTTCGCAATGGCTGATTTCCAGTCATTTAAGTTGTTCGGATAACGGAATCGTTCTACTTGATTCTGAATTTCATCCTCGATCTGCCGCTTTGCTGCATCTATGTAGGGTTTGACTTGGTAGTAATTAAACAGGCTGTTAATCAGATTCTTATAGCGATTGGTGAATCTTTTCTGGAAATCCTGGTTGGCTAAAAGTTTGCGAAACAACAAGGTGGAGGTCCGGGAGGCTGGGTAGGTGTCGTCGCCATCATAAACGGCATAGTCGAAGGCATCCCATTCAAGGTGCTTTAGGCAGGCATCCCCATCATAAAAAATCCACCGCCACGGTCCTGTACGATATTGCCAGCAACGCATGTTGTTCGCTGGCCAGTCTTCGTTGCAGGTGTATATTTCAAATATTTGATAATCAATAAAATTGCTGATGTCGATCAATTGTTGCACCATGGCATAGTCTTCTGAGCGTGTCATATCGGCCGTTTCCAGCCACTGCATCATGGCCTGGAAATATTCGTCTGTGCCATTATCCAGCAGGTTCACCCAATTCGACATGATGTTGTAATCCTCTTCGTCGTTTCCGTAGTGGTCTTGCAGAAAGCGCTCGTCGGTTTTTTCCTGCAAAAAATAAATCCCCCAGTATTCTCCGTTGATATACAGGACGATGGGGCGGATGGCGGGCGCGTCCAGATTAAGGTTGCGTGCCAACTGTTCGGTGACTTGGTTCTGAATCCCCGCATCGGTCCAAGCGCTGCGGAATGGCTTGAGGACCAGACGTTTAAATTTGTTTATTTCTAAATCATCAAATATTTTGTAGGAAAAATGTTTTTTGCCGTACTCGTCGCGGGCATAAATTTTCAGGGCCTTTTGCGGATAACGTCGCCCGCTGCCGCCGTGGGTGCGCAGACCGCACGTTTGGTTGAAGCCACCGCCGTCGGGCATCAGCAGTTCCGCATTGATGATGCGTTCCCACTCGCGACCTTCCTGATAGTAATTCCCCGACCATTCGTCCCCGGTGTACCAGGTGCCAGGTACCAAAATGCCGCTGTCATTGTCGAATAACTCCGCCGAATCCGCACAAAGCGATATTACGGGCAAACCATGACTGTCGCCATCTAAATCGCTGATAATGTATGTGTTGGTGATAACCTCGCTAATCCGTTGCCCCGTTGTGTCGAACAGTGCGGCACGCAAAACCACGGCGTGGCGCACGCCCCCTTCCGGGACGAAGACCTCGTTTGCGGGCGAAATCTGGATTTTGTAGATGTCGGATTTCGAAAAATAGCTGGCGTTCAGCGTCATCGGCTCGCTGTAATGCCGGTCACCCTCTGTCGGTGTGTGCCCGTTGACCGTATAGCAAACGTGTGCGCCGGGAATGTCGCCGTTCATCGTTACCCTGGGGGCGTGCGTGTAAAAACCACCACTCGGACTAATGGTAAGATGCTGTCCGATAAGTAGAAAAGGCAAAGTTAAGAGCCAGCCGATGAGGATGATTTTTCGCATTATAACGAAAAAAAGGCGTGCTTGATAATAAAATCACACACGCCTGTTATGTTGTCTTGTTGCTATTTTCTATTGATAACGCCGTTGAATTGGGCGGTGGGGGTGACGATGATTTCGTTAAGGCAGACGTGCGGCGGGCGCGAAAGAACGAACTCCACGATGTCGGCGATGTCTTGTGCGACGAGCGGGTCATAGCCGGCATACACCTTGTCGGCTTTTTCCTGATCGCCGTGGAAGCGGACGACGGAGAAGTTGGTTTCCGCAGCACCGGGGGCAATCATGGTAACCTTGATGCCATAAGGCAAGAAGTCGGTACGCATGGCTTTCGAAAGTGCCAGCACGGCGTGCTTGGTGGCACAATAAACGCCGCCACCCATATATACTTCGTGGCTGGCAGTGGAACCTAAGTTGATGATGTGGCCGGCTTTGTTTTCAACCATCATCGGGGCAATAAGGCGCGTCACGTAAAGCAATCCTTTGATGTTGGTATCAATCATGCGTTCCCAATCTTCCAATGCGCCCTTGTGGATGGGGTCGAGTTCGACGGCCAGACCGGCGTTGTTCACCAGCACGTCAATGGGCTTGAATTTGTCGGGAATAGAGTTGATGGCCTTGTCACATGCTTCGGGATCGCGTACGTCGAATACGAGCGGAAGTACTTCGCAATTGGTGCTCTTTGTGATTTCGTCGCACAGCTTCATCAGTTTATCTTCACTGCGGGCAGTCAGTATCAGGCGGCCGTTTTCACGACTCATGGTGCGGGCGATGGCCTCGCCGAATCCGGAGGAGGCTCCGGTGATTAAAATGTTTCTCATGATTCCAAAATTTTGCCGCAAATATACAATCTTTTTATTGAAAAATGATGTACCTTTGCATTTTCAAACCATAAACGGGAATTTTTTTAAATTTTGTATTTAACAAATTAAATCACAATATTTTATATGAAAAAAAACACCAGTGCGATTTCGTTTGCCGCCATCGTATCCCTCTTTTTCATGTGGGGTTTTATCACCTGTATGAACGACATTCTCATTCCCGAGTTGAAGGAGATGTTTAACCTGAGCCGTGCGGCCTCGATGTTTGTGCAGTTCTGCTTCTTCGGCGCCTACTTCGTTGGTTCGCTCATCTATTTCATCATCTCCATTGCCGTCGGCGATCCCATCAGTAAAATCGGTTATAAAAAAGGCATTATCGCTGGGCTGGTCACAGCTGCCGTCGGCTGTGGACTTTTCTATCCCGCTTCGACGTTGAATCTCTACCCGCTGTTCCTTACCGGACTTTTCGTTATCGGTTTGGGTGTGACAATTCTGCAAATTGCTGCTAATCCGTATGTTACCATACTTGGCACTCCCGAAGGCGCTTCGGGACGACTTAATTTGTCGCAGGCATTCAACTCTTTGGGTACCACGCTCGCCCCGATGCTGGGCGGCATTTTGTTGTCTCATTTCGCCGATGCCGCGCACATCCATATCCCGTATCTGATGTTCGCCGCACTCTTTTTGTTGGTGGCGTTGGTGATTGCCGTCGTTCCGCTGCCGGCTTTCCAAAACACCGAAAAGTTGGACTCTGGAACGAATGCGTTGAAAGATAAAACGCTGGTTCTGGGCATCTTCGCCATCTTCTGCTACGTCGGTGCGGAGGTGTGCATTGGCAGCAGTTTCATCAATTGCTCGCACGAACTTGTTCCCGGCATTTCAGAAGAGACACCGAAAATCCTTCTTGCCTTCTACTGGGGCGGTCTGATGATTGGCCGTTTCCTTGGTTCGCTTTCGTTAATTGAATACAAGAACAATGCTGCCAAATACGGCCTTATGGCGCTCGTCGCCCTCGGAACCTTCGTCGTCCTGATCGGTGTGACATATTTCCTACATCCCGGCAAATTCTCCCCGTGGATGATGTGGCCCTATCTGGTATTCATCGCCATCAACGTTTGCGGCTTCATCGTTGGTAAATCACAATCTATCAAAATGATATCTATTTTTGCTGGCGTCAACATCATCCTGTTGGCAGTCGCAATGTACGTTACGGGCGTTCCTGCATTGTGGTTTCTGTTGGGTACCGGACTTTTCAACTCCGTGATGTGGTCCAACATTTTCTCCGGCGCCATCGCGCATCTCGGCAAGAACACGGCGCAAGGCTCTTCACTGTTGGTAATGGCGATATTGGGAGGTGCACTCCTTCCTCCATTGCAAGGTCTCGTCGCCGACGCGCTTGGTGGCTACCACTTTTCCTATTTCATTCCCATGTTGGCCTATGTCTATCTGATTTTCTTCGGCGTCAAGGCAGAAAAACTTGCAATTTAGGGAGAATAAACGCACAGTGGTCGGTTTCAACTCTCTTGCAGCGCGCAGAACTTTGCGTACGCTCCACCTTGTTTAATGAGTTCGTCGTGCGTGCCACGCTCGATGATGCGCCCGCCTTGCACAAATAGAATCTCGTCGGCCCGTCGTATCGTGGATAATCGATGCGCGACCACGATCGTTGTGCGTCCTTCCATCAATCGTTGAATCGATTGCTGCACAATATATTCAGATTCCGTGTCAAGTGCGGAAGTGGCCTCGTCAAGTATCAGCACCTGCGGATCTTGCAGCACGGCGCGTGCAATGCTCAAGCGCTGGCGCTGTCCGCCCGACAAACGCATGCCGCGGTCGCCAATCACGGTGTCATACCCTTGCTCCATCTCCAAAATAAAGTCGTGCGCCAACGCCGTTTGTGCCGCAGCAACAACCATTTCTTGCGTCGCACCCTCCTTGCCAAAGGCGATGTTGTTGTAAACAGTATCGTTGAATAACGTAATATCTTGATTCACAATACCAAATAGCCCGCGCAAATCGCTGATCTTTATATATCGACTGTCAATGCCGTCAATTTTGATAGACCCTTTTCGCACATCATAAAAGCGGGGGAGCAAATCTACGATCGTTGATTTCCCGCTGCCGGATGAACCAACCAGCGCGATGGTTTTGCCTTTCTTCAATGTAAAACAAATGTCATTTAATACTTCAGGTTCCCCCGAGGCATGGTATGAAAAACAGACGTGGTCATATTCGATTTGATCGTCAAAGGTCGGCTTTTCTATTGGGTCCTTTGTCTCTTGTATTACTTCGTCGGCATCTATGATTTCAAAAATGCGTTCGGCTGATGCCATTCCTTTTTGCACAGTATAAAACGATGATACTACTGATTGTGCCGGTGGTATTACACGTGCAAAAATCACAATGAACATGATAAGCAATTCGCCGGTCATCTTGTCGTCGGACAAAACAAAATTTGCGCCTAACAGCATTACCAGTACGAGTGCAGCGATGCATAAAAACTCAACCAACGGCGCTCCTAACTCTGTTTTTCGGAAAATACGTCGGTTGAGGACGAAAAATCGCTCGTTCATTTTCTGAAACCGTTGGTCAGCGTAATCAACAGCCGTATGCCCCTTGATGATGCGCAATCCGCTGATGGCCTCATCGAAAGCCGAACTCATCCGACCCAAAATCTGTTGTGCCTCCGCCGAATTCTTCTTGATGCTTTTGCCAATTCGTGCAATCAGAATCCCTGCCGGTGGTAGTACGATTAGAGTAAGTAATGTTAATTTATAACTTATTGAAAATAAGGTTATAATGAATACGATAACCAACAGCGGGTCTCGAAACAGCATCTGTAAACTGCAAATTACCGACCATTCTACTTCTTGCACATCAGAACCAATGCGATTTAGGATGTCTCCCTTTTTCTCTTTGTGATAAAATGCCAAAGGAAGAATTAACAGTCTGTGGTACACGTCTTTACGCAGACTTTGACTGATTCCTGCGCGCAGTGGCGCATTCGCATATTGTCCCAAATAACGAAAAAGATTGGAAAGAAACGAACTGACAATCATTGTGATAGCAATGAATATCAGTGCTGCCAACTGACCGTGGTCATGGATGATCATCCCCATATAATAATAAAAGGTATCCAGAATGCTTCTGGTGGAGAGGGAGAAATCTGGTTTTGTGGTGACACCTTCGCCATTGCCGAAAAGTACCGACAAGAATGGCGCTACCATTGAAAGTGAGAATACAGAAAAAACGGCATAACACAAATTGCAAAGAAATATTGTTACTATATTTCTTTTAAAGGGCAGCAGATAGCGTAGTAGTCGTTTGAACTGCTTCATTACGAATAGGGCGGTGTTCCCTGAAATTTATGAGATGCGTTCAACCGGCAATACAAAGGCGCGAATGCCTTGCTGCGGAGCGGTGGCATCCAAACGATGTATTTCATCTAATAATGCATCCACTTTCTCTTCCGGAATGATGGCCATGATGGCAGAATTCAAGGTCGGCCATGCGTGCGTGCCATAGTGTGGTTCGCCTGTCTCACTGCCGCGCCCTTGTACCTCTTCCCAAAGGGTGAATCCACGGATTTCCAATTTGTCTAACACTTCAATTGCGTCTGCATAAAATGCTTTGTAAAAAGGAATGAATACTGCTTTCATTGTGTTTTTTATAAATTATTAATGAATTATTATCTTGATGAATCGAATTCGTCGTAATCGAAATTGTCTTCCCACATTTCGAAATCAAAGTCATCCAAAGGTTCTTCACCTTCGCCATCGCCCATAGCGGGTGCGGACTCTATAATGTTGTCGAAGTATGTGCATCCACAAAATCTGCGGGATTTGCGATTCATTTTTCTTTCCAAAAAGTTGGTCGTCTTGACATATTCTTTCCAGTATTCGGGCGAAATCTGTCCGTCTAAAGCAATTAGGCGTTTGCAAAATGCGATATAGACGGAATGAATTTGCTCACAATTTTGTGAAGCATCAATTGCCTTCTCGTATTGCGCCCACGGACTGCTAGAAGGCAAACAAGCCTCCTGCGATATTTGGCAGGAGGCTAAAGTTATGGTTAGTAATAAGATGCTAATGTGAACTGGCGCTTTCATGAAATCTTATCTATGACCAGCAGAAGAGTGTGAGCTACTACTTGAAGAGTGAGAACTACCACTTGAAGAGTGTGAGCTGCTGCTTGAGGAGTGTGAACTGCCGCTATAAGAAGAATGTGAAGATGAACTGCGGCTGCTGCTTGAACTGCTGTAAGAGGATGATGAACGAGGTGAGGAGTATGAAGAGGAGGAAGAAGAACTGCTCGGACGACTATAGGAGGAGCTGGAAGAATGTGAGGAAGATGATGAACTGCTATTCGGACGACTATAGGAGGAACTGGAAGAATGTGATGAGTAAGAAGAACTGCTGCTCGGACGGTTGTAAGAAGAACTGGAAGAATGTGAGGAAGAAGAACTATTATAAGAAGAGCGTGAAGAAGAACTATTGCTCGGGGTAGTAGTGGTTGTTCGGCTTGAAGAACTCGGTGAGGGGTTGCGGTAGGTGTTGCTGGTCGGTGCAGGAGCAGTTACTGAAGCTGGTCTATTCGTGGATGTGCTGTTGGTGGTCGTACGGCTGCTGTTGCTATTGTTGTTGTACGAAGGAGTCGTGGTGGTCGTACGGCTGCTGTTGCTATTGTTGTTGTACGAAGGAGTCGTGGTGGTCGTACGGCTGCTGTTGCTATTGTTGTTGTACGAAGGAGTCGTGGTGGT
>JAKSMF010000139.1 GCA_024400775.1 Bacteroidales bacterium | reverse complement strand
TAAAGGTTGAAACAAGAAATGCGCAGGAAATTTTGAGGAAATTAAAAGGAAATTTTTTCTTTTTTTGTTTGTCTTGTCGTTTAATTATCTGGTAACTTGTGAATTACCATCTGTTGAAAGCGGAATTTGAAGCAGGGAGATTTCCTACTGCGGCCGCCTTTGGCTCGGTTCTCCTTACAAAATCGAGGAGTTGCGAAGTGGCCGTGCGAGCACAACAAGTAGCCCCAAACAGCCCAGACAGCCCGTTTTCACAATTCCACCTAACCTATTCTCGGTATTCATCATATTTCTCGCCTCTGACCAAGTGTCTGCCGACCGTGCCCAAACAACTATTCGTTTTCCGAAAGACAGCGTCGGCCCTGAAGCCACAGATGACCGCGGATAGAGATTCCTTTACCCGGCTTGTCTTCGAAAAACGAAGCACGTGCAACCAACGGGATATTGACGATATGCTCTTCACTCTCATCTTGATGGATAGTGATTTCCATTCGATAGAGGTCATAATTGAACAACGTGGTCTTTCGCACTTTGGACTGGATGGGAGACCAGAATTCGGCATCATCCGGGTACCTTTCGTCGTTCTGAAGACAAGCCGCGAATATATCCATACTCACCTTCATCGGGAGGACATTACCGTTTTCGTCTCGCTCGCCTACCGACGGATCCACTTCACACATTTTTTCAACGGTTTCGGGCTCGATTTCAAATAACATCTCGCTTTCGGGGACCAACTCAGCTTGGTAGGCGAGAGCCGACAGAGCAAAAGAGTAGGTGTTGCCAATGACGTATTCCTTCTTGTGAATGGGGTAATCCACGTCAAAAAAGCGGAGCTCGATGTCATCGTATTCGCAAGTAAGCACGGCTTCGAAGCCGTTGGCATACTCGTCGATTTTCTTGAGAACCATCGGAATAGACTGGTTGTTAACGACATACGGAAACATGCTCACCAATTCGGCGCCATTGTCGGCCGCTTCAAGGATGATTCTTGCCGTAATGTCCTGATCTTCATTTTTTGAGAGCAAAATCAGCCGTGTATCATACTCCTTGCCGTCGCGCTTTGCCATCACTTCCGGTGAAGCTATCATCCTTATATTCTTGGATTTAGCAAGAAGGTCTAAAGCCGATTGCAAAATTTGGTCAATGTCATCATCGATGCATTCCAGATGGGAGCCATGGCCTTGGTTCGGGTCAAATACATCCTCATTGGCCGGCTGCTCATATTCAAGGTCGTACTGCATTTTGCTATTTTTTTTTAATTTCTAATCAAATTTATGACTGCAAAAATACACTTTTTTTAATACAAACACATTCGTTTTAATGTCTGATAATTTCGATTATGGAGTTGAGAGCTTTCTTAATTGAAAATTAAAAGGTGAAAATTGAAAATTATTTTCTGCCTGACTTTTCTTGATTTTGGTTGACACTTTTTGAGCGGTTCATACTAATTTTGTTGACATGTTTCTATAAAGGTTGAAACAAGAAATGCGCAGGAAATTTTGAGGAAATTAAAAGGAAATTTTTTCTTTTTTTGTTTGTCTTGTCGTTTAATTATCTGGTAACTTGTGAATTACCATCTGTTGAAAGCGGAATTTGAAGCAGGGAGATTTCCTACTGCGGCCGCCTTTGGCTCGGTTCTCCTTACAAAATCGAGGAGTTGCGGAGTGGATAGTTTTCTTTCCTCTATCTCTGGGAGAACTTTGCCGTATAGCAAAAAAAAGCGGCTGACATCGCCAGCCGCTGCGTTATTCGGGAAGAAATGTTATTTCTTCATCACCTTCTTTACGCTCACGTTGCCATTATCAAAGACCACAGAGACAAAGTAAATTCCTGATTCCAAATTATTTACATCAATATTAGCTTCATTAGTTGAACGAACCAGCTGGCCGCAGCTGTTGTAGATATTGATGGTGCGGAAGTTTTCGGCACTCACCTGAATGGTGGAGGTAGCGGGATTGGGGTAAACGGAATAGGTGATTTCGTTTTCGTTCACGCCAGTAGCGCTTTGAAAATAACCGAATTCCTGCCAACCACCAGTTACCGACATGTCGAATTTGGCATAACCGTATTTTCCATTAGAGAAATGCAAGAAGGCATAACCCGTCGTTTCATCAAACATCACCGTTGCCATTTCCGTAGTCCAGTATTGCCACGGGGAGGTAATGTGGCTAATCATTTCGGCAGAAGTGAAGTTTTTAATCGTGTACATCTGGTCACCGCTGGGGACAGCGATTTGGCAACCGTTCATAGGTTCCAACTGCACCTCGCTCGGATCGTAAGGATTGATATTCAGCTGGATAGTACCATCAATGGTAAGCTTTCCGCCCTGCGGCTGAACGGGAACCATAGTGAAATTCTGTGCAAAAACAAAAACACTCATCAGACAGAGTGCCAAAACGGATAAAACTTTTTTCATACTTTTTAATTTTGTTTAATAATATCATTAAATGCAATTCGCAGTTTTGTACAAAGAAAAATAAATAATGTTGCCCGCTTCGACAATGTTTCATTAACAGTTGTTTTCGGCACGTCCTTTCCGTTTTCTGACACGCGGTGTTCACGCTTTTTTTCGCAGCACCAGCGTCGGCAGCACGACGGCCGTTTCATCCGGATGTTCCTCGCCGCGCCACATCACCACAAAACGCACGCTTGCCGAATGCGGTTCGTAACCCGCTGTGCGCAACTTCTCCAGCCGCTCGGAAAACGCCCGCGAATATTTCACCACCGGCTGCAAGGCCTTGTTCGGTCCGCACTCCGCCGCCAGCCCGTCGGCCAGCAAACGCAACGGCTGTTCCGCCCGCAAACCGAAAACCACCGGCTGACAGTTTCTGACAAAGTCCAAATAGACATCGCGATGCGTGAGGTGCATCATGACCTCATCGGGAGACACATACGTCCTGTCATCATTAAACCACTGAATATCTTGCAATTGCAGACAGTCCAGCACATCGTTGTTGCAATGAATCACCAGCGATTTCTTGGCCCGCGTCATGCCAACGTACAAACGGCGCCGCTCTTCGTCGGTGCGCGGTGAAACGCCATCCAGCAACATAAACACGTTGTCAAACTCGCGTCCCTTGGCCTTGTGGATGGTGGAGACGAAAACCTGCGTCTGCCCGTCGTCGCAAAAATCTTCCAACTGCGATTCCATCACAAAATCGTAAAGGTCGCTGCGGTATTTTTTTGCATAAACAGACTCGAATTTCTCGATGAACGCCGACACGATTTCCCAGTTGGCGGTGCCGGAATGCCACGCCGCCATTTTGGCCTTCGCCCTTTCCCAAAGTTCATCGCTGATGATGGGAGAATTAAGCTGGCTGTCAACCTCATACAAAAACCGGCGCACCTCAATCAGATCGTAAAAGCGGAAACCGTCGGCCGACTGTATCAGTTTGGCGTGTACGTTGTTACGATTCAGCAGTCCGAGCACGCGGAGGGCTTCTTCGTTGGTGGAAGTGAGCACGCAGGTGCGGCCTTGTGGGTTGCGTTTCAAAAAGTGGCGCACCAGCGGCACTTCCAGATTCTTGCTGGTATGGCGTGCCACCACCACCTCGCCCGCCTCCGCCGACGCCGCTTCGATGGGCGTGCGCTTCATGCGGTTGCGAATCTGCTGCGCGAAGGTGTTGGCTGCCAGCACCACGCGCCGACAACTGCGGTAGTTGGTGGTCATTTCGTAAGAAACGGCATTATGCTCGGTTAATAACGATTTGAGATAATCGGAATTGGAACCGCGAAATTCGTAGATATTCTGGTCGTCGTCGCCGACGGCAATCAGGCGCATCGCGTTTTCGTTGTGCTCCATCAGCGCGCACAGCAAGGCGAACTCGTTTTCGTCCATATCCTGTGCCTCATCCACCACCACCACCGATTTGCTGATTCGCCCCGGTTCCACTTCGCCATTGCGAATTTTCTCCACCGCCGTTTTCACCACATCGTGGGCTTCTTCCAGATTTCCGTTTTTTCCCAAAAGATCAAAACAGAAAGAATGGAACGTCTTGATTTCCACGAAGTAAGCTGCTTGCCCAATCAGATCGATGAGGCGGCTTTTGAACTCGACGGCCGCCGCCCGCGAGAAGGTGAGCATCAGCAGTTGCTCCGACTTCACATCCTCCATCAGCAGCAACGCCGCCAGCTTGTGTACCAGCACGCGCGTCTTTCCACTCCCCGGACCCGCCGCCACCACAATGCGGGACGACTCCTTGTCGTTGATGATTTCCAACTGACGTTCAGAGAGTTGTCCGAACAACTGCTCGTATTTTTGCGGAGTGATGTTTTTATCAATCTGAATCGCCCGCTCGCCCTTAAAATAGGTGCTGATGAATTTCTTGAAATCCAAATGAAAATAGTCGTGGACGAATTTCAACGCCGCGTTGTAGTCCTTCACCATCAGGTTGGCGTATTCGCCCACAATGTGAATCTGCTGAATTTTCTGTTTGTAAAATTCATTCAGCAGTTTGTAATCATCTACTTTATAACGGCGGTTTCTTTCTGCTATAACTTTGATTTCCAAACTATTATACAAAACCATAAAACCGCCTTCCAAACGCAGGCAGCCGATTTTTGAAAGATAGAGCAGGGCGTCCTGCACGTCGGAAAGGGCAACGGCGGAAGTGTCGAAATCCATTCGCGGCTGACGCCGGTAATCCTCCAAAAGTCCGACCAGCGAAAACACCACAGGACGGCTGCCGTCACTGCCGGCCGACAGACTTTGCGCTCTTGCGAAAAGCTGTTCGATGACAAAGCGGCAAAGCGATATGCGCAGCTCGAATTTTTGCATCACCACTTTTTGCGGAATCAATGGCATAATTGTAAGATGCCCGCTGTTGGGAAGTTCCTGCTTTTGTATTACCTTATTGACAGTTAGAAAATTAAGTAAAATTCTGATATTCTTGATATTAGAATGTGCGACACCGGCATTTAGCGCGTTTTCGTTCAGGTCCTTCAGAGTGGTTTGTATTCCCTGCGGACCGATTATCGCAATGAGAAACTGCTCCAGCCGCCCCATCTGGTCGAG
>JAKSMF010000138.1 GCA_024400775.1 Bacteroidales bacterium | reverse complement strand
CACATCCCTTTTAAGGATGGGGTCCTGGGTTCGAATCCCAGCTGAGACACCAAGCACCGCAGAAATGTGGTGCTTTTTTTATATCCCCTCCCCTCATATTGGAATTGAGCGACTTCGAAAGCCATCCGCTCCAAACAAGCGTTGCCGACTGCTTGCAGATATTCAACTTTCTTTTTTTCTTGTAAAAAAGAAAGTTGCAAAGCCGCGGGTAAGCGAGCAAAAAGAAAGCTTGCTTGCTTTTTCGAGCGTGAGCGGCTTATTTAACGAAAATACGCTTTTCCGCTATGCCTCGATTTTGTAAGGAGAACCGAGCCAAAGGCGGCCGCTGTAGGGAAACGCCTTGCTTTAAATTCCGCTTTCGGCAAATGGTAATTCACAAGTTACCAGATAATTAAACGACAGGAAAACAAAAAAAAGAAAAAATTTCCTGCGCATTTCTTGTTTCAACCTTTATGGGAACATGCCTATCAGTAAATGAAAAAGAGAGACAACGGAGCAGCGAATTAGAACAAAACAAAAAAACTGACAAAATGTCAGTTCGGGAACCTGAAATTCAAAAAAATGATGTAAATTTGCAGCCTTAAAATTACACAAAATGACGTCTGAAAAAAAACAAAAAATACCTGAAATCAAACTCCGGCATGGCATCGCCGGCACGTCGCCAGCGATAGACCGAGCGATAGAAATTGCGTTAAAGGTAGCCTCTACTGATTTGTCAGTACTTATTACGGGGGAAAATGGTGTTGGTAAGGAAAACATCGCCCACATCATTATGGAGAACAGCACGCGCAAATTCAAAAAATTCATTTCCGTCAACTGCGGTGCAATTCCGCCTGGCACCGTAGATTCCGAACTTTTCGGCCACAAAAAAGGTGCTTTCAGCGGTGCCATTGAGAATCGTAAAGGATATTTTGAAGAAGCCGACGGCGGCACCCTTTTCCTTGATGAGATAGGCGAACTCCCATTAGAAACACAAGTCCGTCTGCTCCGCGTACTGGAAAATGGAGAATACACACCCGTTGGTGCTTCTACATCGAGCTTTACCAACGTGAGAATCATAGCCGCCACCAATGCGGATCTGAATGGCAAGGTCAAAGAAGGCAAGTTCCGCCCTGACCTGTTATACCGTCTGAACACCGTTCCGATTGTGCTTCCACCGCTTCGCGAGCGCAGCGAGGACATTCCGATTCTTGTCACCAAATTTGCAGAAGACCTCGCCGAGAAGAGACAGTGCAGTTCGATTGAGTTCACTCCGGAAGCCATGACGGCGCTCAAAGCTTACACATGGCCGGGGAACATCAGACAGCTCAAACATTTTGTGGAGAACATCACTATTGTGGAGTCGGAACGCAAAATCTCACTCGAAACAGTTAAAAGCTACTTGCAGGATGCTCCGCAAGCAGGTGACCGCTATGACGTCACCGTTGCGCAGGCACAACCCGACGCCGGATTCCAATACTACCACGAAGCCATCATCTCCTACATTCACAAACTGGAGCAAGAGGTTAATACACTGAAAGATGCGGTGCAGAATCTGTATATCCAACAGCACGCTGAACGGCCAATTGTCCCGGCATTGCCCGAGCCTCCAGCCGCACAGATTGAGGATACGGAAGCCGTAGATGTCACAACAACGGCAGAAGTGGAAGAAAAGCGCACACTGGACGAAATCGAACGGGACAGATACATCAACGCGCTTGAAAAGTGCAATGGAAATCGCAAAGATGCAGCTAAGGAATTGGGGCGCTCTGAAAGGACCGTCTATCGAAAAATCAAAGAATATGGCTTATAAATCGCTCAGAAGATACATTTTTGTCGTGCTGACCGCTATTCTCTGCGGTGGGCTGTGTGGGTGTCGTATGTCGGTATCACTGACGGGCGGCAACATTGATTCACGAGCGAAAACCGTTTATATCCAGACCTTTCGCAATAACGCCACGCTTGTCAACCCCGCGCTGAGCCAAAATTTCACTAACGCGCTGAAGGACAGAGTACAAGGACAGACACCGCTGACGATTGTTGACACCAAGGCGCTGGGGGATTACTCCATTGAAGGAGAAATTACCAGCTACCGCATCAATCCGGTAGCCATTCAGGGCGATGAAACAGCGGCTATGAACCGACTGACCATCACCGTCAACGTTCGTTTTTCTAATAAATTTGATGAAAATCAAGACTTTGAGCAATCCTTCTCCCGTTATGCCGACTACTCCAGCACACAGAATTTCACCTCAATAGAAAGTTCTTTGGTGGAACAAATCAACGAGGCGCTGACGGAAGACATTTTCAACAAAGCCTTTGTCAATTGGTAAATCTAACGATATGAACAACAACCTTCTTACTGCCAACGAAGCGAATTTGCAGCATTTGCGCAATGAATGTGAATCGTATCCAGCATCATCGCTGAGCGCGATTGCCTACTTGAAGATGCTGCAGACACTGCACCCGCAGGAATACGACGCACAGAAATCGCATTGGCTGCTATACGTTCACAACAGAAGCAGGTTCGCGCAGCTTCAATTTCCCGCTGAGGCCAATTCCCCCGAAGCCGAAATTGAGGAACAGCGGCCTCTCCAGCCGTCCCAATCGCACCAACGTCCGGCCGATGTTGACCAAGGGGCACTTATCAATCAGCTGATTGCAGATTTTTCGGACGAAACACCGAAAATCCAGTTTGATCCGGAGCGCCACGACGGCACGACGAACTACAGCAAGCCCAGTTTGATAGAGGATCCAGAAATCGTAAGTGAAACATTAGCAAAGCTTTACCTCCAACAAGGGTACCCTGGGAAGGCAATTAAAATTTATAAAAAATTGTGCTTGCATTTTCCAGAAAAAAGTTGTTACTTTGCAGCCCAAATTCAAGAAATAAAGAATAACAAGAATTAACTTTAAAATAACCAAAAACCAATACAAAATGAGCATCGTAGCTATTTTAATCATCATCGCAAGCATAGCACTGGGTTTCTTTGTTCTGATCCAAGAATCAAAAGGTGGCGGTTTGGCCTCCAACTTCGCCTCTTCCAACCAGATTATGGGTGTAAGAAAAACCACTGACATTGTCGAAAAGATTACGTGGGGCTTGGCCATTTCAATTTTCGTTCTGTGCCTCGTATGCGCTTTCATTTGCAAAAAAGAGTATAACGATATGCACCCGGAATTGGCAGCTCAGCAAACTGAACAGCCGGCCGAAGAATAATCCACTCAGTACAACCATAAAAAGAGAGAGGACCGAACATCCTCTCTTTTTTATTTAATCCAACGGATGAAAAAGCGAGAACTCATTTACAATCTGCTCATTTTGATTGCTGTCTGTTTTTGGGGCATGTCGTATGTTTTCACCACTGGACTATTCGGATTATGCAACATGACGCCGGTGTCGCTGATATTTTTCCGACTTTTAATCGCGACTCCGCTACTTATCGTTTTTTGTCTGCTGTTTTTCCGGCAATCGTTGCGTGGAATTTCCGGCAAAGATTGGCTTAACTTCGTAGCACTCAGCTTTTTCGAACCATTTTTATACTTTCTTTTTGAAACCTACAGTCTGAAAGTAAGCGGAGATGCCACAATTGTTTCGGTCATCATTGCCACCATTCCCATTTTTACGGTGATGCTGTCGTATTTTTATTTCAAAGAAAAGCTCACCAAGTTCAACTTAGCCGGGGTTTTCGTATCTGTAGGCGGCATTGTCATCATGCTGCTCCCCGGTTTTCAGGGCGGGGAATCCAGCGTTGCCGGTATCCTGCTTGCCTTTGCCGCCGTACTCACTGCCGTCGGCTATAGTTTTTACCTGAAAAAGGTCTCTGAACGCTACAATCCCATCTTCATCGTTGCCTGCCAGAACACTTTCGGACTTTTCATGCTGTTGCCGCTCATGTTTATAATGCATACATCAACGGAGCTGCATGCGCAATTTTACTATCTTACGAATCCAACCGTACTCTTGTACGTGGCGCTTTTGGCTGTTTTTTGCTCCGCCATCGCATATACCATCTACGTTAAAGGACTACAAGTCATTGGATTAGGGAGAGCCAACACCTTCACCAACCTCATTCCCGTTTTCACTGGACTGTTCGCCTTTTTCTTCATAAACGAACCCTTTCCTCCCCTTAAAATCATCGGTGCCGTTATCGCCGTTGCCGGCGTTTGGGCAGTACAGTGGAGGGGAGTTAGGAGTTAGAAGTTAGGAGTTGAATAATTGAAAATTGATACAATATGATAGATAATCTTGGAAAAAAAGTTATGATTTTCGACGGAGCGTTCGGCACGGAGCTGGAGAAACGCGGTATCATGTCGAAATGTCCTGAAATGCTGAATGTTACGGTGCCAGACCAGATTGCGGCCATCCACAAAAGCTACATCGACGCCGGTTGCGACTTTATTACCACCAACACATTTGGTGCCAACCGCATCAAGATGCCCGACCTCGACCGAAAGATGATGATTGAGGCGGCCATCACGCAGGCCAAGCGTTTTCGCACCACGCAACACGTGATGATGGACATCGGCCCGTTGGGCAAGATGCTTTATCCGATGGGCGAACTGAGCTTTGACGATGCCTACGAAGCTTTCAAAGAAATGGTGGTTATCGCACGTGATTTAGTCGATGGCTTCATTCTGGAGACCTTTACTGATTTATACGAACTGAAATGCGCGCTGCTGGCGGTAAAGGAAAACAGCGACAAGCCGGTGTTTACGACCATGACGTTTGATGCCACCGGGCACACGCTGACGGGCACGTCGCCACGCATCATGGCCGAACTGATGTGCAACATGGGCGCCGACGCCATCGGTGTGAACTGTTCACTCGGTCCCAACGACCTGCGACCGATTGTGGCGGAATTGCTGAAATACAGCACCAAACCCGTACTTGTCCAGCCCAATCGCGGCCTGCCGATGCTGAAAGACGGCAAAGCAACCTACAGCTTATCGCAAGAGGAATTTGCCAGCGTAATGGCCGAATTCTGTCAGCAAGGCGTCGCCATCATTGGTGGCTGCTGTGGCACTAATCCCGACTTCATCCATGCGATTGCTGCCAACAAAGGCAAGAGAGTCACTGACAGACACGT
>JAKSMF010000137.1 GCA_024400775.1 Bacteroidales bacterium | reverse complement strand
TGAGTCTGTTTGCGGGCGGCGCACTCGCAATCTGCGGCGCCGCCTTCCAGTCCATCTTCCGCAACCCGGTCTGCGACCCCTATATTTTGGGTATTTCGTCGGGCGCTTCCCTCGGCGCCGCCATTGCCATCATCACAGGCCTCGACGCATTCGTTTTCGGCATTCCGTGCGCCGCCCTCATCGGTGCGCTGCTCACCCTGCTGCTCGTCATCGGTATCGCCTTCGCTGGCAACCGCAAAACCGTGGAAACCATCCTGTTATCCGGCATAGCTCTCAATTTCCTCATCTCCGCCATCATCACCTTGCTTATGGTGCTACATCAGGAATCGCTGGAACAAATCATCTTCTGGACCATGGGCAGTTTTGCCTCTTCCTCCTGGCTGGGCATCTGCGGAATTTTCGCCATGCTGTTACTTTGCGGCTTTTTCCTCTTTTTCAACGCCAAAAACCTCAACATACTGCAACTCGGTAGCGACACGGCACAAACTTCCGGCGTCAACGTTCAGCGCACCACACTAACCGTGCTCATTGCGGCGTCGCTGCTCATTGCCGCCATCGTGGCCTGCTGCGGCGTAATCGGGTTTGTCGGTCTCATCATCCCGCACATCGTACGACTGATTTTCGGTAACAACAACCGCACCGTTTTCACCTTTTCGATTTTCTTCGGCGCATTCTTCTGTCTGCTCGCCGACACGCTCGCTCGCACTTTGGCGGCACCCGCAGAACTGCCCGTCGGAAGCATAACTTCCATCGTTGGAGCACCTTACTTTATCTTCCTCCTTTTATCCAGAAAAAAATCATGAAATTTTTTTTCTCATATACAAATTTTTTTCACCCGTTTTGGGCACTTTTCCCTTATCTATCTAAGAATGAGCTCAATAATTTTTCAACGCGTATTTGTTGAAAAAAGTTGATAAAATGCACCTTTTCAACAGCCGTTTCCTGCCCCGTTCCAAACCCCAAAAGTTATCATTTTTTATCAAGAAAATCCCCTGTTTTTCAGATTGCCTTTTCAACAAAAAAACATTTTTTCACCCTCGGACTTTTTCAACAAATGACAAATTCAACACATTTTTTTGGAAAATTCACCTAGTATCAGAATCAGTGGATTACAAAAATAAAACGTGTTGAAAAGCGGTTAGTAAATGCTGACAACCTATTTTGCAAATTTTTTTTCGAAAAGTTTTCATTGTTATCAACCGCGTTATATCATAAACATAACCAAACTTTTTTTATTTCTTTTTTTATAAATATAATCGTGGGGATAAATGGAAAAGCGTACTTTTGCAAAATGAAAAAATCGTTGACCTTCTTGTTGCTTTGTTTTGTTTTGGTGCCGATTTTCGGTCAGACCAAAATGTTGCAGGGCACGGTTTACGATGCGTCGGCGGTTTATCCGGTGGTGGGTTCCCAGGTTCACAACTTAAATACCGGTAAGTACCTTTTTTGTGACGATCAAGGAAACTTTAGCATTTCGGTGTCGTTGCACGACACGCTGTTGATTTCCCATGCTGGCTATAAACAGGCGTTAGTGGTCGTTGATGCCCGAGATTTTAGTCGTGCGCGTAAAGATGTGGTTTTGTACCATAAGGCCTTTGTTTTGCCTAATTTTACGGTTTACGGATTAAACGCTACCTATGAAGGTTTTCAGCGCGATGTGGCCTCCGTCAAGCTCCCCGATTCTTACAAAAATTTGGACGATGTGCATCTGTCTAAGGAAGATAGGCGCAATGCGACTTATACCGAGGAAGCGCCGAATGCTCTCAAAGGAACGAAAATCGGAAGCCCGATCACCTGGCTCTACTCTGCCTTTAATAAGCATGAGCAAACCAAACGGCTCTATTATGAAATGGAGAGCTACGGAGATGAGGTTCAACAGGTTCCGCTGAAATATAATAAGGAGTTGGTGGCTGAAATCACCGGCCTGGAAGAACCGGAACTGATGGAGTTTATGATGTATTGCAGATTCAGTTATTACGACTTGGTACGTTGGTCAAGAGAGAGAATTATTGACAATGTGCGTACTAAATTTTATGAATATCAGTATTTTAAGGCTTTACAGGACGATGAGCAATAAGGAGTTTTTTAGTAAGAATCTGAACGGATTTCATTTGGGTTCAATCATCATATTCGTGATTTTCGCTGTTATTTATTGGTGGAAATCCGGTCAGTTTTCTGCATATTTTTACAAAAACAATCTAGCCATCGTCATCGTTTGGGGCATCCTTGTCGGCTGGATTATCGGGGATTACATCTCCCACGCCCGCCACAAGTAAACTGAGAATGGCGACAATTCCCCACTGTTTACCACCAACTTCTAACTAATTAGTAACCAATAATTTTAAATTCGGTTCTACGGTTTAGTGCTCGGCCTTCTTCGGTTTCATTTGTAGCAATCGGCTGACTTTCACCATAACCTTTGTAATTGATTCTTTCTTTATCTATTCCTTTGGAAATCAAATAGTTATGAACAGATTTTGCACGTTCTAACGATAATTTTTCGTTATACTCAGCACTGCCCTGGTTATCGGTGTGTCCACCCAACTCGATACGAATTGTGCCATTTTCTTTCAGATAATCGGCTAATTTATCCAATTCGATAAAAGACTCGCTTTTCAGCGTGCTTTGGTCAAAATCAAAGAAAACGTTTCTTAAAACGAACGTTTCGCCCAGTTCAGGACGACGCAATGCGATGTCTTTGTGATACGGCTCCAGTTCGGTGTAATTTTTTTCAATCTGGAAATTTTCGGAATAGAACGGGTAATAGGGATGGGAGATGTTCATTAACACATTGGTTCCCGTAACGATGCAAGCCAGAAATTCACCACTGACGGGATCCGATGCAGTGGATGTAATTACTTGATTATTAGTTAAATCAATAAGTTCAATGTTGGCTTTGAGCGGTTGGTGCGTAACTTCATCAAAGATTTTTCCTTTGATGTAGGTGACCGGCGTCGGACGGATGCTTTCATCCAAAGTGAAATAATACAGATCTTGGCCGCCGTACCCGCCGTCTTTGTCGGATGAAAAATAGGCCGTCGTTCCCGCCGCGTTGATCAGCAGGTTGATTTCATCGGCGCTGCTGTTGATGGGATAACCCAGATTGACAGGTTTTGTCCACCCGGTATCGGTCAGCGTGGAGTAGAAAATGTCGCGGCCGCCCATACCCACATGACCGTCGGAAACGAAATATAACGTTTTGCCGTCGGCGTGAATGAACGGCGCCGACTCATCACCGTCGGTGTTGATTGTCGGACCGAGATTTTCTGGCACAGTGAACACGCCCTCTTCCAACATTTCTGTTTTCCAAATGTCCATTTTGCCATATCCGCCCGGGCGGCCGGATACAAAATAGATGGTTTTTCCGTTTGGAGCGATGGAAGGTTGTGATTCCCAGAATTTTGTATTGACGGGGGAACCAAAGTTGCGCGGACGTGACCAGCGATTTCCGATACGTTTCGACCAATAGAGGTCGCAGCTTCCGCCTCCGACTTCCGCCACATCACAGATGGTGTAAAGCAGGTATTTACCATCTTGCGACACACATTGCGCGCCTTCGTTATATCCTGTGTTAATTGGATATTCCAATTTATAGCGTGGTTGCCATTCGCCGTTTTCTTTCACGCTGGCGTAAAAATCTTCTTCAGAAATACAGAAAGCGCAAACGGTATTTTTGTCGCGCGGTCGAAGCACCGTGAAAATAATTTCGCTTTCATCGGCCGTAACGGCAGGTAGGTATTCATCATAGTCGGAATTGACATTCGGCCCCATGTTGACGGGATTGAAGGCTATCGGGTGTTTTATCGCTTCAATGGCAAACTCGCAGGTCGCGATTCCTCGGTATGCTTCCTTTATTAGCACGCCGTTTTCAGGAATTCTGTCCAAATAGTCATTGTAGTGTTTCAATGCATCCTCATATAAACTGGCTCTTACCTCTTCTTCAGCTGTGATAAAAAATAGCAGAGGCTTTGGATCTTTTGCCAGTTGGATGGCTTTATTATAGCACTGTACCGACTGTTCGCTTTTCAACGAGAAATTATACATATCTCCCTGAATTACATAGATATCGGCAAAAGTGGAATCAATTTTCAATGCTTTTTCCAGATATTTTGCCGCTTTGTCGAAATTTCTTGAGTTCAGTTCGTGTTTTGCTTTTTTACACAAATCCACCACTTTTGGATTTTCTTCCTGGGAATATCCACACAAGCTGATTCCGAACAAAAAAACAAAAATCGACACAAATTTGCCGATTTTCATTCTTATATTTTTGTTTAATGTTTTCATAATCAGTATAATTGATGTTATGCTGAATGAGCTTTACGCTTTAAGTGCCTTCTTAGCTTCCTGCCAAAAAGTTTCCATTTCTTCCAAGTTCATATCCGCAACGCTCCTCCCCTGTTCGTGTGCCTTTTCTTCAATGTATTTGAATCTGGCGATAAATTTTTTGTTTGTTTTTTCTAACGCATCTTCGGGATGAATGTTGTTATGACGGGCAAAATTGATAAGTGCGAACATCAAATCTCCGAATTCTTCCTCTTTTGCAGCGCTGTCTTTGTCGATTTCAGCCTTAAATTCTTCGATTTCTTCTTCCACTTTGTTCCAAACCTGCGCTTTATCATCCCAGTCGAAGCCGACGCCATGGGCTTTGTCTTGGATGCGGTACGCCTTCACCATTGCCGGCAGCGATTGCGGAACACCGCCCAACACTGATTTCCGTTTACCTTCCGTCAGTTTGATTTTTTCCCAATTCACCTTAACGTCCTCTTCGTTATCCACATGAGTGTCGCTAAAAATGTGGGGATGGCGGCGGATTAGTTTTTCGCAAATGCCGTTCAGCACGTCGGTAATGTTGAAAAGTCCTTTTTCGTCGGCGATTTTGGCGTAGAAGACCAGGTGCAGCATCAGGTCACCGAGTTCACCGCGCATCTCGTCAGGTTTGTTTTCCAAAATGGCATCGGTGAGTTCGTAAGTTTCTTCGATAGTCAGGCAGCGAAGTGTTTCGAAAGTCTGTTTGCTGTCCCACGGGCACTTCTCGCGAAGTTCGTCCATAATGTCCAACAGATGTTTGAATGCTTCTAAACGTGGATCTTCCATGGTGGGATATATAAAAAAAAGAGCCACTTTGCGGACTCGAACCGCAGACCTACGCATTACGAATGCGTTGCT
>JAKSMF010000136.1 GCA_024400775.1 Bacteroidales bacterium | reverse complement strand
GCTTCTTTTCTTCCTCTTCGCTCGGCAAAGCTCAAACAAGTTTGGCTTTGCACTCACTCATTCGTCAGTTCTCGTTGTTCTCTAATTAAAAGAAAACTTACTCAAATCATAAAGTCCGAAATTAGGATCTTTGTCGGGTTGCCAAACGCGCACGTGGATGATGGGGTCATCAGGATTTCGCAAATCAACCACCAAAAACAGATAGCCCTCATCGGCATAACTGTTGGATGCGTAAAGCTGGCGAATCTGAATGCCGTAGATTTCCTCACCCGTGCCGGATTTCAGGATTTCATTGTCCTTCAATTGCAGATTGACAAATTCAGCAGATGCAAAAACGCGACGCAACGCATTGATATACTGCTCTTTCGTTGCCTTTGTGTATTTGTATTGTTCAAGATTGGTCGGGCGAATCTGGTTCTCCAACTTCGGGGCCTGTTTCAGCTTTGTGCCGACAATGATGAGCGCGTCTTCCGAAAAAATGCTTTCCAGATAGTCGGTGCGCTTCAGCGAATAGGCGGTCTGGTAGTTCTGCAAAAACTCCACGATTTGCCGACGGGAACGGTCGTCCCAGTTTTTGTCTGGATTCATAATGTCGGCTTCCGCCTCCTGATTGAGCATAAATGCCACCGATTTGATTTTCAGGTCGGTAGAATTCATTCGGAATTCCACATTTTCGACAATGGTTTTTCCGCTACGCGGAAATTTGAAACTCATCGGCACACTTCGACAGACAATTTCGTTATCTACCTGAGTGAATGTAAGTTCCGGCTCACGGATGATGGTGGGCGTTCCGTTTTTCACCATATCTTCAAAAATCTCCCAGCCGTCTGGCGTGAAAAGCTGTTGCACGGAGAGGTAGTTTTTACTTTTAATCGCACGCTGCACCGATTGGAGCGCGTCATAACATTCCTGCGCTTTTTCTTGTGAAAGCGAAGTCTCAACCGATTCGCTGGCGCCTTTGGCCGGAGCATTCTGGCCCATAACCAGCACTTGCGCCGCAGAGGAAGAAGCCGTCGCCGCAGATGCTGGCGAAGTGGCGGTCAGGTTGGCGACGCACGTGTTCTCGAACTTCGGCTTATCCGAACTCTGGACGATGTCGCGCAGTTCGGCATCCATATTTTTGGCTTCGTTTTCAAAAGCGTACTCAACGTAAAACAGCAGTCGGGTCGGCACTTCGCCAAATTCGGCGATGCCGTGGCCGTCCTTGGCGCGCACGATTTGCGAATAGCCCTTGCCCGTCCAATAGCGGTAATCGCAGTTGCCCACGGGCCTGCCCTGATAGGAGATTTTCACATCCACCGACTTCCAATCGTCCACATCGCTGATGCCGGCGGCTTCAAACGTCACACCCTCAATCAAATCCTGAATGTGGCGGTTGAGCCAGTCCGACAGGATTTGCTTTTCGCCCTGCGCGTCCACGAAGGTGACGGCGTGGTCGTTCGGGAGCGTCCGCAAAAGGATGAGCCCCCAGTAATAATATTGTAAAGCGTCGGTTATCAACAACTTATCTTCCGCCTTTTGCGCCAGCCGCACATATTCAAACATACGGTTTTGGCGTTCCTCAAACATTTTCTGCACCGAATTTTTGGTGAGATAGCAGAAAACGTGAAACGGTTCCTGCGACAGGACAACGGTTTCCACCTCCCGCAACTGCGTCATATTGGTATAAGTGCTGATGCGTTCCTCCATTGATACGCCGTTTTCCGTGGAAATCGTTCCGTCAGTTATCGACTTGATATAAAGGCAGATATCGCCAACCAGCTGGGCTTTCGCTTTTTGCACGGCCTGGTCGTAGTCGTCGGCATAACCGTGTCCGTAATAGTAGGCAGTGTGGTCGGCTTCCACTATGCGCACCGTTTGTTCCGCTGTTTGCGCGGTGACTGAACACGTGAAGAGCGTCCCGAACGTCAGTAGTGCTGCACAAATTATTTTTTTCATAAAGTTCGGATTATTCAAAAGTTATGATTCCCTGCTTTTGTCCAACTGTTCCGTCGGCAAAGGTCAGACTCAGCCGCCAGTGTATTTCACCATATTTTTTATAGTCGGAGGTGTTGAATTTGATGTAGTCATCATCGTCAACATCAGCGGAAAAGAGAAGTGCACCGCGCTGATCGGACAGCGTAAACATTTGATTTACAGCGTCTGTATCCCAGCTGAAATCGAAGGTGGCGCGATTGTTCGGTATGATGCAGGCTGTAGAGGCAGGAGAGGACATTGTGCAGAAGTTGGTTTTGACATGGCCGGCGGCGTAGTTTTTACTCGGGATTTCCTGCCAGCCAGGAGTCGCCGTTGCCGTGCGGACTTCGTCAGAGGATGAAGCCTGGACGTTGGCGTTTTCGGCGTGTGTTGAACTGGCCGACTGGTGTTTTTGGAGCGTGTCGGTACGTGTGGCGAGTGTGGCAGAATTGTCGGGGGTATTGCCGCGGGGCCACAGTGCCCAGCCCGCCACGATGAACAAGGCGACGGCGGCAGCTGAAGAAAGCGTCCACAGCACGCGACGGCGTAGGCGGACTTTTGCGGCGTGATGGGCGGCCGCATCAGCGTCGCGCTGCAATTCGACTGCCGCCACCATTACTGTCAGATCTTCCAGATTTTCGTCATTTTCAGACAGATAAGTCAAAGCCAGCTCGGTTTCCTCCGGGGAGGCCTGGCCGCTTAAATATTTGGCTAACAATTCGTCTGATATCTTATGGTCGCTTTCCATGTCGTTAGTTTTTGTATTCCTGCAAATGTTTTTGAATCAGTTTAGCCAATGCGCGGCGCTTGATGTTGTATAAATTATCAACGGTGACGTTGAATCTTTGGGCCACCTCCGCAGGTTCTTCCTCATTCAGAATCAGGGCCTCTACAATCTCCCTGTCGCGCGGTGGCCAAAGTTTGGCGATGGCAGCTTTGATATCCAACATTATGGTATTCAGTTTGTTTACTCCTGCCACCGCTAATGTGTGGTCATCCATATCGGAAATAGGGAGCTGCTGTGCGGAATCTATCATCGCATGAGTATAATCTTTGAAAAAACGGTACGAAACCACCGAAAACCAATTGATAAAGGGCAGTTTCACATCATATTTCCGCAATTTTTCCCAATCGTTTTTACTTAAAAAAATGTATAATTCCTGCACCAAATCCTCGTAATCCACGGACTTGTTGCCTGCGGTTTTTGCAAAATTCAGACGGAGCAGTGCGTTGTATTTGTCGTAAAAAACAAAACGTACGGCGGATTCGTCGTTTTCCAACAACAAACCGACCACTTGGGCATCCGACAATTTTAGCAAATCAGAGCGTTTCATCGACGAAAGACATCGTTGCGAAGTATCAATTTTCGGAGGCAAAAATACACATAAAATCGGAGATGGCAAAAGCGAGAATGCACGTGCGAAATTTATTCCGCCGGCGGGTAGCCAAGACTCGGGCGCGTTCCCGGCCAACGATGACCTTGGGAGGCAGCCTTGCTCAAAGTTCAGCGAACGAAATCACTAAAACGGTTTTGCGTATTCGTCGCTTAACTCTTTGTAAACTTTGACTTTAGTTCCGTTTTGAAACTGAACGCTGTACATCACTTTGCCTTTGGCGTCCCAGTAGGTCCATTTGCCGTCGCGCTGGTGGTTGGTGTAGCTGCCCTCCATCTGTTTTTTGCCGTTCGGATAGTATTCGACGAATTTGCCGGTGGCGGCGCCGTCAACGAAGTTCTGTTCGCGTATCTTGACTTCGCGTTCGTTATAAAAAATCCACAAACCGTTTTTTTCGCCGTTCACGTATTTTCCTTCTTCGGTCTTCTGACCGTTGTCGGCATATTCCACCCAGCTGCCGTGTTTTTCGCCTTTACTGTAGAAGCCGGTGCTGCGTTTTTTGCCGTTTTCGTTCCAATATTTGTAAACGCCATCGCGGACATTGTCGTTGTAGCCGCTTTCGTATTTCTTGGTGCCGTCGGGATAAAAGCCCTGCCACAGTCCGCACATCTGGCCGGCCTTGAAGTCGCCTTCATCTTTGATGACGCCGGTTTCATACCATTGTGTCCAGTGGCCGTCTTCTTTGTTCAGGGAGAAGTTGCCTTCGCGTTGTTTGGCTCCGCTTTCGTACCACGCGATCCACGTGCCGGTGCGCATACCGTTGCGGAACTGACCTTTTTTCCAACGTTTTCCTTCTTCATAATAATATTCCCAAGTACCGTGTTGCAGGCCGCCGCGAAATTCGCCTTTGCTGCCGAGTCTTCCATTGGGATGGTAGAATTTCCATTCGCCTTCCTGCAGATCGTCCACCGAATTTCCCTCCATTTCAAGTTGCCCGTTAGTCTGCCACCAATGGGCGTAACTGTTGAGTTTGCCGTGAGTGTATTCGCCTTCAAACGATTTCTGGCCGCCCTGATAATATTCCGTCACCGTGCCGTTCAGACTGTCGTTAACATATTTGCAGTCCTTATATAACTGGCCATCAGTATAATAGAATTTCCAAGCGCCATCGCGCAGACCGTTTTTCATTTGTCCTTGTGATTCCAGGGTGCCGTTGGCGTACCAACTTTTGAAAGCGCCGTTGTCGGCGTAATATTCTTGTGCCAGCTGTCCGCTTTCGTACCACGCTTTCCACAATCCGACTTTGTGTCCCTGCTGGTATTTGCCCTCCATCATCAATTTGCCGTTGGGATGGTAATAGTGCCAAAGCCCCTCTTCGATGGTGTCGTTGGCCAAGCCGATGGATTTCAACTGTCCGCTTTTCCAATACGTTTTGAGCGTATCTTGGGCAAAACTGTTGCTAACAGTCAGAAAGACAATAAGAAAGAATGTGATAATTCGCATAATGAACAAATTGAAAATAGGTTGCAAAAATAATATTTTTTCAAATAACTTTCGTATGAAAAAAAGTTGTATTTTTGCCGGCTTAAAAAAATTAACGTTTAACCAATTAAAGAAAGAGGTATTTTTTATGATCATCGTTCCCGTTAAAGAAGGCGAAAACATCGACAAAGCTTTAAAGAAATTGAAAAGAAAATTCGAAAAAACTGGTGTTTTGAAAGAATTACGTAATCGTCAGAAATTCACCAAACCCAGTGTGGTTCGCCGGGAACAGCGCCTGAAAGCCATCTATGTTCAGCAGATGCTCAACGCTCAGCAGGACTAAGCTTTTAGAGGTAAAAAAAGAAAAAAGAGCAGGCTCATTCGGGTCTGCTCTT
>JAKSMF010000135.1 GCA_024400775.1 Bacteroidales bacterium | reverse complement strand
ACAATAGCTTCGCCAAAGCATTCATTTTCATCAAATTTGTTGGACAAACAGCAGTTGCCAATCATAAAACAATATTTATCGACATTACTCATGGATGAGATCTGAGACCTATTGAACTCAGGATCTGCCCAACCGTCTTCGCTGCAATGCGCCGTATAATTGGCATAACCGACACCTGCGCCAATTTCCGAACGGATTTGGGCGGCCTGACTGCTACTGTTGTACAAATGAAGATGAACATTTGAAAATCCGCTTTCAGTATTTATGTAGTTGTTATGCAGATAGTTCATCTGTCCATTGGCATGAGTCGGAGACCAGCTGGCATCCGAACCGGCAACCAAAACCGCATCATTCAAATAGGCCGGATCCGGCATCGAATACTGTTCGTATTGCATCACTTTGGTCAAAATATTGGTCAACTGCGTGGCATTTTGTGCAGAAAAACGGCCATAAAAACAGTCCGGGAAGTGGTCGCCTGCGGTCCAAGTGAAATAATAGAGGTCGGTCGGATGCTGTTCGCCGGAAACCTGCGCTGAAAAAGCCGGAATCTGCGCCACATCACCCACCAAAAGTACAAACGTCGGTGCCGGATTATCATCCGTAGCATTCGTATATTCCGCTTTGATATAGTTGGAAATGGATGTGGTTGTCGTACCCACATTGGCATCATCCGTATATACGATTTCAACCTTCAGGCCTTGACGTTTTTTCCAAGTAACGAAATCGTCCAATTGACCACGGAACATGCTGTGTGCGACAATCAAATATTTAACCGGAGCGGTAGCGACCGATTCACGGTTCTGGGCAGCCACGGGATTCATAATCCGCGTCTGCAAACCATTGAACACTGAGTTGCCATGCAACGACTTCATCTCGTAAGTTGCTGGGATATTGGCATTTTCAAAGGTGAAATTCACTTCCACATCGTCATACACACGAAACATGTTGCTGACGGGATTGTACTGTACTGGAGAAAAATAAACCGTAGCCAGATTGATGTTACGAGCGACACCGCTTTTTTCCACTACGATTAAGTCGCGGCCATCGAAAGAATTGCGCATATAGGCTGAAGCATCCTTCATAAAAGGATTCTCATCATGACCAGACTTGAAGTTTGCCGGCTGCGCGGGATAGAGCGGATGATGAATATCCAACTGTTCCGCTGTGTATTCCGTGTAATGAGCAGACAAAATCTCATAGTTAACACCCTCACACAAAGGAATTTCCATCAGATTCACCATTACCGGGACCTGTGGTTGCCCGACTTCGGTTGACAAATGGGCATCCGCCATCGTAATGCGGCTAAAATCACCATCCGGAGTACCGATTTCCGTAACATCCAGCTGTCCTGCGGAAAAACGAACCTTCACATTCTGAAACCCGTTTTCTTCCACCTGATACGACTGCGCACTTAGCGCACTGATTGTCAATAACATGACAACCAACAAAAATACTTTTTTCATATTTAAAAGGATAAAATTATTTGCAATTTCTCATTCTTTATTAAGCCGTCAAAATTACAAAAAAATCGCTTTAATCCGCAGTTTTGTGCAGAAAAAAGTCGGACATTTTTGCACAATTTCAGAAGGATTGCGCTTAATAATGAAAACTAAAATTGGAAATAGATAAACGGCTGTAAGTCTGCGGTGACGAATTGGTAAAGCACAAAAATGGCAACTACGACGACAAGCGCCATCACCCACAACGGCATCACCGCGAAATTGTATCGATACCAACGTTTCCAACGCTCTGGCAACCAATGGATAATCATACCGAGAACGAACAATACAAAAACATATTTGTATGCGGAAAAGATGGACGGTATCAACGTGAAATCCCAATGACCACCAATTTGTGTCACCATCGATTTCGCTGTATTCCAAGCTGTTGCATTCGCCGTCGCCGGATCCAAATTAGAACCCGAACGGAAAAACAGTCGCGTAAAGGAGATAAAGACAAACGTCTGCATAATTCCCCACGTTTTATCCAGCCAGCTGACGTGTGCTTTCGGGAAAATGATGGCCCCCAGCTGCTTTATCAGCGTACCGGCAAAAATACCGCCCGTCCAAATACAGCCAATCCAGAGCAATGGACTCGGGAAATAGTAATTGCAGACCACAAATGCACCGAATATCAACAAGATAACTAAAGTGCGGACATATAGTTTGACGCTTTTCCAAAACTTGTAAACCAGGATGCCGAGGCCGTTCAATCCACCCCAAATCATGAAGTTCCAGCTGGCGCCATGCCACAGACCGCCCAACAGCATCGTGTTCATATTGTTGATGTTGGTGCTGATTTTTTTGCGAGCAGCCGGCCAGAAAATGGCAAACAGCGCCAAGACAAAAGCGATTATCCCAAGCACGCCCGCCAATACCCAACTACCGGACAAGAAAACGGCAATCAGCGCCACCCCAACAATAATGATGTAAGTCGCCGGCGTAGCATTGCGATTGCCCCCCATCGGAATATAAAGGTAGTCTTTCAGCCAATTGGAAAGCGAAATATGCCAACGTTTCCAGAAGTTTCCCGCATTCGTGGCCTTATACGGCGAATTGAAGTTCATAGGCAGGTAGAAGCCCATCAGCATGGCCACTCCGATGGCGATATCGGTGTAACCGGAAAAGTCGGCATAAACCTGCAACGAATAGATGAAAAGTGCGGAGAGGTTTTCAAACGGCGTGAACAAGTGCGGATTATCGAAAACACGATCCACAAAGTTCACCGCCAGATAGTCACTCATAATGATTTTCTTCGCTAAACCATTGATAATCCAAAATATAGCGATACCGAACTGACGACGTGACAGGAAGTATTTTTTGTACAGCTGCGGAACAAACTGGTCGGCACGAATAATCGGGCCAGCGACTAAGCCCGGAAAGAAACTGACGTAGAATCCAAAGTCTAAAATGTTGGTGATAGCCTTACATTTTTCACGATAGACATCCACCAAATAACTGATACTCTGGAAGGTATAAAACGAAATACCGACGGGAAGCAGAATTTTACTCGCATCAAAATAATTGGTTCCCGACAGCTCATTAGCCCACAAAGCGAAGTGGTTCACCACCTTCAAATTACTATGTACCAATGCATTATATGAATCGGTAAAGAAGTATGCGTATTTAAAGTAGAAAAGCACCGCCAAATTCAGCACAACGCCCACGATCATCCACATTTTTTTGAGACCGTGACGCTGAGACCGCTCAGTGCGTTTCCCTATAAAGAATCCATATAAAGTAGTGATTGCCAGAATGATAACAAACAACCCGGAAGTTTTGTAATAAAAGAACAAACTGACAAAGAAAAGGAAGGCATTTCGCAGCAAACACTTATTTCTCGTAAATGAAAAAACGGCAAAAACGAGTGCGAAAAAGGCCCAAAAATAGAATTGCGTGAACAATAGCGGGTATTTCTCGTCGAATGAAAAGATGTTTGTGAAGAAAATCTTGATGTTTTCGAGATTCATTTTGCTGTATTTCCGCTACTTTACCTTTGTAAAAATAAGGCGGCAAAAATACGACATTTTTTGAGTAAAAAAAAGACCGCTTGAAAAAAGCGGTCTTTTTTATTTTATAGCAAAAAAACTACTATTTGTTCACCTGGAAGGTCTTGTCACCAGTCTGGAAGAACTTCACAATCTGGTTGGCAGCGGCCTTAGCGGCATTGATGTTAGCTTCTGCGGTTTCGGCACCCTGTTTTTTCGGAGTAGCGAAGAAGCGTTTTTCGTAGTTTTCGAAGAGACCCATTTCAACCGGAGCAATGTCGGTACAATATTTAAGGTCTTCGCGTTCTGCCATCAAAGCGGAGAGTTCTTCTTCGTTGATGACTTCCTTACGAGCGGTGTTGATCAAGCAGCCACCCTTCGGCATACGGCCGACGAGGTTTTTGCCGATTGACTTCTTGGTCTGGTCGTTAGCCGGGATGTGGAGGGAGATGTAATGGCAGTTTTCATACATTTCTTCCAACGTAGCTGGAACGTGGACACCTTCAGCTTCCATTTTTTCTTTCGGAACGAACGGGTCGAATGCCCATACTTCCATACCCATTGCTTTTGCTTTTTCAGCAACGAGGCGGCCGACGTTACCGTATGCCTGGATACCGATTTTCTTGCCTTTTAATTCAGCGCCGGTACCGGGTTTGAAGGTGTTACGAGCCATGTAAATCATCATACCGAGAGCCAGTTCTGCAACAGCGTTGGAGTTCTGACCGGGGGTGTTCATGGCAACGATGTTGTTGGCAGTGCAGGCGGCAAGGTCAAGATTGTCGAAGCCAGCGCCAGCGCGAACGACGATTTTCAGGTTCTTGGCAGCGTCAATGACCTGAGCGGTAACTTTGTCAGAACGAACGATCAAAGCGTCAACGTCTGCTACTGCATCATAAAACTGCTGAACGTCGGTGTATTTTTCAAGAAGGCAGAGTTCGTACTTTGCGCCTTCAACGATTTCGCGAATGCCGTCAACGGCTACTTTTGCGAAAGGTTTTTCAGTTGCTACTAATACTTTCATGATGTTTATTATTAAGAAATTAAGAAATTAAGAAACTAAGGGACTAAGATTCTTTGGATTTCAAAGTTTTTAGGCTCTTTGTGAGGAGTGTAATTATCAAATTCAAGTCTTTCAGCATGCTTTCTGTCTGTTCTTCTGTTGTGTACCCACTATCTTTCAACAATCTTAACCAATAATGCGTTTCCTTCGATTCTTTCAAAGAGATATGCAATTTTGCGATAAAATCCTTTTGAGATTGAGCACCAGATGCTTCTTCAATATTTGCACCTATAGAAGTACCACTTCGAACAATTTGCTTAGATAATATAAATTCGTTTTTATCTTCTCTTAAAAATCGGCCAAGTTTGACAATGCGCAATGCGAAATTATAACTCAACTCCCTCAATGCATTATTTTTGCCCATTTCAAAACTTAGTTCCTTCGTTTCTTAACTTCTTCGTTATTAAATTATTTATTGTTTTTTTCAAATTCCTGCATGCAGGCAACGAGAGCTTCAACGTCTTCGATGGTGCAAGCGTTGTAGAGAGATGCGCGGAAACCGCCAACGGAACGGTGACCCTTGATACCGATCATGCCCTTTTCTTTTGCGAAGGCCATGAAAGCATCCTGCTTGTCTTCGTAACCAGGAGCCATAACCCAGCAGTGGTTCATGATGGAACGGTCA
>JAKSMF010000134.1 GCA_024400775.1 Bacteroidales bacterium | reverse complement strand
TGGTGAGAGCACCAGCCTGCAAGGAACCGTGAACGGCACCAGCAGCACCAGCTTCAGATTGCATTTCAACCACCTTCACGTTTTCACCGAAGATGTTCTTTCTGCCACCTGCGCTCCATTCATCGATGTATTCAGCCATCGGGCTTGAAGGAGTGATAGGATAGATGGCGGCGACTTCGCTGAACATGTACGCAACATGTGCTGCAGCGCAGTTACCGTCGCAAGTCATAAATTTCTTTTCTGCCATAATTGTTTGTTATTTAATTGGTTGATAGAAAAATTTGTCTCTAATATAAGGCGTGCAAAGTTAGTATTTTTTTCTTTATATAAAAAAGCAAAAACAAGATTTTTTTTATGTGATTGAAATGCCAAAACGAAGGGAAGTCTCTTTTAACTGAAAACTCCTAACTTCTAACTCCTAACTTCTAACTATTTCGTATTTTTGCCGGCCAATTATACATTATGAAGGTTCGACTTATTTATATCGGTAAAGAGGATTCGGGCGCGTTGGAAAGCGCTGTGGAATCGTACGTTAAGAAAATCAAGTTTTATGTGCCTTTTGAAATTGAGGCCATCCCGTACCTCAAGAACACCAAACTCGCTGTAGATGAGCAAAAACGTCAGGAAGGCCAGTGCATTTTGAAAAAAATCGATACCTCCGACTACGTCGTTTTGTTGGATGAACATGGCAAAGAGAAAACGTCTGTCGCGTTTTCCCAGTTCATGCAGCAGCAGATGAGCAGCGGACGCAAATGCCTCGATTTCGTTATCGGCGGCGCCTACGGATTTTCAGAGGAAGTCTATAAACGTGCCGATACGCTGATGTCGCTTTCGCAAATGACTTTCCCTCACATACTTACACGACTGATTTTTACCGAACAACTTTACCGCGCCATGACGATTCTGCGCGGCGAACCCTACCACCACGTGTGAAGTTCATAAAGTTTGTAAAGCTTTCCACTTTCAGTTTTCCACTTTCAGTTTTCCACTTTCAGTTTTCCACTTTCAGCTTTCCACTTTCCACTTTCCACTTTCCACTTTCCACTTTCAGCTTTCCACTTTCAGCTTTCCACTTTCAGCTTTCCACTTTCAGCTTACTGCGCTAATAACTGCGAAAGGATCTCCACAGATTCAATGCTCCGGATTTGCTCGTTGTGCTGCTCGAAATATTGTATTAGCCCGAATAACAGTTCGTTGCGTACGATTTTGGGCGGAAATTCCTTGGGCGGCTGACCGCTCATCAACTGCCATAAATAGGCAGAGGCATCTATACTCAGAAAGTTCGGATAATCGAAGTATTCGTGTACAAAACAGGACTCTTCGATGGAGAAAATCTTGTAATAATCAGTATAATTGGCTTGCGGGAAAATGCCCATAACGTGCGTCAACTGCACCATGAATTTCAGGTGAACATCCGTCAGCACCGTTTCGGGAAGGTCCAAATCAATGATGGATTTTTCAACAAAATCGTAAAATGCAGTATCGGCTTGAAATTCTCTTAATATTTTATAAATCAATTCGTTATAAAATATCAAAAGCGTTCTTCGCACCATGTCGAACGGCACGAGCGAATATGAGTAGTGAAGTGAAACCTCGCGCAGGTATTTGATGTTTTTCCCGTTGTCATCGAAATTCAATTCCACAATCGACAGGTTGTCGAGCAACGCCATCACCGAGCGGCTGCGCTTGGAATAGGCTCCTTTGACGATGAATGACTGTACGCCCGCCTCGCGCGTGAAAATGTTGACAATCACGCTGTTTTCGGCGTATTTGGTCCGATGAAGTACGATGCCGCGGGTGGATATGAGCATGGTTTGAATTTGGGCGTGCAAAATTACAATTAAAATCCGCACGGACACTTTTAACTTACAATAAAGTTGTATCTTTGCAGAAAATTTCAAAATGAAGTGTAAGATTGTCAATCGTTCCGCCAACCCGTTGCCCGAATATGCCACGGCGCTGTCGGCGGGTATGGACCTGCGTGCCGATTTGTCGTCGCCGCTGGTGCTGGAACCGATGTCGCGGGCGCTGATTCCAACCGGACTGTTCATCGAACTTCCTGCCGGCTTCGAAGCTCAAGTGCGCCCCCGAAGCGGCCTCGCCATCAAAAACGGGATCACGGTCATCAACAGTCCGGGCACCATCGATGCCGACTACAGAGGCGAAATCAAGGTGGCACTGATTAACCTTTCCACGCAACCCTTTACCATCAATCCGGGCGACCGCATCGCGCAGATGGTCGTCGCTCGCCATGAAACCATCGACTGGGAAGTCGTTCCCGAAATCTCTGAAACCGACCGCGGCGCCGGCGGCTTCGGCAGCACCGGGCAATATTGATTTTAATAACCATTCAACCTTAAATTTATCATGAAAATCCACTTTATCGCTATTGGCGGTAGCGCCATGCACAATCTGGCCATCGCCCTCCACCTCAAAGGATACGAAATTACTGGCTCCGATGACGAAATCTTCAATCCCGCCAAAGGCCGCCTTGAAAAATATGGTCTTCTTCCTGACTCTATCGGTTGGAATCCTGACAAGATCACACCTGATTTGGATGCGGTCATTTTGGGTATGCACGCCCGTATTGATAATCCGGAGTTGCTGAAAGCCAAAGAGTTGGGCGTGAAGGTCTATTCCTATCCTGAATTTTTGTACGAGCAGAGCAAAGACAAACTCCGCATCGTCGTCGGCGGCAGTCATGGCAAGACCACCATTACGGCGATGATACTGCATGTGCTTCAATATCACCATGTTGATTGTGATTATATGGTCGGCGCGCAACTCGCTGGATTTGAAGTGATGGTGAAATTGTCGCATACCGCCAAAATCATGGTGATGGAGGGCGACGAGTACCTCACTTCGCCCATCGACCGCCGTTCCAAATTCCATCTTTACCATCCCAATGTCGGTATCGTCAGTGGTATTGCATGGGACCACATCAACGTTTTCCCCACTTTCGATATGTATGTCGAGCAATTCCGCATTTTTGCCGATATGATTGATAAAACATTTATCTATTGCGCTGATGATGAGAATGTTAAAAAGATAGGGGAGGGCGTCAAGAATATTGCGACCGCACCTTATTTGGTGCATCCGTACGTAATTCACGACGGTGTTACCTACTTGAAAACCGCACAAGGAGAAATTCCTATGCGCATTTTCGGCCAGCATAATATGGCGAATCTGAATGCCGCGCGTCTCGCCTGTCGCGAAGTGGGTATAACGGATGAACAGTTCTATGAAGCCATCCGCACTTTCGGCGGCGCTTCCAAACGCCTCGAACTGGTGTTGAAAAATGAAAAGGGGTTGGTATTCAAGGACTTCGCTCACTCACCGTCCAAACTGAAAGCCACCATCGGCGCGGTACGCGAACAGTATCCGAATGCTAACTTAGTGGCTTGCATGGAGTTGCACACGTTCAGCAGCCTATCGGAGCAGTTCCTGTGCCAATATCGTAACGTGATGGACCAGGCTGACACCGCCATCATTTTCTTTGAACATAAAGCTGTGGAACACAAAAAGTTACCGCCGATTACAAAAGAAATGGTCTATGATGCTTTTGCCCGCCGCGATCTGGAGGTCTTCAATGAAACCGAAGCCTTGAAAAACTACCTGATGTCGCATCGCCAGCCGAACACGGTCTTTTTGCTGATGAGTTCCGGCAACTTCGGCGGCATCGTCTTCGAAGAGTTGGCGGAACAGTTGCTGAATTAGGAATGAGGAATTGGTGGGGGCGCACGTCTTTTGCCGGCGGCAATTAAATATCTGCCTGCCGCTAAAAGTTAAGAAACTAAGAAGTGAAGAAGATAAGCAGTAAGCTGAAAGTGGAAAGTAAAATGTGAAGAATTTTCAACTTTCAATTTTCAATTAAAAAAGAGCTCTCATCATCTCATCTTCCCCCTGAATCGCCACGGCAACTTGGCGTCTTCGCCGGCATAGTCCACACCTACGCGCGGGCCAGTAATGATTTGATTGTCAGGAACTACCATGCCGCGGTCTTCTACCCAAAGTCGGTCGGAAAAGAGTGAGGTGCCGTTTTCGCTCATCGTAATTCCGAGTGCTTTGCATACTTTTCCCGGCCCGTCGGTTAGTGCCGGCGTGCATCTGTTTTTGCCGGTTCGCTTCAACATCAGCTCTTCGCCGTGTGTCGGCTGTATGCCGCGTATCAGCACCGCGTCGGGCACGTCCTTTGCGTTGGTGACGAAATTGAGCATGTGGTGCATCCCGTAACACAGGAAGATGTAGGCTACGCCGCCCGCCGCATACATCATCTCGTTGCGTTGGGTGCGCCGCCCGCCGTAAGCGTGTGACGCGCGGTCCGTTATCCCGCGATATGCCTCCGTCTCAGTAATGATGCCGCCCGCAATCTGTCCGTCAATCTGCGTGAAAACGTATTTCCCCAACAAATCCTTTGCCAGAAAAACCACGTCGGTGCCAAGAAAATAATCAGGGAACATTAAGGTTATAAGAGATAAGGTTATAAGAGATAAGGTTATAAGAGATAAGGGGGGCGGAAGAGTGGTGGCGAATCATTATTCGCCGGTTATTGTCTTCCCTACATTAAAATTGTCGTCATCCCGAACGAAGCGCAGCGGAGTGCAGGGATTTCGTGCAAAACACCAACGGGATGATTCCGAAAAAAATTAGGAATTAGGCATCAATTCCTAATTCCTAATTATAAATTAGTCGTTCTGTTTGGCCATGTAGCCAATGAGTTCGAGGACTTTGTTTGAGTAGCCCCATTCGTTGTCGTACCAGGAAATGAGCTTGACGAAGTGGTCGTTGAGCATGATACCAGCGCTGGCATCGAAGATGGAGGTGTGCGGATCGCCGACAAAGTCGGAAGAAACGACGGGTTCTTCGGTGTAACCGAGGATTCCCTTGAGTTCGTTTTCGGATGCGCGCTTCATCGCTGCCTTGATTTCATCGTAAGTGGTGGCACGTTCCAAGCGGCAGGTGAGGTCAACGACGGAAACGTCGAGCGTGGGAACACGGAATGCCATGCCGGTGAGACGGCCCTTCAATGAAGGAATAACCTTGGTAACTGCTTTGGCGGCACCGGTGGTGGAGGGAATGATGTTGCCGTTGGCAGCACGACCGCCGCGCCAGTCCTTAACTGACGGACCATCAACGACTTTCTGCGTTGCGGTGGTGGCGTGGACGGTGGTCATCAAACCTTCGACCATACCGAAGTTTTCGTGGATGACTTGGACGACC
>JAKSMF010000133.1 GCA_024400775.1 Bacteroidales bacterium | reverse complement strand
AACAGCCTGCGAAAGTTGAGTTAATAATAGCTGAGGTCTAAGGTCTGCGGTTGAAAATCATAATGATTGGATACCAAAGGCCTTAGACCTTAGCATATATTACGTACCGATAATCTATCTTCTTCCTTTAAGTTTGGCGTCGGCCAAATATCTTTCCAGCTGCGAGGCAGCCGTTTGCTAGAATGTAACGTTCACGATTTCAAGTGCTTTGACCTTGGGAATGATAAAGTCTTCTTTACGCTTAAACAAACCGCTGGCACTTTTGGCTTCCAGCTTACCGGTGAGGTTGAGAGGCACCTTGAATGTGGTAATGGAACGAGCTGCGGCCTGTCCGACATATTCACCGGCGATATAGATGTCGAGCGCGCCACGGGAATTTTCAATCGAAAGCGTGTAGGTGACCGTCGTGCTGATCAGCTTCTGGGCCAGGTTCTCGGAAATCTTGATGACAGTATCTAGGTCTTCCAATGACGATATTTCGCGAGCCGTAGCCAGCACGATGGCCTTTTCCACATCAATGAGACGCGCCTGAATGTAATATTCGCCATTGTAAATGGTGATGTCGGCGACGCAGACAAGATCCACACCAAACTGGCGGCCCAATTCGCAAATCTGACTATCATCAACGCTGCCGCCGCGCTGGTACTCCTGTTCAGTAGAGATGCCGGCCAAAAATTCGGAAGTACGTTCTATGGCGCTGTATTGCTCCGTCGCCACGAATGCCGCGGTCACCTCGCTGCCTACTACTTTTTTAGTCTCTTTCGGAACTTTATCTGTAGAAGTCACATAAACAGCGACCTTAGTTTGTGCAAAAATGAGGCAAGGCAGCAGGAAAAGCGCGATAAAAAGTATTTTTTTCATGTTACGTAAATTTATTAAAGTTGAAATTTCAAAACGCAAAAATGCACATTTTATTATGTAAAAAGGCAATTATCTGATCACCGTTACAGTGCCGTGGTAGTCGATGATGCGAATTTTCCCCTTGTAATGGAAAGTATAGAAATAGACGCCGTCGGAAAGTTCCTTGGCATCAAACGACTGTGTGCCAACAAATATCTGACCATCTTTAGCGTAGGTGTCGTAGTTTTTTGCATGATAAACACGCTTGCCCCAGCGGTCGTAAATAAACAGTTCGTTAGAGCGAAAGCCTTCAGGGTCAGAAATATCGAAATCCGTACTAAGGTTGGTGATGGCAAACACGTCGTTGCTGTTGTCGTCATTCGGAGTTATGATGTTCGGGAAGACGAGATCGGGTTCAAGGATTACGGTATGAGAAATCGAACTACTGCAGCCATGTTCGGTCGTAATGGAGAACGTCACTTCGTAATCGCCCCAGTCGCCATAGGTGTGAACGGGGGAAAACGCACTTTCGTCTGTTGTGCCATCGCCAAAATCCCAAGAATAAGTGAAGGTTTCGGAGCCGAAATCGCCTTGTTCCGTAAGGTTGTCGAAAGCAATAATACCTTGTGATTCAGTAAAATAAGACACCTCTGGATTGGAGGCGAAGTCAGCGACCGGCTGTGCATAGACGTGCACGCAGTCGGGAATCAAGATGGAGTCGGTACACCCTTGGTCAGAAACGACCACCAGTTTAATGCTATAGGTTCCAGGAATGCCGATAGTGAAATTCGGGTTACAAAGCGGAGAAAAATCCACTTCGTTATCAAATTCGTCATACACTGTCCAATGGCAGGTGATTTCCAAGTCATTGGGTGTCGTGGTATTGATGCATTGAAATTCAATTTTGCCGCACGCCTCAGTGTTCGATAGGGTGAAATTCGCTACCGGGTCGGGGTTCATGACCACATTCACGGAATCGGCAGCGCTGCATACCAGCGTCATGTCACTATTCATTGTTGAAATGGTAACGCCGTAAGTGCCGGCGCTGTTCACGACAATGTCATCGGTGGTTTCTCCGGTCGTCCAAGTAACCGTTGACGGCGCCGGGGCATTGTAATTCGTTGACAATGTGGCCGTTTCACCAGAACAGATATAGACATCATCACCGATGTTCGGTTCGGGCATCGGCACGACCTGCAACGGGAAAACGGTATCATATTGGCATTGGAACTCATCAACCAAAACGACATTATATTGCAGTGTGCCGCACGTATCCGGAGCGATATGCAAACCGTCGGCGCCCGGGCCGGTGACGTAGGTCGTATCCACGGCGACTTCATAAGACCAGTTCTGCGGCAGCAATGCCGGATCCAGCGCCATTTCCCACTCTACGATATAACCATTGTCATTACTCCACAAATCTTCCACCTGAATGTACCAATTGCCGTTCAGCGTACAGTTTACCATATTGCTAAATGGCTGATAAGGATGGTATATCTGTGTCATATTTGCCACATTGCTCGAATCGATGCAGTAGGAAGATGTCGAACCCGGATCCCAGTTGGGATTGTACTGACTATGAATGTTACCTGGTTCGAAGCAGTAGCCGTGAGGGGTGGAGGCATATTGGTAGCCCAGCGTTGTGTTGTTGGACCAAACGTAATTCCACGGCACGCCCATCGGGTTGAGTGTGGAATCGCAGCTCACGACTTCATACCGGCGATTGGCGAGACCGAGGTTGGTGCGGAAATAGCTGTGTGAAACGCCACCCCATCCATCGTTCTGATAATCTGGGACAATCTTGCAAACATTACCGTTCGGACAAACCAAAGAAATACGGATATCCTCAATGGCGGAGTGTTCCATTTTGATGCGGACATACAATATGTCGTTTGCAGACGTGATCGTTGCCACAGGCTGGAAACTGGTGAAGTTGACGTATGAACGATAATAATTTCCGTAAGGCGCGCAACTGATGCCGTCGGGCAGGAAAACCGTGTCGTTGACACGCAGCGAAGCGGTTTGCATACTGCTGATGGGCGCAATCTGCACGACAGCGGAAGCGTCGCAGCCCACGCTGAGCTGCAAATCATCATTGGAGCAGATGTCGGGCAGCGGCGAAACGCCCAAGAAAGGATTGGTGGAGGTACGCACGCGGAACGTGACCGGCGTGAGCGACGGGCACTGCTGCTGGTCCACGGCGGAAACCGCAACGCTGTAACCACGTCCGGTAGCAAAAGTATAATCCAGCACGTTGCCGCCCACACTATCCCAAAGCGCAACATCCAAATCCCATTCGAACGTGGTGGTCGCATCGCTTTGGGCGTAGCTGAAATTGTTGTCGGGATAATCGCAATAGGTGACGATGTGGACCGGTTCTCCGGGACAAAGGTCGATGTAGTAGTAGCCGTCGGTATCGCGCTGCGGAATGTGCGATGAGTTGACGGAATCCAACATTACGGTAACACGCTGGCAAGGAGACATACAGGTGGTGTGAACCGTAAAACACGCGCCGTTAGTAGCAGCATTTGACTTAAAACGCAAAGTCAGTGCACCAGTTGTGTTCTGGATGGTGGCGGCATAGCGGAACGTGCCCAGTGAATCGTAATTACTATTGTTGAACCAATGGAGCAAAGTGCCATTGGTATTGGCCCCATCGTAGATGAACAGCGTATCACTCACATCGACGTCAAGAGCCTGAATTTCGAGCATGACGCAGCCGTTATTCGGGTCGTTGGAGTAAATCGTCAACACTTGGTCGGTATTGTTGGCATAGGAGTTGGACGCACCGCCGTCGTCATAAACGAACAAGTCGCACCCGTAAACCGTGGATTGAGAACCCATATTGACCGTGCTTTGGGCGAATGCCGACATCGCAAGGATGAGTGACACGAAAGTAAGCAGTGCCTGTTTCATGGTAATGTGATTTTATAAAAAGAAGATGCAGTACGCTAATGCAAACTGCGTGCAAATTTACAAATATATATTAAAGCAAGACGCAATGAAAAAACAATTGTTGCAAAAAAAATTAGAAGCAAAAACATCCACAAGGCCAGCATGTTAAGTCGTCTTCTTAAGGAATTTGCCATGGTCCGCCAGCGGACACAATATTAAAGCGGACACAATATTAAAGCGGACACAATATTAAATTGTATATTTCGTTTATAGTGAATATTTCATTTATTAACTTTCATAAAATCTTTGTATGGAAAAACTAAGCAAAAAACCCATCATTAAATTGGTCATTATCGCCTTTCTCACCCTTTTTTCGTTCATCCCATTCTTTATGATTCGCAGCACTGTGAAAGAGCGTCAGGAGCAGCAAGAAAATGCGACTGTAGAGATTTCAGACAAGTGGAGTCGGTCTCAATTAGTTACGGGACCGTTTATTTGCGTTCCTTACGAAGATTACAATGACGCGGACCACAACTACCACAAACGCAACGTATATATCATGCCCAAAAAACTGGCGATCAAGGGCGATGTTCAGACACAAAAACTGCACAGAGGGATATACGATGCCGCGGTTTACAATTCTGATTTGATATTAACGGGGACCTTCGACACCGAGGATTTGGGCGGCTTTAATCCACAAAAATGTTATTTTGACGAGGCCAAGGTTCAAATGCGGATTTCTGATCTTCGCGGAATTGAGAATCAACTACAACTCCAATGGGACGATGAAACATACGAATTTGAATCAGCGGGTGCGGAAAACGGCATTCAAGTAGCTATCGACCTATACGACAGCGTAAAACACGTTTATAACTTTTCCATTCGCCTTCAACTGAAAGGCACGCAGCAGCTCAAATTCGCGCCCATCGGTGATTATTCGGAAATCACGCTGCGCTCCGATTGGAACAACCCAAGCTTTGATGGCGACTTTCTCCCATCCACTCGAAACGTATCCGACACGGGATTCTCCGCCACCTGGAAAGTCCAGCGTTTCAACAGCAGTTATCCTCAAATCGGTTACGCCGAACAATACGGCTTCAATTCCTCTACGGTGGGCGTTAATCTGAACCTGCCGGTTGACAATTACCAAAAGACCGACCGGTGTATCAAATATTCCATTCTATTCACGCTCGTCACGTTTATCGTTTTCTTCTTTGTGGAAGTGCTGAAAAAGAAGCTCGTTCATCCCATACAATACATATTGATAGGTGCCGCACTATTCATTTTCTATGCGCTTTTGCTCTCCATTTCCGAATACCTCACCTTCAATCTGGCATACGTTATTGCCACACTTGCAATCACACTGCTTATCACACTATATTCCAAAGCCATCCTACACTCATGGAAACTGGGCGGCCTCGTTGGAGGTATTCTGTTTGTCCTTTATTCCTACCTTTTCGTTGTAATTCAGCTACAAGACTACGCACTGATTGCCGGCA
>JAKSMF010000132.1 GCA_024400775.1 Bacteroidales bacterium | reverse complement strand
GGAAATTAAAAGGAAATTTTTTCTTTTTTTTGTTTTCCTGTCGTTTAATTATCTGGCAACTTGTGAATTACCATCTGTTGAAAGCAAAATTTAGAGCAAGACTTTTCCCTACTGCGGCCGCCTTTGGCTCGGTTCTCCTTACAAAATCGAGGAGTTGCGGAGTGGCCGTGCGAGGCCATGTCCGAAGCAAAACGGAAGGCTGCAAGCCACCGTTTTGCAAGTTTGGGCTCGCACAACGCAGCAACGACCGATTTTGTTGGAAACCGAGGCACAGCGGGAAAGCGTGTTTTCGTTAAATAAGCCGCTCCCGCTCGAAAAAGCAAGCAAGCTTTCTTTTTGCTCGCTTACCCGCGGCTTTGCCTCTTTCTTTTTTACAAGAAAAAAAGAAAGTTGAACTGCTATAAGCAGACAATCAATCAGTTACGCTGTTTGGCGCGGATAGTTTTCTATACGTATAATCTCTATTATCGGAACTTAAATCCACAAGACGAAGGGGGGAATTTTGAAAACTCTTCCGCACATCTTATTTTTCAAGTCTTGCGGAGGACATTTCCCCATTTTTCAACTTTTACCAGACAGCAATAATTGAAAATTATTTTCCGACTATTGCTGCTTCTCCGCAGTGTACATTCGGCAGATGCCGAAGGTGAGGTTTTTGACGCTGCATTTGGAGAAGCCGGCGTTGTGCAGCATGGGCAGAAATTCGGCGGGCTTGGGAAATTGCAGCACTGACTCAGGCAGGTAGGTATAGGCGCTGCGACTGCCGCTGATGCGTCCGCCGATGCGGGGCAGCACTTTCAGCGCGTACCATTTGTATAATGCGAGCAGCAGTCGGTTGTCGGGGGAGGAGAGCTCCAGAATGATGAGCCGTCCGCCTGGTTTTAGCACGCGGCACGCCTCACGCAGCCCGCCCTGCCGGTCTTCGTAGTTGCGTACGCCGAAAGCTACACTTACGCGGTCGAACGTGCCGTCGGCAAACGACAGCGCCTCCGCATTTCCCTGCTGTAGTGTGACGCGGTCGCTCAGTTCCGCCTCCAGAACCTTCGTGCTGCCGATGGCGAGCATCTTTTCCGATAAATCAATGCCGATAACCGAACTTCCCGGGGAAAGTTTGCGAGCGATGGCGATGGCGAAATCGCCTGTGCCTGTCGCCAAATCAAGTACTTGCAACGGACGCTTTTCGTCAGCGATGCGGCGTACCGCCTTCCGTCGCCACGACTTGTCGATGTTTAGCGACATGATGTGGTTGAGTCGGTCGTAATTGGGGGCGATGTCGTCGAAAAGTTGTTCGATGTGATTGTTGGTCGGCATGGTTAGTGGATGTTGGTCAAAAGGTGTGGTAAACCCAACAAGAGTGAGAGGATGAAGGTGGAAATGACGAGCAGCGGCAGCATCGTATCAAGGCGTGAGCCGGTGCGTGTGAGCACGCCGTGGAGGTGGCGGGCGTAGAGCGGAAGGGTGAGCAGACAGAGCCACTGCCATCCGGTAACGGCTTGGAAACAGAGGTAGATGATGAGCATAAGCCAGCCGCCGCCGATGAGAATGGTGTGATAGATTTTGGCATTGTGTTCGCCGATTTTGAGCGGCACGGTGATGCGTTTGCCCGCGTCGCTTTCCATATCGCGGATGTTGTTGACGTTGAGCACGCCGATGCTGAAGAAGCCGACGGCGCTGGCGGGCAGCAGCAGCCAGACGCTGAGCGTGTGCGTGACGACGTAGTAGCCGCCCATCACAGAAACCCAACCGAAGAAGATAAGGACGAACAGGTCGCCCCAGCCGCGATAACCGTAAGGATTCCTACCCAACGTGTAACGCATGGCGGCCACGATAGCGCCAGCACCCAACAGCAACATAATGATCGGCTGCAGTGCGAACAGCGTGCCAAAAGACGACCATACCAGAAGCGCGCCAAATGTGCAGCACAAAACGACAAACAGCGCGATGAGACGACGCTCGTCTTTCACAGACAGGCCGCCCTGTACCAAACTGTATGCCGCGACAGTGCGTTCATCGGTATCGACACCGGTGAGGTAGTCGCCCAGTTCGTTGGAAATGTTGGAGAGAATTTGGAGGCAGACGGTAGTGAGGAGTGTGAACAGGATGACCGTCCATGAGGTGCAGTCGGCCAGCAGCAGCCCCAAAATCACGCCCGCCAGTGAAAGCGGAAGCGTGCGCAGTCGCATGGAGCGCAGAACGAGAGGTAGTTTTTTCATGGGTTATTCTCTATGAAAGTCCATGGTGGTTATATATTCGGTGCCGGTACCGTTTTCGATGCTGAGGCTGGTGTCGGTAAGCACGCGGACGGTGTACATTACCGGATCAATGCCGGGGGCTTGAATGAAGCTCAGTTGGTCGCCATCCAGTGTCCATTGCATCTCGGATTCATTGATGCCGTCGGAAGTAATCAGCGTGCCGTCTTCCAAAAAGATAAGTCGGAAGTTTTGTGTATAGAAGTTGGTCATGTCCACCTCATTTCCGTTTGCGAGCTGTGTGGCTTTGTCTAAGCGCCAATGGCCGATGATGGAGAAATACATGTCGGGTTCGCTGGAATTCGGCTTGGTGGGAATTTCGGAGTTGGGGGTGAGGCCGGGTTCTTTCTCACAAGAAGAAAGCATCAGTCCCAAACTCATCATGATAAATAAGGCAAAAGAGAAGGTGTGTTTTTTCATAATGGGAAAATTAAAATACTATGGTATTTCCGTTTTTTTGCAAATGCAAAAATAGGGATTTTTTTGATTTTACGCTTGCCGCCCAAAAGAACTATAAAAAAACGGAATTATCCCCTTTAATCATGTAATCGTAATTTTATTTACAAATCTCAAGGAATCTCAGGAAGCAAACTGGTTTCCGCCTACGGCGTGAAACAGAAAATGCGCAGGAAATTTTAAGGAAATTAAAAGGAAATTTTCTTATTTGTCCGACTTCCATACTTGACCTTTTGCTTGCTCAAAGGACGACTGCTTACTTTCAGTAATTTATATTGATTGATAAAATATAATTTCCTTACAATTTCCTTGTAATTTCCTCCAGATTTCCTCAATCACGCCGAAAGGCGGAATTTCATTATTCCTTGACTTTATTGTACTTATCAAAAGTCATTACAAGACGAAAAGGGATAATTCCGTAAAAAAATGGGGGACTGGATTTTTGAACGGAGAAAAGTGTAATTTTGCATCAGTAAATTTTCATCCATCAATTTTTATTCAATGAAACTCATCAGTTGGAATGTCAATGGTCTGAGGGCCGTTTATCAGAAGGATTTCGTCAAAAATTTCCAGTTACTTGATGCCGACATTTTCTGTCTTCAGGAGACGAAGATGCAGGAGGGTCAGTTGGAGGTGAATTTTGAGGGATACGAAAGTTATTGGTCGTTTGCCGAAAAGAAGGGTTATTCGGGTACGGCGGTGTTCACTCGTATTCATCCGCTTCGCCGCCTCGACGTGCCGGTGTTGGATCCCGAGGTTTTCCCGGGCAACGAGGGGCGGATTGTGGCGCTCGAATTTGACAAATTCTTCTTGGTGAATTGCTACACGCCCAATGCGCAAGACGAACTCAAACGATTGGATTTCAGATTGAAATGGGAAAAATGTCTGCGGCAGTACCTGATGCAGCTGGATGCCGAAAAGCCCGTGCTTTACTGTGGCGACCTCAACGTGGCGCATCAGGAAATCGACCTGAAAAACCCGAAAACCAACCATCAGAATCCCGGCTTTTCGGATGAGGAACGTGGCGAAATGACCGCGTTGCTCGCGTCTGGTTTCACTGATACGTTTCGCCATCTGTACCCCACGCTCACCGATGCTTACTCGTGGTGGTCGTATCGGTTCCACGCCCGCGAAAAGAATGCGGGGTGGCGCATCGACTACTTCATCTGCTCATCGCGCGTGGCCCCGCAAATCGAAGCTGCCGAAATTTACAACGAAATTTACGGCAGCGACCACTGCCCGGTCGGGTTGGAAATAGAGATGTAAGGTTGGGGGAATTGTCTGATTATGAGCAAAAAAACATCACTATTTTGTGGTAAACTTGCAATTAGGATAGTTAGAGCATCCGTGAAATTGACCATATCTGCCCGTTCGCAAAACCAAGTTCCCACCGCATTTCGGACATTTGAGATTGCAAACAGCCATTTGACTTTTAAAGGTTCGGTATCGAACTTGTTTTGCGTGGTCGCGCTCATCCTTACGAGTAAACTTTGGCAGGCGGCTTAGCATTTGGACAACGGTTTGTTTAATACTCGCCACGATGGATGAGTATCTTGAAACTCGTTATTACTACATATAACAGTCGAATCCAACTCAACTGTAACGCAAAAAAAGAAATTTTGTTATCATTACTGCACCGTCCTCTTTTGGGAATAGGTGAGAAAACCAAGTCGGAAGTCCCTTGGGAGTTGAAAATCATAAAAAACAGCAAGAAAAGAAAAATTTCCTGATAATTTCCTTGAAATTTCCTGCGAATTTCTTGTTTGCGCAAAAGGCGGCATTCATCCAATTAACCGTTTAACCGTTATCAGGAACATCGCACAATGCGCTGCTGCATTTACAAGATGAAAGGGGATAATTCCGAAAAAGATCATCCAAAGTTGCGGTTGAAACTTTGTTCCAATACGGTTTTTAGTTTTTCTATAGGTCATCCATAGCCGACTGACGGACCTTCTCGGAATTCAGCTTGTCGAAATAACGGAGCATCACACGACCAGAACTATACTTTTCTCCTTCCACAATGGAGAGTTCTATATCGCCTTTGTCGGTACTGAACGTTGTAGCCCAGACATACTCGCCGGTATGAAGGGCGTATAATTTCCCCGAGTCATCACCGACATACGTAGTAAACTCTTCGCGTATATTTTCCGGTTCACCGTATTTTTCGGTCAGCATCTCCTTAAGCTGCTCGTATTGTCCGAGGACGGCGGACCACGTATCGTAGGAATTGAAGAAGACGGCAATCATGTTCACCAAATCGTTGCCTTTGAGGGTATAGACCGCCACATAGCATTTTTTCTGTCCTGCGAAATCACCTGACAGCAAGGCGATACCGTCCTGAGTGCCTTCATAAACGAAACCCTTTTCCACCATCTTCTGGGTATAGGATTTCAAGGTTCCATCGATGGGGACGCCTTTAAAAGTGAGATGTTGGGATTGGGCAAATGCACCAACTGCGAAGATGGCGACACAGACAAGGGATAATAATTTTTTCATACTGGTATGTTTTAAAATGAGGCTGCAAAAATAGGATATGTTTTGGACAAAAAGTGTCAAAACGGGATATGTGTCAATTTTTGTTATCAATTGCGCGATAATTCCGGTTCCTCCCGTTCACGCTGTTTGCCAATTATAGTTAGTTAGCTTGTGCC
>JAKSMF010000131.1 GCA_024400775.1 Bacteroidales bacterium | reverse complement strand
GCGGGTGAGCCGACAGTGCCGACATTGACGATGACGAGTTCTTCGTCGGCGTGTTTCTGCATAAACTCAATCATGGCGCGGGTGGCGTTTTCGCGACCGATACCGCTGAGGTTGGCGCGGTCGCCCCAGCTGCCGACTTCGCGCGCGTCGGCGGCAAACAAAGCCACCTTTAACACGGGCTTCGTCGTCGCCTTACTAACGGTGATGCCGGCTTTTCCACTCTGTCCGAAAGTATTAGAAACGCACAATAAAATACTTATTATCAGTAATATAGAAAGTTGCAGGATGTTTTTTTTCATTGGTAAAAAAAATCGCCAAAGGCCTTTTTTATTGAGGCGCAAAAGTACGATTTTTTGGGGAATTGGAGGAGGTAAGGCTTTTAAAGGAAAACGCAGTAGGATGGCGTGCACACTGTCTCTACTGCGTTGCGGGCATTACGGCCGTGCCAGCCGCGAAGAGGTAAAGCGGAGCCCCACTCGGCCGGCCTAAAAATCAAAAATTAACCAAATCAAAGGCCAAGCGCCTTGCGGACGGCATCGAACTGCTCATGGTAGCGAACCACCTCAACAGTGCCGATGACCTCGAACGTATTGCCATCGATTTGCTCGACTGTATGCAGCGCGTATTTGTTCTTGATTTCCTCTAATCGCTGCGCAAGTTTCTGGCATTCAGTCTTGTCGCTGACTTTCGCGGCATCGGTGAGCAGTTTTTCAAAAGCATTTTCGATGGCTTTCGTATCCTCCTTCATAAAGGCCTTTTTCAGGGTGTTCAAATCTTTGTTGGCTTTCGCAAAAGCGGGGCTTTCGCCAGCAACCGACATAGCATCAGCGCTTTGGAAGGCACTGAACAAACAAATTGCGCAGAACGCAACCATCATTTTTTTAATCGTTTTCATTTCGTTTGGAATTTGTTAATAATTTGTGTTATAGATAATTAAACAACGAAAAAAAAGAGCGGATTATTGTCTGGGGACAAAAGATGACCGCGATGACTTAATTGAATATTCAAACGAAAATCTCTTCTGAAAACTTTTGCGGGGAAACGACTGTCGATATGCCGTTTTCACAGCACTTTTAACAAAAAAAGCGGAACTCCGGTATGAAGTTCCGCTTTTGGAGTAATAAGAATAACGGATTAGTAATGTTGCGATAAAATTTTAAAAAATCATATAAGTTATTGATATAATATAAGATACAAGCGTTCTTGGATTTTTTGATTTGAATATTGTTTCTATATTACCACCCCTTTATCCCCTCCTTAAAAAGGAGGGGAATTCATTGCTGACGCTTTTATTTCTTTATCTTCAAAATAAATATCGCAACAGTACTAATAACGGATTATTCATCCACGGCGATTTTGCTGTCGGTGTCGAGTTTCACATTCTTGTTCACCTTCGCATCGTACGTTTCTGCCTTCATGATGTCGGCCATATCAATGCCGCTGACGCTTTTGACGGTATCCATCATATTCTTCATCACGATGGGGGTGTTGGCGGTGAAGTTGCCGACGCCCTCGCCATTGGTTCCGTAAATGTTCACGCTGTCGATGGCGGACATCGGTTCCGCGATGTTCTTGGCGATTTCCGGCAGGCGGTCGATAATCATTTGAGCCATAGCGGCCTGACCATATTTCTTGAAGGCATCGGCTTTTTTCTGCATCGCTTCAGCTTCTGCCAGACCTTTCTTTTCGATGGCTTGGGCTTCTGCCAGACCCTTTTGTTCGATTTCGTATGCGGCGGCATCGGCGAGTTTCTTTTTACCGATGGCTTCCTGTTCCATCTTGAACTGTTCGGCTTCGGCTTGTGCGCGGATGGCCTTCGCCCGCTGTTCGGCTTCGTAGGTGGCCGCCTCAGCATTGCGCTTGCGCTGTTCCAATTCGGCAGCGGCGGCGATTTCCGTATTGTACTTGTCGGCATCCGCCTTCTTCTGAATTTCGGCTTCCAACTCGTTCTGCTTGATTTTCACACGTTCGGCGGTGAGTTCCTGTTCCTTGCGCGCCTTTTCGGTCTGGGCTTCCACTGCCTTTTGGTTGATGATCTTCTGTTTTTCCTGGATCATAATGTTTTTGGAAGATTCGGCGTCAACGGTTTTCTCGTTGATGATCTTCTGTTGTTCCTGCTTCTGGATTTCATAAGCCGCATCTGCGATGGCGCGATTGGCATCCTCCTTCACTTTGAGTTCTGCCACACGAATGGCATAAGCGTTGTTCTTTTCGGCGATGTCGGTTTCGTTAATGATGCGCGCATCGTTGGCCTGTTTTTTGGCCTCTGCCTGTGCGACGGCGATGTCGCGTTCCGCATTCGCCTTGATGATTTCAGCATTCCGCTTGATGGCGAACGATTTGTCAGCTCCCAGCTTGTCAATCAGTCCCATCTCATCGGTGATGTTCTGAATGTTGCACGAAATGATTTCAATGCCCAATTTTTCCATATCGGGTTTCGCCTTCACCACAATCTGGTCTGAAAAAGCGTCGCGGTTAATGTTCAAATCCATCAACGTGATGGCGCCGATGACTTCGCGCATATTGCCTTCCAAAGAATCGCGGACTTGCTGTGCGATTTGTTGTGCACTCATATTCAAGAAGTTGCGCGCAGCATTTTGCAATCCTTCCGGTGAATTGAGCACGCGAATCTTAGCCACGGCGTCCACGCTCACCTTGACGCACTCCCTCGTGGGCACCGGCAGCGAAGTCTTGATGTCAACGCTGGTTTGGCCCAAAAACAGTTTGTCGATTCGTTGAAAAAACGGGATGCGTATGCCGCCGCGCCCGATCAGGATTTTCGGTCTTCGGCGCAAACCGGAAACGATGAGGGCCTGCTCAGGCGAGGTTTTTACATAACTCACCAATAAGAAAATGAGAAGAATAACGGCAAAGAAAATGATAAATTCAGCCATAGCGTGTTATTTTAAGGGTTAATAAATGTGCGAATATATTGGGATATCCTATTTACTCTTCATTTCAAATTTCCAAAATTGGTCAATCCCGTCCTCAGAAATCAACGGAATCAACGCTGCAAAGATAATAAAGTTTTTTTATATGAGTTCGGGCCGCCATCTGTTTTTTCAGAATTATTGAACTTTGAGCGGAGTTCGTGGAAAGCCACCGGCGAGAAAGTCGAGAACGGGCGTGTCCTTTAACCCTCAATCAAGAAAGTCGCACGTCGCCTGCGGAGGGAAAGAGGAAATGCGTAAGGGATTTTTTTCATTCAACCTACCTTTAAATAAAAGCCATTAACAAGACGAGAATCCGCAATTCACCAAAAATCACTATATTTGTCCCCTCAAAATCGCTTTTATGTTTTCTATCCCAAAATTATACACTTTCATATTGATTTGCGTCGCCTCGTTGGCCCTCAACGCCAACAATTATGTCGTTACAAACACTCGCGACAGCGGCGACGGCTCGCTGCGTCAGGCGATGACTTCCGCCACGGCGGCTTTTACTGGACATCACAATATTTCGTTCAACATTCCTCTTTCCGATGAGGGATTCGATGCCGAAACAGGCACTTTCACCATTCGCCTTCAGTCGGAATTGCCCTACCTGCTCATTGCGGGCAACATCACCATTGATGCCACCACGCAAACCGCTAATGTCGGGAATACCAATCCGTTAGGACCGGAAATTGTGCTTGATGGTGGCGATATGTCGCTGATGTCGTGTTTTCGCATCGCTTCTGCTAACAACACGCTCAAAGGTTTTTGCATCGGCGGTTTTCAGTATGCCGTGCTGCTCTTCGGTGCCAATGGCGGCACCATCCGCGATTGCTATTTGGGCACCGCCGCCGATGGCGTGAGCCCGTTCCCTAATCAGTACGGCATCGGGCTGTCGGGCGGAACGTATGGCGCTTATTCGCTTGGTTATGCGCACAACGTCTTGATAATGAATAATGTAATATCAGGGAATACGGCCGCCGGAATCGTTTTGGAAGGCAGCGGCACGCGCGAAAATGTCATCGCAGGCAACAAAATCGGCACTTCCGCCACGGGCAACCTGCCCCTGAGCAATCATTACGGCATCGTGGTCATGTCGAACGCGAACCGCAACCGAATCGGTGGCATTTCCCCCGCTGAACGCAACCTCATCTCCGCCAACACCGAAATCGGCATCTACATCGAGTCGGCCGACAGCAACGTGGTGTGCGGCAACTACATCGGCCCCGACGCCACGGGCACTTTCGCCTTTGAGTACGCTCCCGATTCCGCCATCCAGGCCAACGGCGTGGAAATCAACACTACCGGACAATACAACATCATTGGCGGAACTACCCCCGCCGAGCGCAACATCATCAGCGGAAACCGCGTGTATGGCTGTATCTACTACGGAAATTGCGCCCACAACAATATCTGCGGCAACTATGTCGGCACCGATGTCTCGGGCGAAATGGCCATCCCCAACGCCACTGGCATCTGCGTGGACGGCTCTTCTCATCTTAACATAATGGAAAACAACGTGTTATCGGGAAATCGCAGCTACGGCCTTTTCATCGTAACGCGCGGCACGGATGGTAATATTTTTCGTGGCAACTTTGTGGGAACCAACGCGTTGGGAACATCAGCACTGCCCAATGACGTGGGGCTGATGCTGGCCGCCGACGCAAAGGACAACCTCATTGGCGGCGAAACCGACACCGACCGCAACCTTTTTTCCGGCAATCGCTACGCCGGCATTGAAGTCACCGACGCCGGCACCGAGCAAAACCGCATCGTGGGAAATTATATCGGAACGGATATTTCTGGAAATCAGTCTCTTCCAAATGAAAATGGCATCATCGTGAGTGCGTTGGTCAAGCACCTCGACATTCACCGCAACGTTATCAGCGGCAACACGGGTTATGGTGTCGTGCTAACCGATGGCACCGACAGCAATGTGCTGTGCAGCAATCACATTGGTGCAGGTGCCGACTCCACGGTCGCTTTGGGCAATGGCGCTTGCGGACTGCTGCTTGCGGGCGGTGCGTCGCACAACCGTATCGGCGGCGACGGGAACGGCAATTACATCGCGCACAACGACTCGCTCGGCATCGTGATGATGGGCGAAACGACGCATCAGAACACGCTTTCGCAAAACCTGCTCGTCGGCAACCGGTATGGCGGCATCTTCTTTTGGAATGGCTGTAACGACGGCATTCAGCCGCCGCAAATCACTTCCGCCATTTACGATTCCGCCACGCAGCTCACGTGGATTCAGGGTACGGTGACGGTTGAAAATCCGCAAATCGCCACCGTGGAGATTTTCCTCGCCTCGCCCACAGAAGAAAATCCGCTTCCAATTCAACTTCCTCAGGCACAACAATTTGCAGGAACTGCAATTCCCAATCCCGACGGCGCTTGGCAATTAGTGGTGGGCGGATTTGAGCCCGCCGACCGATTTGTGGCCACCGTTACCGACGATGCGGGCAACACTTCTG
>JAKSMF010000130.1 GCA_024400775.1 Bacteroidales bacterium | reverse complement strand
CATCTCTCATCTCTCATCTCTTATCTCTTATCTCTTATCTCTCATCTCTCATCTCCATAATCGCCATTATCGGAACTCGAATCTACACGAAGAATGGCTATAAGTTCGTCCCTCCACATACAGCAATATTTGTTAATTTTCTTTCTGCCGCATTTTTGCCTCATAGAGACCGAAATAAAAATTATCTTATTGATAATGAGTTTGTTGTAAGTTTTTTTCGGATTTTTTTATTTTTCTCTTTAAAAATCGATTTTGTGTGTCTATTGTATGTGAATAGCGGTTTCAAATTTTTTATTTATTGAAAATCAATAGATTATCTTTTTGAAAAGTCGCTATTTCCTATCCGATTTCTCCGAAATTTAGAAATTTTGCTTCGAAAGAACCATGGTGTTATAACGCACCAGTCATTTATCAATTTATTTTTTTAACAATTAAAATTTTGTTTTCTATGGAAAAAAGAGACGTAAATTCAAGTGAGTTGGACCAATTGTACAACAAATGTATTGACAATTTCCTTAACCATCTGGACGATACTGCCAGTACGGCTTTTTCGCATTGGAAAAGCAGCCTGTTTTTTGATTCGGAATCGCCTAAGGAAGCGCGTGTCGTGGCGGTAACAATGGAGGCGTTTAACTATTGGTCTGATTTGGACCTTTCGGATGAAATCGGTGAGACTTTTGACCTTACAGCTTCGCAAATTGACGATTTGAACAACATTTCTGGACTCTCGGAGCTGCTTTATGCCGCGGATCCCGAGAAATTCCTATCTGTTATGGGCCTCCTTCTGGAAATCATCTCCGAACGCGAATATTTCAAAATTTTAATCAGGGATTGTTCTGTGCAGCGGATGGAGGAGAAATTGAAACAGTATGTCCAAAATGATTTCCTCTATTTGTAATTGGTGAACGCCGTATGCTGAAATTATAGCCGAAATGCCGCACGTCAGGGTGTGTACTGATTCAGTCCCACTAAAAATTTGTTGCGGATGGTGCGCGCCAGCCGCTCCGGCGCCAACACTTTCACCCCCTCCGCATAACCCATCAGTTCGCGTATAAGTTCTTGGTTGATAATGACATCAATCTCAAAAATCACGCTTCCGTCCTGCTTCCTTTCCACCATTCGCTGCGAATGATGCAGCGGCTTGGTGCGAATGTACGGCGCTTCCGCCCGACTGGCTTCGAAACGCACCGTCTGCACACCGCCATCCAGTTTCGTCACCCCGATAAATTCGTTGAAGTAGGTGGCCGGGTTGAACTCGTCGTTCTCTATAAAAACTTCATTATCAACTATTTCTGCTGATTCTATGCGGTCAAGCGCGAAGTTGACCACATATTTTGCCTTCTCGTGCCAACCGAAAACGAACCAGCGGTTGCGGAACTCCTTGAGCGCATACGATGAAAACAGGTAGGTGTACGGCTGTCGAGCTTTGAACGAATGATACTGAAGGCGCAACACCTTCTTCTGCACAATCGCCTGATAGAGAATGGGCAGGTATTCCAGTCCGCGGAGCTGGTCGTTGCGCTCGAAAAACACGACCGATGCCGCCGCCTTGTCCAGACTGTGCGCCCGGTCTTCCAAACGGCAAACTACGTCTTCCAGTCCGGTAAAGCTTTCAAAGCCAGTCATTTGCTTCAGAATCAGAATCGCTTCGTTCAGCTTTTTCAGGTCCTGCGCACTCACCGGCGTTTTCGTGATGCTGTAGTCGGGATCGGCGTAAGTGTAGTATTTTCGGTCGTAAACCATTATCGGCGCGCCGTAGCCGGGACTGTCGCTGCGCATGAACTCAATGTCTTTTTGCACACTGCGCACGCTCACACTCGTCCCGCAGTACTCCTGCATTGCTTCGTTACATTTTTCCACCAAATCTTGCAAAGTCCATTCCCTCAAACGGTTGCATAAACATTTATCAATGGTTTGGTAGCGAAGTAATGCGTTTTTGGATGCTGGCATAATGAAATTTTTTTGCAAAAATACAATTTTTTTACAACTACGCAAATAGGTTGCGTAGTTAGGCCGTTATTTTGCAGCCGAAAAATAAAAGATTTACGAACAAAAGAAAAATTCAACCCAATGGAACTCACAAACAAAAACGGAATCACGACCAAGATTTTTGCAAAAACGGTGGATTTGAATTGCGTGGAGCAGCTTACGGAATTGATTGAAAACGAGGCCTACTGCAACGAGAAAATCAGAATTATGCCCGACTGCCACGCGGGGAAGGGAAGTGTGATCGGTTTTACGGCAACATTTTCCAAAAAACTGATACCCAACACGGTAGGTGTTGACATCAGTTGCGGGATGCTGGTAGTGAACCTCGGAAAGTGCGAGATTGACCTGCCCGCTTTCGACGAACTGGTGAAGCGCGAGATCCCGAGCGGGATGGAGGTGCGTGAGGGACGCTATTGCGAGCTCAAATGGTTAGGAGAACTTTACTGCTATCGCGAATTAAAGGATATGAAGCGAATTATGCGCAGCATCGGCACGTTGGGCGGCGGCAACCACTTCATTGAGCTCGACCGGAACGACGCGGGCGAGATGTTCTTGGTCATCCACTCGGGCAGCCGCAACCTGGGGAAGCAGGTGTGCGAGTATTATCAGGAAAAGGCCGTGCAGATTGCACACGGAAAAGGCGACTACCTGCGCCAGCGCGAGGAGCTGATTGCGCAGTACAAAGCAGACGGGCGGCGCGATGAAATCCACCGCGCGCTCAATCAGCTGAAGGGGGTGTGGCTCGACTGCCCCATCCCCGACGAGCAGACCTGGATTGAGGGAATCTGGATGGATCGCTACATCGCCGATATGAAAATCTGTGCCGAGTTCGCGCACCTCAACCGCGCTGCCATCGCCGAAATCCTGATTTCCAAATATTTCACCGACAAGCATTTGACCGACTTTGAGCATTTTGAAACTTTGCACAACTACATCGATTTCGAGCAGAACGTCATCCGCAAGGGGGCGGTGTCGGCGAAGGCGGGCGAAAAACTGATTATTCCGATGAATATGCGCGACGGCTCTTTGATTTGCGTGGGCAAGGGCAACGCCGACTGGAACTGTTCGGCGCCGCACGGAGCGGGCCGACTGATGTCGCGTGCCGAAGCATTCAAGTGTCTGTCGATGAGTGAGTTCAAGACGGAAATGGAGGGTATCTACGCCACCACGGCCAATGAGCGCACGCTCGATGAGGCCCCGATGGCCTACAAGCCGATGCGGGAAATCGTGGAGTGCATTCACGACACGGTTGACATCGTGGACACCATCCGTCCGGTTTACAACTTCAAGGCCGCCGAAGATGGCAGATTTTGGCGAAAAAAGAAAGGCGAGCTTCACGCAGCTTCCGAAAGCGCCCCTCTCGCTGATGCTTAATGGTGGGTGCAATGATTCAGCACTGCGACCGCACTTCATCGCCATCATCGGAAGAAGCCTAACAACCTCCGACCTCAGGTCGATAAAACGAAAAGAGCTGCTCCCGATTTTATTTTAAAATTTTCAACTTTTTATTCAAAAAAAATCGTATCTTTGCAACGCTTTTTTCGAGAGGCTCCGAAGATGGCAGAATTTTAGTTAAACCTCATTGTATCAACATTTTAATCAGGTCCAGTGGACCACTACTTTTTGCATTATGGCAGAAGAAATTATCAACAATCCGGAAGAAGTTATTGAAAACCAGGCAGTAGAAGCAGCTCCCGTAGCTGAAACTCCCGCTGTAGAAGAAGCACCCGTTGCAGAGGCTGCTGAACTTCCGGAAACTCCGAAGGCTCCCAGAAAGCCCCGCGAAATCGAAAACGCTTACGCTAACATCATGGAAAACTTCGAATGGAGCAACTATGACAAAAAAGGTCAAAAGTACAACGAAGCAGAGCGTAAGAATTTGGAAGAACTCTACACCAAATCTTTCAAATCCATCGACGAACAGGCCGTTATCATGGGTTCCGTCGTTTCCATTAACCAACGTGAAGTCGTTGTCAACATCGGCTTCAAATCCGATGGCGTTATTTCCGCTTCCGAACTTCGTTACAACCCCGACCTCAAGATCGGTGACGAAATCGAAGTTTACGTTGAAAGCCAAGAAGATGCTACCGGTCAGCTCATTCTTTCACACAAGAAAGCTCGCCTCCTCAAATCATGGTTGCGTGTTAATGAAGCTTACGAAAAAGAAGAAATCATCACGGGTTACGTTAAGTGCAGAACCAAAGGCGGCTTGATCGTTGACGTATTCGGCATCGAAGCCTTCCTTCCCGGTTCACAAATCGATGTCAAGCCCATCCGCGATTATGACATCTTCGTTGACAAAACCATGGATTTCAAGGTTGTCAAAATCAATCAGGAATTCAAGAACGTCGTTGTTTCTCACAAGGCCCTCATCGAATCCGAACTCGAAGCCCAGAAGGCAGAAATCATTGCTGGTTTGGAAAAAGGTCAGGTTCTCGAAGGTACCGTCAAGAACATCACCACTTACGGTGTGTTCATCGACTTGGGCGGCGTAGATGGTTTGATCCACATCACCGACCTCTCCTGGGGCCGTATTATCCATCCCGAAGAAATCGTCCAGCTCGATCAGAAGATCAACGTTGTTATTTTGGACTTCGACGAAAACAAGAAACGTATCGCCCTCGGTCTCAAGCAGCTTACTCCCCATCCGTGGGATGCTTTGGATCCGGAACTCAAAGTCGGTGACAAAGTTCACGGTAAAGTTGTCGTTGTCAACGATTACGGCGCTTTCCTTGAAATCATGCCCGGCGTTGAAGGTCTTATCCACGTTTCCGAAATGTCTTGGTCACAGCACTTGCGCACCGCTCACGACTTCCTCAAAGTCGGCGACGAAATCGATGCAGTGCTCCTTACCCTCGACAAAGAAAACCGCAAAATGTCCCTCGGTATCAAACAGCTTATTCCTGATCCGTGGGCTGACATCCAGGATAAATACCCGGTCGGTTCAAAACACACCGCTATCGTCCGCAACTTCACCAACTTCGGTATCTTCGTTGAACTCGAAGAAGGCGTTGACGGCCTCATCCACATCTCTGACCTCTCTTGGTCAAAGAAAATCAAACACCCCGCTGAATTCACCAAAATCGGTGAAAACATCGAAGTTAAGGTTCTCGAAGTTGACGTTGAAAACCGTCGTCTCAGCCTCGGTCACAAACAGCTCGAAGAAAATCCGTGGGATGTTTTCGAAACCGTATTCACCGTTGGTTCCGAACACGAAGGTACGATTGTCAGCATAAACGACAAGGGTGCCGTTGTCGCTCTGCCTTACGGTATCGAAGGTTTCGCCTTCAACCGCAACTTGATGAAGGAAGACAAGAGCTACGCCAAGGTTGACGAAACCTTGAAGTTCAAAGTCGTTGAATTCTCCAAGGAAGCTAAGAAGATCAACCTTTCACACACCAAGACTTGGCAGCTGACCCCGGAAGAAGACCAGAAGAAGGTCGAAGCCGAAGACAAAAAGCAGGCTAAGGAAATCAAGAAAGTGAACGAAAGCGTCGAAAAGACCACCCTCGGTGACCTCGAAGCTCTCCAAGCTCTCAAAGAAACACTTGGTAACACTGAATAATAGTCAGT
>JAKSMF010000013.1 GCA_024400775.1 Bacteroidales bacterium | reverse complement strand
CACATTATTCGTTCTCACATTATTCGTTCTCACATTATTCGTTCTCACATTATTCGTTCTCACATTATTCGTTCTCACATTATTCGTTCTCACATTATTCGTTCTCACATTATTCATTCTCACATTATTCGTCTCGCATTATTCATTCTCACATTATTCGTTCTCGCATTATTCGTTCTCGCATTATTCGTTCTCGCATTACTCATTCTCACATTTGTCCTTCGTGTAATCTGCGAAATCTGTGAAATTCGCGGTCCCTAAAGCGATGCGCCAAAGGCGCGGAGCGGGAAGACCTCAGCTTTCTGCCTACAAAAAAAGCGGGAACGCAAAGCGCTCCCGCTGTATATGAAGTTTTAGGATTGTCCGTTAGTACAAGAAGCTCAGCAATACGCCGGCCGCAACGGCACTACCGATAACGCCTGCGACATTCGGCCCCATGGCGTGCATGAGCAGGAAGTTGGTTTTGTCGTATTTCAAACCTTCTACCAAGGAAACACGTGCGCTGTCGGGGACGGCGGATACGCCTGAGTTACCGATAAGCGGGTTGATTTTGTTGCCTTCCTTCAAGAAAAGGTTAAAAAATTTGACGAAGCTTACACCAGTTGCGGTTGCGATAACGAAGGAGAACGCACCCAGACCGAAAATCAAAACCGACTTGTAATTCAAGAAGGTAGAGGCCTGCGTGGAAGCACCTACGGTAAGACCGATGAGAATGGTGACGATATCGATAAGGGCATTGGATGCCGTGTTAGCCAAACGTTTGGTAACGCCGCTCTCTTTCAAGAGGTTACCGAAGAAGAGCATGCCGAGCAACGGCAGACCGGTCGGGACGATGAAGGCGGTGAGGAGGATACAGAGAATCGGGAAAAGGACTTTTTCGCGATGGGTGACGGCACGCGGCGGACGCATCTTGATGCGACGTTCTTTGTCAGTCGTGAGCAAACGCATGATCGGGGGCTGGATGACGGGTACCAATGCCATGTAAGAGTATGCCGAAATGGCAATCGCTCCCATCAGACTCGGCGCCAGCTTCGACGATATGAAGATGGCGGTAGGACCATCGGCACCACCGATGATGCCGATTGCGCCAGCTTCCATCGGAGTGAAGTTCAACAACAAAGCAATAATGTAAGCGGCAAAAATACCGAACTGCGCGGCTGCACCAATGAGAATCAGTTTCGGATTGGAAATCAATGCCGAGAAGTCGGTCATAGCACCGATACCTAAGAAAATCAGCGGTGGGTAGAAGCCTTTTAACACACCGAAATACAGGTAGTTAAGTACGGCGCCGTTTTCATAGACACCCACCTGCAAACCGTCGGTGAACGGGATGTTACCCACAATGATGCCGAAGCCGATGGGGATCAGCAGCATGGGTTCGTACTCTTTGAGGATGGCGAGGGCAATGAAGAATGCCCCGATGAGAATCATGATGATGTTGCCGAGTTCTGCGTTGGCAAAACCAGTATAACCCCAGAACTGGCTGATGCCGTCAACGAATGCTTCGCCAATACCGAGTCGGAGCAGTCCTGACATGATCAAACTATTCATAATGAAATAAACTTTAAGTTACGGAATTATTTGTTGGGATTTTCACAGAGTTCGGTTAACACGCCGCCTGTGCTCTTCGGGTGAAGGAAGCCGATTTGGAGCCCTTCAGCACCCGCGCGGGGGGCTTTGTCAATTAAGCGGACACCCTTTTCTCCCATTTCGTTGAGCGCATTGGCTGCGTTATCTACGCAGAATGCCATGTGGTGAATGCCTTCGCCACGTTTTTCAATGAATGAAGCAATCGTGCTGTCGTCGCTCATCGGTTCCAACAATTCGATTTTGGTCTGTCCTACCATGAAAAAAGCGGTTTTCACCTTCTGGTCGGCAACCTCTTCGGTGGCGTAGCACTTCAGACCAAGGATGTTTTCATAGTACGGAATTGCATCTGCCAAACTTTTAACGGCGATGCCAATGTGTTCAATGTGTGATATTTGCATAACAAAAACGTTTTTCCATTTTAGCGGTGCAAAAGTACAAAAAAAAGACAATAATTCCAAATATTGTCTTTAAATATTTTTCAAGTTGCTGAAATCATAAAAGCGCAGACCGGAAAAAGTCGTGCACAACTTTCTACCTCTACCTCTAACTCTTTTGATCGTATTGGTATATTTCGCGACAGAGGGTGTCGTACTTTTTGTAGAGTGCGGCACGGCGCAGCTTGAGCGTCTGCGACAATTCGCCCGTCTGCGGCGACCATGTGTCGGCCACCAGACGGAATTTACGTATCTGTTCGTGCTCCGCTAAATGTTCGTTCAGGTTATTCACTTCGCGCTGAATGCGCTTGATTACTTCCGGATGGTTGCAGACCTCTTCGTGCGTGGTATAGTGAATCTTGTGCTTGGCACACCAGAAGTGCAATGAGTCGAAGTTGGGCACGATGATGGCGGCAGCAATTTTCTCGTTCTCGCCGATAACCATCGCTTGTTCAATGAAATAGGATTCTTTCAAACGGTTCTCCAGCACTTGCGGCGCCACATATTTCCCCGTGGAGAGTTTGAAAATCTCCTTCTTGCGGTCGGTGATTTTCAGATAGCCATTCACCAGCTTGCCGATGTCGCCCGTGTGGAACCAGCCATCTTCGTCAATGGCGGCGCGGGTGCTCGCTTCATCCTTGTAGTAGCCAGCCATCAGACAGTCGCCCTTCGTCAGAATTTCGCCGTCATCGGCCAGCTTGAACTCGATGCAGCTCAACACAGGACCGACGGTGCCTGGGTGCATCTCGTTTTTGCCCGGATTGTTGACGGAGATGACAGGGGAGGTCTCGGTCAGCCCGTAGCCTTCGAAAATGTAGATTTGTGCGGCGGTGAAGGTGCGGATGATTCGTTCCTGGATGGAGGAACCGCCCGAAACGGAAATCATCGGATTGCCGCCTAAGTTTTCGCGCCATTTTGAATATACCAGCGCGTCAGCGATTTTGTATTTGGTCTTATAAAACCATCCAATACGCTCGTTATCATATACTTGAGCTATTCTAAAGGCCCAATTGTAGATGCTTCGTTTGATGCCTTTTAGGTCTTTGCCTGCCGCCTGCAGTTTGTTGAACATCATCTCCAGCACGCGCGGTACGGCACAGAAACCCATCGCATGAATGTCCTTCATGTCTTTGGCGATGGTAGCTAAACTGCCTGCATAGTATATCGTGCCGCCAAGCATCTGGTACATGTAGTTGCAAACACGCTCGTAAACGTGGCAGAGCGGTAAAAAACTGAGTACGCAGGCGTGAAAGTCGTGCGTGTTCATTGCGGTGACTGCCGCCGCGTTGATGACCATGCTCTTGTGGCGCAGAAGCACTCCCTTCGGATTGCCGGTCGTGCCGGAGGTGTAAATCAGCGTGCCGATGTCTTCGGGCGACGTGTTGGCCTTGATATCTTCGATGACCGGCTTCCACTTGTCGATATTGTCGCGCCCGATTTTCAACACCTGGCTGAAGTTGCGGTGCCCATCAATTTGCGCTATGGTGAAAATTTCCGGATGCTGTTGCAGATCCGGAATCGCAGGCTCTACACGTTTGAAAATCTGTTCCACTCCGATGAAGATGAATTTGGCATCGCAGTGGTTCAGAATATAACGATAATCGTTTTCGTTAAGTGTTGGATAAACAGGCACATGCACGCCTCCCGCCATGGTGATACCCATGTCAAGAAAGTTCCATTCGGGCCGGTTCTGCATGATGGTGGCTACCTTGTCGCCCTTCTGTAAGCCCATTTCCAACAGGGCCGATGAGATGGCGTAGGAGTGCTCCACATATTCGTCGATGGTGTATTTCTGCCATTTCCCGCTTGCATTGCGACGGGCTAACACCTCCTTGTTTCCGTATTTTTCTTTTAAATTGTCTAAAATATCAAAAATTCGAAGCATTTTCATGATACAAACAATTTAATCGTTGATATTCCAAATTCTAATATTCAGTTTTGTTTTCGCAGGTTTTCCACGCTTGGAAGGTTTTTGCGGCCTCCTCATGGTTGTGTTGGGTGGCAGGAATTTTTCGCTCGGCGGGTGCGATGGCTATTTCTTCATAGATGAATGAATCGTCGAACCCCGCGTCAGCAGCATCGGCTTTGTCGGCTGCGTAATAAATCCGCTCGGGACGGGCCCAGTAAATGGCACCCAAACACATTGGACAAGGTTCGCAGCTTGTATATATCTCACATCCAGTTAGTTGAAATGTATTTAAGTTGTGGCAGGCTTCGCGTATGGCCATCACTTCTGCGTGTGCAGTCGGATCGTTGTTCAGGGTGACACAATTGCTGCCACGTCCCACAATCTCTCCGTCTTTTACAACTACGGCGCCAAAAGGCCCCCCTATTCCATCTTTCAAACATTTTTGCGATAGCGCTATCGCCTCCATCATAAATCTTTTTTCGTACATCTTAGATTGTTCAGTATCAAAATTTCAAAGCGGCAAAAATACAAAAAAGTTGTCATTTGAAACTTTTTTCGTTTCGTTTTTTCTCTTGGAAAATTCTTCTTTATTTTTTTTACAATGATAAAGAAACAAAAGAAAAAAACTTGTATTTTTGCACGTTAATTTATTATTCACTTAAATTTTTAAATTATGAAGAAAATTTTATCCTTTGTTGCAGTTTTATTTGCTGTTGTTGCAGTTAATGCACAGGTTAATACCTTCCCCTACACAGAAGGTTTTGAAAATGGTTTCGGCCAGTGGGAAGTTCAATCAACTTCTACAACTACTTGGGGGATTGGTACTGACCAAGTTGACGGTTCGGCTTTTAGCGGTACCCAATTCGCTAATTGTACTTATGATGAAAGTTTAGCGGCCCAAGATGAAAAATTGATCAGCCCTACCTTTGACTTTTCCAATCTTACTCAACCCACGCTCTCTTTTTGGACTTCCATGTCTTACTATTGGGGTGTTGATCCTTATTCGAACTATCATCTCGTTGTTGCTGTAAGTACTGATGGCGGTGCTACCTATACCGACATTTGGGACAGCCAGACCATTGGAGAATTCGAAAATTTCCAGTATTTCGAAGCTACTCCCGACATCTCTAATTTGGGTGGTCAATCCAATGTTAAAATCAGATTCAGCTATCTCGGTCAAGATGGCGCTCAAATCATGTTGGATGACATCGCTATTAGCGGTACTGTTGGCATTGAAGAAAACAATGCTGCACAAGTTAGCATTTTCCCGAATCCTGCCACCAGCGTTTTGAACGTTAATGCAGAAGGTTACAACACCGTTGAAATCGTTAACCTTCTTGGTCAGGTTGTTTACAGCGCAAACGCTGAAAGCAACATGCAGATCAATGTTAAAGATCTTACCAATGGTGCTTACTTCGTTCGCATGAATGGTGCTAACGGTACTACCACTCAGAAATTCATCAAAAAATAATTCTAAGTAGTTATTCTTAACCAAACCGTCAAAATGGGAAAAACCTGTTTTGACGGTTTTTTTATGTCCGCACTTCGGTATGTTATAAAAAAAATGTACTTTTGCGACATTGAAATTTATTTATTATTCATTAAATATCAATCAGTTATGAAAAAAATTCTATCCTTTTTGGCCGTAGCCTTTGCCGTTTGTAATCTGAATGCGCAGACCGCTACCGTCGTGTTGACCGCCGGCGATGTCTGGGGCGACGGCACTGGTTATCAACTCCTTATTGATGCCGACAACCAGCGTTATCTCGAAAATTTCGGACCGCCGTGTGGCTCACAATATACCCAATGGGAATATACTATCCCCGAAAACGCATACGCCAGCGATGATGCCGTCGTCATCAACGATTCTCAAACCATTCAGATTCCCGCCGGCACCTATTCTTATCTCGTGCTTAATCCTAATTGCGGCAATTCCTTTAGTGAAAATATCGTTGCTTCTGCCGCCTGCGACCTCCCTGAAATCGACGATTTCGTTTTCGTAGCCGGAAAAACCTACACCTTTTCCATCACTCATCTTCCCAGTGATTTCGACTGCGTTTCTATCTCCGTCGCCAATACCACTGCAATCTCCGAAAATTCCGTCACGTCGGTGAACATTTTCCCTAATCCTGCTGTCGGCATGCTCAATGTGCAGTCACAGGGCTTCCAAACAATAGAGATTGTCAGCCTGCTGGGCCAAGTGGTGTTTAGTGCCGATGCTGAATCCGACATGCAAATCAATGTCAGTAACCTTACCGATGGCGTTTATTTTGTTCGCTTGAACGGCGCTAACGGTACTACTACCCAGAAATTTATCAAGAAATAATTTTATTGATACAGAATAATGCCGTCATAACGAGCACTTTGCTGGTTGTGGTGGCTTTTTGTTTTACGGACTTCTAATCCGGTAAAAAAATGTAATTTTGCGCTCCGATGAAAATGCGGGGATGTATGTTCCTTTACATTTCCCGATTGCTTGAAAATCAAAATGTTATGCAGAATTTTGCCGCGATAGATTTTGAAACCGCCAACGAAAAATACACCAGTATCTGCTCCGTTGGCATAGTCATTGTGCGCGAGGGTCAAGTCGTTGACAGTTTTTATAGTTTGGTGAAACCCACCCCCAATTACTACCCGTGGAACTACACGCGCGTTCACGGTATTAAGTTCAAAGATACTGCCAACTCACCACTATTCCCTGAAGTATGGAAAATGGTTGAACCGAAAATCGAAGGGCTGCCGTTGGTGGCGCACAATAAGTCATTTGATGAAAATGTGCTCAAAACTACTTTCAAACACTATCGTATGAAGTATCCGAATTATCCCTTTTTCTGTACACTCCAAGCTTCTCAAAAACTACTGCCGTCGCCCGATATGATTGAAAATCATAGACTTCCGACTGTCGCTAAATTTTGTGGCTACGATTTGGCAAATCATCACAACGCTTTAGCGGATGCGGAGGCCTGCGCCGCCATCGCTATTAAATTATTATAATAATATAGTATTATGAAAAAGTCAGTCCTCCTTTTGAGTGTAATCTTTTTGTTCACCGCTTCGCTTTTTGCTCAAAACGATGGGAACGGCGGAGGTGCGGTGAGAATAAGTTTCGGTAATGACGAACATGTTGAGCCGGTCACTCTTTCGGGCGATGACCCGGCAATTCCGCCCAAACCCAAGGCCGTGTTCCATACCAATAGTATTGTGCTTAACCAAATTCTGGCAGAGTGCGAGGAGGTTGAAGCACTGCAAACCACGTTGGACCTGCTCCAAAAAAGTTCGAAAATTTCCATTTCCACCGAAGAAAACTGCCCCGACTGCTTCACAATTGTTATTAACTCGGAAAATCACGAAATCATTGCCGTTTTAGACAAAGGTAAGGGAAAACGCATGAATCTTCTTAATAATCAGTTTGAAACGGACGCGATGTATGAAGATGCCAAATTTGAAAAAATGCTTTTTTTGTTGATGGAATGAAAATTTTTCAACAACGATAGAATTCCTGCTTTTCGAGTGTATCTTTGCGCTGTTAACGATTGGTAAAAACAACACTCAAAAACAAAGATATGCTCATACGAACTCATAGTTGCGCGCTGATGGGCGTGGCCGCCGTACCCATCACCGTCGAGGTAAGCGTTGAAATCGGCGTCGGCTATTTTCTGGTAGGCCTGCCCGACAGCGCCATCAAAGAGAGCCAGCACCGCATTGATACGGCACTGAAAAATTACGGGCGGCACATTCCTGGAAAGAAAATCATCATCAATATGGCGCCCGCCGACATCCGCAAGGAAGGCGCCGCCTTCGACCTTACGCTTGCCGTGGCCATCCTGATGGCTTCGGAACAAATCAAGGGCGTGGAACATGTTGAAGACTACTACATTATGGGTGAACTTTCGCTCGATGGCACCCTTCAACCCGTCAAAGGCGTGCTGCCGATGGCTATCGAAGCACGAAAACGCAAAATGAAAGGACTGATTCTGCCTATCCAAAATGCCCGCGAAGCCGCCATTGTGCAGGGAATCGACGTGCTCGGGGTGGAGAATATCAAGCAGGTCATTGACTTTTTCGATGCCGATGTCCCCATTCCCAAAACCACCATCGATATCCGCGCGGAATTTCAGAACAGTCTGAATAACTATGAGTTTGATTTTTCTGATGTAAAAGGACAGGAAAACATCAAGCGGGCGTTGGAAATCGCGGCAGCGGGCGGCCATAATGCCATCCTTATCGGTCCGCCTGGCGCTGGCAAAAGCATGCTGGCGAAACGTCTGCCCTCAATTCTGCCTCCATTAACATTGGATGAGGCTCTGGAAACTACCAAAATTCACTCTGTGGCCGGCAAGATGAGCCGGTATTCATCGCTCATTTGCGTCCGCCCGTTCCGTGCGCCACACCATACCATATCGGATGTGGCGCTGGTGGGCGGCGGACAGCACCCGCAGCCAGGCGAGATTTCCCTCGCCCACAATGGTGTGCTGTTTTTAGATGAAATCGGTGAAATTTCGCGCACCACACTGGAAGTGCTCCGTCAGCCTCTCGAAGACCGATGTATCACTATATCACGCTCCAAATACAGCGTTGACTTTCCCGCCTCTTTTATGCTGATTGCGGCAATGAATCCCTGCCCTTGCGGCAACTACAATAATCCGAAAATTCCTTGTACCTGCGGACCTGGCGTCGTACAAAAATATTTAAGCCGAATTTCCGGACCACTTCTGGATCGCATCGACCTGCACGTGGAGGTGAAGCCGCTTTCCAACGAAGAACTGCTGACCAAGGCCAAAGGCGAGCCGAGCACTGCGGTGCGCGAGCGCGTCGTCCGTGCCCGCAATATCCAGGCCGAACGCTATAAGGACTGCCCCGACATCCACTGCAACGCTCAGGTGAATACAAAATTGTTTCATCAGTATTGCTCTATTGATGAAGAGGGAAAAACATTGATGAAGGCGGCAATGGACCGATTGGGCCTTTCAGCGCGTGCTTACGACCGCATTCTCAAAGTGTCACGCACTATCGCCGATTTGGCCGGAAGTCCGAACATTACCACCGAACACCTTAGCGAAGCCATCAACTTCCGCAGTCTCGACCGCGACAGCTGGGGGAGATAAGCGTTGTGTCAGAATGGCAAAATGGTATGATTTCAGTTGACTTATGACTTGAGACTTGTGGCTAAAGGGCGGTGAGTTTACGCAAAAACCCCATGTTCAATGAGGGTATGGCAACCTAAGCCGATGAGCACGACACCAGCCAAGACCGAAGTCCATTTTTCGGGAATGGGCACGTTGCGTTTGCCTAAAAACACGCCCAGCAGGGCTGTCAAAAAGGTGACGACAGCAATGATGAGCACGGTCAGCAGAATTTGTCCGAGTGTGTTGTTCAATCCAAAGCCAATGCCGACGACGAAAGCGTCGATGCTGGTGGCGACGGCCAGGGTGCAGATTATCCAGAAACGGGAAACGTCGAAGTTCACGTTGTCGTTATCGCCCTTGAAACCGTCGAGAATCATTTTTATTCCGACCACCGCTAACAGTCCGAAGGCAATCCAATGGTCAACGGCTTCAATGAGATGTTCGAAAGCGCTTCCTATCAGTGCTCCCAGCAGTGGAAATCCGCCTTGAAACAGAGCAAATGTGACAGCTAATAGAAGTCCGCGCGAATAGCTCATCTTCGACTTTATGCTGCAAGTGGTAGAAACTACCAATGTGTCCACGCATAGCGCCAAGGCCAGTAAAACGGAAGCTATGAAGCCCATGACTTTTTGAATTATATCGTTTTAATCGACTTTTTGTTGGGAAAGACGAGCGAAAATACGATGGAGAACACCAAAATTCCCAAGATGACGAACAGTGAGAAGATAGTGGATATTTCCAGATGGAAGAACTCGTGGCCAATCATCTTCACCCCAATAAAGCAAAGCAGAACGCCTAAACCGTATTTCAGCAGCCAGAACTTGTCGGCAATGTTGCTGAGTAGGAAAAACAGGGAACGTAATCCCATGATAGCGAAGATGTTGGAGAAAAACACGATGAACGGGTCGGTTGTGACGGAAAAGACCGCCGGAATGGAGTCAACAGCGAAAATAATGTCGGAAAATTCAATCACCAACAACACGATGAAAAGCGGAGTCATGAAGTTTTTGCCGTCAATTTTGGTGAAGAAGTCGTGACCGTGGACTTCTGGAGTGGTACGGAAGTGTTTGGAGGCGAACTTGACTACCGGGTGACTGGCGGTGTCAACTTTTTGATCGCCTTTGTCGCGGAACATCTTTATACCACTGTATATCAGGATGACACCGAAAATGGCGAGTACCCATGAGAAGCGCGATACCATGGCGCCAAGGGCGAAGATGAAGGTGAAACGCAGTACGATAGCGCCTAAAATCCCCCAGAAAAGTACGCGGTGATAGTACATTTTGTCAATTCCAAAACTGACAAATATCATAATCATCACGAATATGTTGTCAATGGAGAGCGATTCTTCCAGAAAGTATCCAGCCAAATACTGCGTGGTCATCTCTTTTCGGTAGATTTCCAGACTGTTGGCATAGTCGGCTTCCTCTTTGATTCTGCTGGATAAGTCAGAGCCCTTGACAAAGGCCAACAAATCCTCCATGTTGGAGATTCCGTGAATCCATTCAGCATGGAAACGAAGCAGGACGGCGAATGCCATGGCCAACAAAATCCAAATGGCAGTCCAAAAACCGGCCTCTTTGTTGCCAATGACGTGGTCTTTTTTATGGAAAACTCCCAAATCCATCGCTAACATTGCGATGATGAAGACCATAAATACTCCAAAAAACAAGAAACGTGACATAGTCATTCTTTTTCGTTAATAATATTGCAGTATGAGTTTGTAAAAAAAAGAGACTCATAGACAGCGCATTGCGGTTGCCTATGAGTCTTATTGCTTAAGAACGACACCAAGTTTTGCAACTGGGTTTGTTGATGCCGCTCACGACGTGTCTCTGTCGCCAATTACTCCCTCATAATTGCGGTGCAAAAATACGATTTTTTTTTCAATGTGGAGAAATAGGGCATAAAAAAACGGACAGAGCGATCTGTCCGTTTCCCTTAGGATAAATTGCAAATTATCTGCATTTTACACCGTTAAGTTTGTCGTTGACTTCAGTAGTAGCGGTGAAGTCAGAGCATTTTTTATCAACGTCGTCGTCGATTTCGAAATCGTTTTCAGAAACAACTTCACCATTAACATAGGTCTTGCAATGACATTTTTTGTCACATGAAGCCATACCGAAAATGAAGGCAACGGTAGCAACTGCTAATAAAACTTTCTTCATAACTCTTTGTTTTTTAATTGGTTAATAATTTGATTTCTTGGGCGCAAATATACGATTTATTTATTTTGTAAGTCACCCGTTTTTATTAAAAAAAATTAAAAAATGAAAAACAAGTGTTTTTCGCTTATTGTTTTCGCGTTTTCGCTATCATTTTATCCATCATTTGGTTGATTTCTTCAGAAATCTTCCAACGGTAAAGCAGGTAGGCGCCGATGCCGCATACGAGGCAGGTGCGCACAACTGCTTCAGCGATTTGCGGTAGAATTGCGGAGGTGCGAAGACAATAAGAGGAAATCCAGTGACAGCCTTCATTTACAATATAAAGCAATGCAATAAGAGCAACCACTTTCAGCAGTCCCCAAGAGAATGGCGTCGTGCCAACCTTTTTCTGCACGAACCACAACAATAAAACATAATAGATGAAGTAGGAGATGAGTGTTGCCAATGCACCGCCGTTGATGCCTAATAGTGGCACAAGTATAAGGTTTGTCGTGATTGATGCTGCCATTAGGATGAGCGTGAAAATCAATGAAAAATAGTAGAAATTGGTGTATCCTAACGCAGAACCGCCAATGCCGAAAGAGGAGTTAAGCAGTTTGGAAACCGATAGGATAAATACTGCCCATTTCCCCATAACGTATTGATCTCCGTTCGGTAGAATCTGGAAGAATAAGTCAATGTTAATCCAGATGATCAGGAAAATCATGCTGCCCGCTAGTAGCTGATGCAATGCCACTTTTTGGCAGAATCTGGTGGCTTTCGGAATATCGTTTTCCTTGACCGCCAAGGAGATATGTGGCTGTGTGATGGCACTTAATGAACGATACGGCACTTCAATGACGGCAGAAATATAATTGGCGATGGCGTAGATGCCGGCGAAAGCCAAACCTTGTTGTGCACTGATGAAGAAGCTGCTTAATGTTGGCATCGCACTGCTTACCAAGGCTGAAATGACCATAAAAAGCGTGTACCACAAAAAGTTTCGTTGCAGCTCTTTCGTGATGTGCGCGAAATCCGGTTTGAATGATACTCTGCCACTTTTTAGCAGATATAAAAGATTAAGTAACGCCGCAATCCCGTATGTGGCGCAGAAAACGATGACAAGCCCGTCAAGGTTGATGACGTTGAAGCCGAAAAGCAGATAGCCGATGAGCAGACAGCTGCGGATGACGACTTCGCGAATGAATTTCGGTACCGCCACGCGGTTCAAAATGGTCGCGTTGACTTCGAATACTGTCGTGTATAGCATAAAAAACGCTATCGGTATGACGAAGTAGAAGTAGTTGACAAAGAGCGCGGAGTTGTCTTCGAAAGCCCGAATGAGGAGGTCTTTGCAGGCAAAGAAAATCCCTAAAAATGCCAAAAATCCGACAAATGGAATGATGAGCGTCCAAAAAAACAGTCCGTGATTTTTGTCGTCGTCTTTGAAATACGGATAATAACGAACAGTAGATGAGCCAGTTCCTAATTGTGCTAAGGTTGAGAAGAGGACTGCGGCATCCACCAGCACGCGCGTCAACCCTACCTCCTCCGTCGTCAAATAATTTGTCAATACAAAAAACGTGGTGACAAATCCCACGGCGATTCCGACGTAGTTCGCAATTGTTCCCTTGATGCTTTGTCGAATTATTATACCCATTTTTTTAGTTAGGAGCAGTAAGCAGTAAGTATTATTCAATTTTCAATTTTCAATTCTCATCTCTCATCTCTCATCTCTTATCTCTTATCTCTTATCTCTCATCTCTCATCTCTCATCTCTCATCTCACCAGCATCCGTCTTCCACTACCTGATTAATGAAATCGTTGACGGGTTTGGCTTCTCTGAAAATTCCGACCACATAGTCGATGAGTTTGGCTTCGTCGCCCAAAACAAGTTTATCGGGGAGTTCAGCTGCGATGCTGAATGTCTTGAGTTTCAAGTATTCAGCGTGAACGGCATCTTGCGGGTAGCCATTGGGAACACGCCGTAATTTGGCATTGTCGTTCCAATGGTAGTGGCGGGCAGCCGTCACCGATTCTCCGAATTTTTCGGGTTCGGTGTAAATCTTGTCGCGGATGGCAATGGCCAACGATGGTGTCGGATTGTATAGCCCGGCGGCCAACAAATTGCCGAACGAATAATCCTCTGATTCAGAAGGTTCCAAATGAAAGTAGTAACCTGCGTACCCCGACTTTTTTCCGTGCGGGCAGAGGTATGCGCCCATATGTGTTTTGTAGGGAATCTTTTCTTTCGAAAATCGCATATCTTTGTAAATCCGGTAGGTGCAGTCCTTGACTGTCAGCACTTTCACGTTGTCGTCGAACTTGCCCACCTCCGCAATGAGTTTTTCGGTAAACTCGTTGAAGTGAGTTTGCGCCGCCACATATTCCGCTTTGTGCTCCTGAAACCACTCGCGGTTGTTGTTGCGCATCAGCGCATCCAGAAAAGTGAGGATATCTTTCATTTAAAATATTGAATTTCAATTTATTACTTGGAAAATCCAACGACTGAAAAATGGATCTTCGATTTCGAATTTTGTGGTATAAACGAGAAAACCGGCCTTTTGCAAACGCTTTAACGCGCTATAAGTCGTACTCGTTCTGCGGTCGAGGTCCTGTACCGGTTGATTTTTAGCCAACTTAATCAGAACACTTTTATCGGTTTTATTGAAATTCACCCACAAGCGTTCATAGTCAAGATCATGAATTTCAATGATCTGCTGAATTGCAGTCTCCAAAATATCATCAGTTGCCGTTTGCAACATACTCATCTGCCAAATTTGAGCAGCCAACTGCTGAGTATAATAGGGATGACAATGAGTAAAATCAAGTATATGTTGGGTAACAGCCTCAACATCAGAATTTAGGCAGTTCTGTAATCGGGATGAAATATAATTTTCAAAATCGGCACGCGGAATTGCTTTCAAGTGCATAAGCTGACCAAAATGATAAAAAGGAGATTTCTTTTTCTCAAAAATGTCGGTCATCATTGTCTCCTGGCTACCGAGCAGGATATAATTAATGTTTTTTTGAGACTGCATCATGACCCTCAGTTTTTTGTCAAGATTAGGGGCCAAACTCATAATTTCCTGAAATTCATCAAGAACCACTACAAGTCTATTATCTGGCGATGAAATTCCGTCAATCAAATCCATAACATCCTCCAGCAAAATTGTAGGATTTTCGGTGGGTTGAAATGATAAATCAATCATTCCGGTAACGGGATTTGTGGAGAGCGACGGGATTATCCGAAAACGCATCACAAATTGCTTAACGCGCTCAAAGGGGTGAATCTTATAAATTTCGCGAAGCAATTTGGCTGCCAAATCAGCTTCAGAGGTCACATTCTGAAGATTCAAAGTTATACTTTGACGGGAGGTATTGATTAGCGCTTTATGAACCACACTGCTTTTTCCGAACCTACGCGGACTAATCAAGACCAAATGATTCTCACTCTCAATAAACTGCTGAATGTAATCCACTTCCCGAACTCTATCGGTAAAGAATTCGCCTTCAACAATTGTCCCAAATTTGAAAGGATTTTTCATATTACGAAATTTTTCGTTACGAAATTTTTCGGCAAAGATACAATTTATTTCTAAACAACAAAAATCATACTGATTACTAAGAAATTACAAACTCCAGTCGATGGGTGTTTGTCCGTTTTGAATGAGAATTTCATTAGTTTTAGAAAAATGTTTGCAGCCGAAAAAGCCGCGATAGGCGGAAAGCGGGGAGGGGTGAGGCGCGGTGAGAATGAAGTGTTTGGAGGTGTCGATGAGTTGGATTTTGGCTTGTGCGTAGGAGCCCCACAAAAGGAAGACGAGGCCGGAGCGTTTTTGCGAAAGCTGCGAGATGGCGGCATCGGTAAAGATTTCCCAGCCGCGGCGCTGGTGTGAACCCGCCTGATGCGCGCGCACCGTGAGCGTAGCGTTCAAAAGAAGCACTCCCTGCCGCGCCCAGTTCTCCAAATTGCCGTTCTGCGGCGCTGGAATGCCGACATCGTTCTGCAATTCTTGGAAAATGTTCACGAGTGAGGGCGGAAACTTTGTGCCCGGCTGGACCGAAAAACAAAGTCCGTGCGCCTGCCCCGGCTCGTGATACGGGTCTTGCCCGATTATCACCACCTTCACTTTGTCGAACGGAGTGAGGTTGAAAGCGTTGAAAATCAGTGGCCCCGGCGGATAGACGGCATATTGCTGCTTTTCCGCAATCAAAAATTGCTTCAGCTGCTCGAAGTACGGCGCAGCGAACTGCTCCGCCAACGCAGATTTCCAACTTCCTTCAATGATGGGATTTACCGACATTTCTCGCTTCTCGTTTTTCTCGCTTCTCGAATCTTCTAAAGTCGAATTATGCGTTCTGAATCTTATTCGGGTCGTGTTTGTAACGGAAGAAGATGGCAAACAGGATGGCGACGACGAGGGCGTAGCCGGCAAAGATGAACCAAGCAGCCTGCCAGCCGCCCGTTTCCGGAATGTCAACGAGAAGGCCGTTTGCATTCCAAGCGCAGAAATGATTGACAATGGCTTGCGCACTCAGCGTACCGATGGTGGCACCTACGCCGTTGGTCATCATCATGAACAGACCTTGAGCAGATGAACGGATACTCGGGTCGGTTTCCTGATTGACGAACAGGGAACCAGAAATGTTGTAGAAGTCGAAGGCGAAACCGTAAACAATCATCGAAAGGATGATGGCCCAAACCATTGAACCAGTGTCGCCGATGCCGAACAAACCGAAACGGAAGAACCAGGCAATCATAGCCATCAACATCACTTTCTTGATGCCGAATCTCTTCAGACAGAAGGGGATGAGCAGGATGCACAGTGTTTCAGCGATTTGCGAGATGGAATAGATGATGACGGAGTATTTTACGCCGAAGGTGTCGGCATAAGCGGGATCGGCGGCAAACGAAGAGATGAACGGAGTGGCGAAGCCGTTGGTGATTTGCAGTGCGGCGCCCAACAGCATTGAGAAGATGAAAAAGATGGCCATCTTCTTCTGTTTGAATAATGAAAATGCTTGTAAACCAAGAGCTTCTACAAATGATTTCTTTTCCGCATTCGTATTGATTTCACACTTCGGCAAGGTGAAGGAGTAAACTCCCAGAATGATTCCCAAAATACCGCTCAGCAGGAATTGGAAGGGCGTGTTGGAAACCTGAACCAAAGTGTTGGCATCGTGCTGTGCCCACAAGAATGCGGAGCTGTCATTCAGGCAGTTAGCCAAAAAGCCATCGGAAAGGTGAATGAGGTCAACGGCCCACATAGCGCAGATGAAACCGATGGTGCCGAAAACTCGGATGGGCGGAAAATCCTTCACCGTATCCAGTCCGCCTTTTTCCAAGGCATTGTAAGCTACGGAGTTAGATAATGCAATGGTGGGCATGTAGAAGGCGACGCTAACGGCATACAGACTCATCAGCATGCCGTAGTCGGGAGTGGGAGTGGCAATACCGTACATGCAGGCGCCAATCATAGCGGCCCCAGCTATAAGGTGGCATAATCCCAAAGTTTTTTGTGCGGGAATCCAACGGTCGGCCACAATGCCCATCAGTGCGGGCATAAATAGGGAAACGATGCCTTGCATTGCATAAAACATGCCGATGTGGCTGCCTAAATCGCACTTTCCCAGATACTTGCCCATGCAAGTCAAATAAGCTCCCCACACCGCATATTGCAGGAAGTTCATTACGATAAGTCTGATCTTTAAGTTCATTTTTCTTTCTTTTATGATTTGTAATTAAATTTTATTGATTCTGATTTTATATGATAAAGTATTGATTTTTAATGTTATAAATAAAATTGTTTTCTCACTTCCTTGTAAAAATAAAAACTTGCAAAGGTAAGGAAATTTCTTATTTCTCAATTTATTAAATTTCGGAATTACACCCATTAATCTTGTAAATTCAGCAGCGCATTGTGCGAAGTGTTCGCATAAGGGGAATTGTGGAAAGTTGAAACGGTTAAACGGTTAAATGGAAGAATGCCGCCTACGGCGTGATAGAGGAAATGCGCAGGAAATTTCAAGGAAATGATCAGGAAATTTTTCTTACTCTTTCATAGTGAAATAACACAACTTTTGTATGCCGATTTTTTTCTTGTTACAATGGAGACTTTTGACTTACGACTTTTCAATCTGGAATTGAAAATATAATGGAAAACTCATTCTCGTTGTTCTCAGCATTCTCGTTGTTCTCATTTCTCAAGTCTCTACTTCACCCAGAAGCCGAACATCTTGCGATCTTCAATCCAGCCCTCCAAGCGGTCGTTGATGGCTACTTTTCCGACACCTTTCGGAGTACCTGTGAAGATGATGTCGCCGGTTTTCAGAGTGAAAAACTGCGACACGTACGAGATGATTTTGTCAATGCTGAAAAGCATCTCGCCACTGTTGCCGACTTGCACGGTTTCCCCATTCAATTCCAAATGGAAATTGATGTTGTTTAAATCTGCAAATTCTTCTTTTTCAATAAATTGACTAACGATGGCGGAGCCGTCGAAGGCCTTGGCGATTTCCCACGGATTTCCCTTCTCTATGCAGGTTTTTTGCAGGTCCCGCGCCGTAAAGTCAATACCCAACCCGATTTCGTGATAGTAAGTGTGGGCGAATTTTTCGGAAATGTACTTTCCAACTTTTTCGATTCTTACCAACAATTCCACTTCGTACTCCATCTGCTCCGAAAATTCAGGCAGAAAAAACGGCCGGTTGCGCGTGATTATGGCAGAGTCGGGCTTCAAAAAGAAAGTCGGCTCCGTCGGAACTTCGTGCCCAAGTTCTTTGATATGAGGAAGATAATTCCTTCCAATACAAATAATCTTCATGACTGTGTTTGTGTTTTTTTACAAAATAATGTCGCAAAAATACGTAATTATCATTCGTCGCCATAAACTAGTTCTACCAGATTGTAAAGCAGCAGAAAGTCTATCATGTTGGCATCGCCTGTTTCTGTGAGGTGCCATGGACAAAAAAGTGATAATGAGTGCCACGGGGCTGGAGTTCTAACCATCTGACCATTAACGTTTTTCGTAATTGCACCATCCATGGGCGCGCTGTTGAGATAGGCGTCGTAATCGGCGCGAGGGAGCAGTTTTTTCCCCTCTTTCCCATACAATACGAGATTTATCAAGGGAATATGTGGAAAAATGAGCGTCTGTTGCAGGTCCGGACGGCGGTTGGCAATGCGGCCGCACGTGTTCACCAGCCATTTGTAGCAGTCGCGGTTGCCCGTGCGACCTTCGTTCATCAGCGCCGACATGGACAAAATCCCGTACCAACGGAAATTGCCGGTATTGCTTATCAAAACATTATCTTGCACAATGTTCCACATGCTGCGCCAGTTCCCTTTGTCGCTTCGACCGAAAGCCACGTTTCTGCCACTCAGCATCTCGCCAATGCGCGTGTGCGCAAATTGCAACCATTGAATGTCCATCTCCGACTGTATCGTAACGCCAGTAACCGGGTTAACTATTTGCCAGTGAGATTTTTCCACACTATCTATATACTGCATCCCCGTTACCATTCGGTAGCTTATATCTGCAAGAGCCTAAACATGCAGAAGGTGTGTGCTTTTATATCTGCAACTTTTTGGCATAGTGCAGAGTCATCCACCAACTTTTCCACCAAGGCAAAACCGATGTAGCTTGCCCACGCTTGGTCTTGCGAAGGCGCATTGCCTTTCGTGTTGACATTATTGCAGTTGGTGTAATGATCGCTGTTGATCCAGTTGAGACCGAAACGTGTGGTGTCGGCGCGGTAGATGTCGTCGCGGAGATAAAAACCGTTGGGTTGGGTAAAGGTATCGCACAGCCAGCAGCGTTCGGCGCGGAGGTCCAGGCGGTCGTAAACGTCAATGGCACAACGCAATTCCTTCAGTGTCGCCTCTGTCGGTTTTCCTTCTCGTTTGAGGCGGGCGTACTCGGTCGCCAGCAGTGCCACATAGTGTCCCTGCCACCACGTGCCATCCGCCCAATATCCCGTTTTGCCCTTCTTGCTGATGTATCGGTTCTCCATTGGCAGCGATGTCCCACGCTCCATCCCATCGCCCGTATAATAAAGAAATTCACTGCGTAATCGATTACGCAACGACAAATACTTCTTCTCGTTTTCTGCCTTTGACTGTGCAAAAATTTGGCATGAAATGACCGCCAAAATTATAATCAACAATATCCGTTTTTTCATACAAAAAACATTATTTTTCCTGCAAAATTCACGTCCCAGCCACCGACGATGGCGCTCTGTCTCTACACCATTCATACCGCACTCTGGTCAACGCTGACACAATGCTACTTTTCTTCGTCGTAAATTTCCAGATTGCTCAGTTCGGTGCCGTTGATGTCCAACCGCATAAAGGTGAGGCGGATGTGGTGTCCATAACGAGAGGCGGACCCGGGATTGATGAACATCAGGCGGTTGCGGGTGTCGTTCAGCACTTTTAGGATATGCGAATGGCCGGCAATGAAGATGGTGGGGTGCTCTTCGTTGATGAGTTTTTGCGCGGCTTCAGAGTAGTAACTGCCGTTGCCGACGATGTGCATGATGGCAACTTTGTGCCCTTCGCATTGAAAGACAAGCGATTCGGTTGTGTGGTCGCGAATGTCCCAGTCGTCGCAATTGCCATATACCGCGCGCACCTTGGGGCAAATATATTGCAACTCTTCCAAGACCTCAATTCTGCCGATGTCGCCGGCATGCCAGATTTCATCACAACCTTTGAAAAATTCGGCTAACTCGGGATGGATGTAACCGTGTGTGTCAGAGATAATTCCGATTTTCATTGAGCTTTAATAAAAAAGTAAGGACGAATGTTCATCCGCCCTTACAAAATTTCAAGTGTGTGTGTTCGATTATTTTACGGCAACGGTTTCGATTTCAACCATAACGCCCATCGGCAGTGCTTTGACTGCGAATGCGGCGCGCGCCGGCGGATTTACGCTGTAGTATTTCGCATAAACCTCGTTCATCGGTTTGAAGTTGGCCATATCGCTTAACAAACAAGTTGATTTGACGACGTCGGCAAAAGTGTAACCAGCTTCTTCGAGAATGGCGCCGATGTTCTTCATAACCTGTTCGGTCTGTTCTTCGATGGTGTCGGCAACTTTGCCAGTAGCCGGATCTACCGGAATCTGGCCAGAGATGTAAAGTGTGCCGTTGATTTCAATTGCCTGGCTGTAAGGACCAATGGCTTTAGGTGCTTTGTCGGTGTGAATGACTTTTTTCATAGTTATTTTGTTTTTGATTGTTTGTTTTTTCCTTGGATTTTGCATCCTGTGATGGCAAAGAACAGGATGTAGAGGTAGCTGACAAACAGCAGACAATATGCTGACTGATTGCCGATATTTGGCATATCGCACAATTTACCATAAATCAAAGACATGACTGCGCCGCCGGCAATTGCCATAACCAACAGTCCGGAAGCAACTTCCGTGTGGCGGCCCAAATCGTGGATGGAGAGCGGCCAGATGGCCGGCCACATGATGGCGTGGGCAAAACTCAACATGATGATGCACGCAATTGAGAGACGGGCTGACAGCTCCATCAGTTCGTTGGGAGCTAAACTTGGTTGTAAAAATCCGATAATGGTTTTGGAACAGACCGCCACACTCGTCAGCGCAATCGCGATGATGAGGTGCGCAATCAGGGCTTGACGTTGCGAAATCATTTTCGGAACAGTCACCAAACCAAGTAGATAACCGATAATCAACGCAAACAGCGCATACTTCGGGAAGTTCTGGGTGGCGGCATCGGCGAAGTGCAGATATTTGCCGTATGGAATCAGATAGGCGATGGCAATGACTTCCGCACCGACATAAAAGAAGATGGCGAACACGCCGAACCAAAGGTATGGATAGGAGAAAATCGAACGGTGTTCATTATCGAAATTCTCTTCTTGCTGTTCGATTTTGGGGAGTTTCGCCAATTTGATAAAAACGACCAGCAGGATGAAGATTGCCGTGATGATTACGTACGGAAGTATCACTTGTTCAGACAGATGTTGCAGAATCATGTCTTTGGCTTGACCTGTAACTATGCCGTTTTCTATCATCTTCAACTCATCTTGCATTCCGGAAAAGAGGGCTTGGTAGAGGGTGTAAAAACCGATAATTCCTGCCAGTTTGTTGCATACGCCCATAATGCTGATGCGTCGCGCGGCCGTTTCAATCGGTCCCAAGATCGTGGCGTACGGATTTGATGCCGCCTGCAACAGCGTCAGGCCGCCGCCTTGAATGAACAAGCCTGTCAGAAACAGTCCGAACTGGCGCGTTATGGCTGCTGGTACGAACAAAATCGAACCGATGGCCATCGTAATCAAGCCAATCATCATGCCGCCGCTGTATCCTACTTTTTTAATTAAAAAAGAGGAGGGGATGGCCATGAAAAAATATGAGATGTAAAAGGCAAACGGGACGAACGAGGCCTGAAAAGTCGTTAGCTCGCAGGATGCCTTGAGGAAAGGCATGAGAATACCGTTAATCCACGTGATGAAACCGAACACGAAAAATAATGTGCCGATAACAAACAGACTGAATGCGTATTTGTTTTTCTGTTCCATAATAAAATTGTTAGCGGCTGCAAAATTACAAAAAACTTCACTCATTTTTAAACTTGGTCTTTGCTTTTTCGTCTATGGCTTTGTTTTTTCTTTTTACGACATCTAAAACCTATTAATTATGAAAAAAATATTTGTTTTGGGGATTTTGAGCGCGTTGTTGTTTTCTGTGAACGCGCAGGTACAGCTCTCCCCGGCTAAGACATCTTCTGATGCCCAAAGTGCCAAAGCCGCTTCTGTTGACCAAATGAAATGCGGCAATAAGGATTGTCAGACCATGATGAAATTGAAACGTGAATATATCTCAGAAAACTTCACGTTGCAGGAGAATCAGAAAGAAGCTTTCTGGAAAGCATACGATGCATACACTAATGCTGAATTTAAAGCCTTCCAGGAACAACGCGAGGCAAAAGAGGCCGCTGGCATTCCTCGTATGCACCCCGATAGCACGCAGCAACTTACCGATGAACAGATTCTGGCTTCTTATCGTATCAAACTGGAAACCAGAGCCAAACTCCTGAAAGCAGAAATGGATTTCTTTAACGCATTGACTAAGTGCCTGACTGCTGAACAAGTAGATGAATATTACAAGTTGGAACACAAATTCAAACGCTCCGCGGCCAGCCATAAAACGGGCGGAAAACATGTCCCGCGCGCACACACACAGATGGGTCAACCCCGACAGATGGAGGCTAAACCCATGGAGAAAAAGTAATTTCCACCCTTAATTCATATTGGCGCTCTTCAGACATCTTGTTTGAAGAGCGCTTTTTATTAATGTCAATGAGAAGCAGGTTCCGGAAATTGGGCGCAATTTCTACCTGCACGCCCCCAACTACGAACTAAAAACTTCTAACTTCTAACTATCTGCGGTAGTGTCCCATCTCGTCTATGCACTGTGCCACTTTGGGGTGCAGGAAGTACTTGACGGAACGGCGGTTGGCGATGGAATCGCGAATCATGGTGGCGGAAATCTCAATGCGTGGAGCGGGCACAAACTTCACGTTCGGCGCCGTTTTCCACTTGCCACCGTCGTAGCCGGGACGGGGATAGGTGTAGATTTCGAAATTTTCAAGAATAAACTCGTAATTCTTCCACTTATCGATGCTTTGCAAGTTGTCTTCGCCCATAATGAGCACGAACTCCTTGTCGGGATGTTTTTCGCGCAGATGCACCAAAGTATGACAAGTGTATGATGGCAGCGGCAGGTGAAATTCGATGTCGCACGAACGGAAGCGCGCGTCATCTTCTACAGCCAAATTCACCATATATAAACGTTGGTGCTCGCTTAACAATGATTCTTTCTTTTTCAAGGGATTGTTCGGCGAAACCACGAACCAGATTTCCTTTAGATCGGTATTTTCCACAAAATACTCAGCCATAATCAGATGACCGATGTGGATGGGATTAAAGGAGCCGAAGAAAAGACCTATTTTTGGCATAAGAACTCTTTAATGAGGTTGTCGGCTTCGTGGCGGGCGGTTTCCAAATCGTCGTTGACGACCACCACGTCGAACTGGTTGGCGAAAGTGAGTTCGTATTCGGCCTTATCGACGCGTTTTTTGAGGGATTCGGGTGTTTCGGTGCCGCGTCCCAGCAAACGCTTTTTTAACTCTTCAACGGTCGGCGGTTGGATGAAAATCGACAGTGCCCGTTCGCCGTAAAACTTCTTAATGTTGATGCCGCCGAGCACGTCCACATCGAAAATCACCACTTTGCCTTCTGCACCCAAACGGTCAACTTCTGACTTCAAAGATCCGTAATATTGCCCTTTATATACCTCCTGCCACTCCAAAAAAGCACCATTTTCGATGCGTTTTTGAAATTCCGGCACCGGAATGAAGTAGTAATCCTTGCCATCAACCTCCATTTCTCGTTTGGCGCGCGTCGTAGCCGACACAGAAAACGAAAGCTTGGGATTCTGTTCCAAAAGATAGCGAACGATGGAAGTCTTGCCCGCACCTGACGGGGCTGAAACAACGATTAACTTACTCTGCATAAGACAATTGTGATTTAAAGTTAGATGCATGCAAAAGTACGGCATTTTTTTGAATTGGAAGCCGACAACGATGAATTTTGTGTGAATGTCCAGCGCTCGCATAGAAATGAATCATCCCATCACCATATTTGTAAAGGTAAAGAAAACAAGAAGAAAAGTATTTTCAAAAAAATATTTTCAAAAGGGTACACATATTGAAATTTTTTGTAATTTTGCAGCCTCAAAAAAGAACGGGGTGTGGCGCAGTTGGCTAGCGTACTTGCATGGGGTGCAAGGGGTCGGAAGTTCGAGTCTTCTCACCCCGACGTTCTAAAAAGACCGATGATTTCCGTCGGTCTTTTATGTATCTTGACTTGACTTTTGCTATCTTAAATTTAATATATGAAAAGAGTCCTTCTATTTTTCGTTATTGCCATGTTCTATGCCACCGCTTTCGGACAGTTGGCAGAGGTGGAAAAAACGGTCATCGTTAATCAAAAAAACGTGGACTTTAACTTCCTACAATACCTGCCCTACGTCGTGAGCGACAACGAACAGCAGCTGGCCATATACATCTCTCCCCTATTCACCCTCGACAAATGGTATCATCATACACTGCTCACATACGACAAAAAATCGCAAAAAATCTCCACCCGAAAACTCACACTTCCAGAAGAGCACAAACTTGCATTAGGGTTCGATGCTGGCGATGAATACTTCTTTTCCTATTTATTTAAATTGAAAAAAGGGGCGTATTACTACTGTCCAACCCACGTTGCAAAAAAAGGCTCTTCGTCGGTGAAGCCGTCGGAAAAGATTCATCTTAACAGCAAATACCAACCACGTATTTGGCAGCTGCACTCCAAGAGCAACAAGATGCACGCGATCATCATTGAAGAGAAATTCAAAAGAAAAGAGATTGCGAACTATAAGGTGTTCGTATATGACAGTTTAGGCAACGAAGTGAGCAACCACGACTTCAAGCCATACAATGTAAGGGAGCCTATATTGGATTACGAAGCAGCCACCCTGTCTGAAGATGGGGAGGTGTCCATCCTGTTTGGTGGTTATGGGAAACGATACTTAACTTTTGACACGTACTACCTGGCGTTGGTCGGTGGAGCGAACAATGGTGAAGAATATCGCATCCCATTCCCCCAAAATGAATTTAAACTTATCAGTACAAACCAATTTTTACTATTGGAAAACGGGAAGCACTTTATCGGAATTTTTACGACTGACAATAAAGAGAAATACGGATGCTACTCTTTGATTTTTGACCGAAATTCGGATGATATTGTCACACAAAATTATAGTCTCCTTCCGGATGAATGCCAACTTCCAAAATCAGGCCGTCTTGAGACGGTCAAAGCATGCGAGCTTGACAACGGGACCATCGCTTTGTTGGGTGATTTTCAGAGTATAGTCTACGGACGTGATGATTATAGGGTTTACACCTGCAAGGACATCGTCTGCCAAATGTTGAATCAGAACGGCGAATGCCAAGAAGTTCAACACATTGTGAAAAGCCAGAAGTCTTTCGCAAATCGGAAAATCAACCCCGTTTTGATTGGTCTCAGCTTTACCGTTGAGCAAAAGGGGAATGACCTCTACCTAATTTACACCGACAACATAAAGGAGGGCGAGCCGTTGACCCTAAGTGTCGGCATGGGCGTCATGCTTGCCGGAACCTGCACGCGAATGACCAGAATATCGCCTGACGGCATTGAAAGCCAGATGCTTTTCCAAAATAAAGAGATTGACAAACTTTACACCGGGAATTGGCGCTTCGACGGCAATAATATCTTTTTGATACTGCAAGAGAGTGGCGGCATGTTTTCCTTTGCCGATTCATACATTACTAAAGTCTCTTTACTGAAATAAAGTCAAGCAAGACATCAGATTCACTGAGCGGCACAAAAAAACGGCGACCGATAGGACCGCCGTTTTTATTTGTACAATATAATATTATAATACGTTGT
>JAKSMF010000129.1 GCA_024400775.1 Bacteroidales bacterium | reverse complement strand
AATTTGACAAAAATTTTGTTCCCTTCAATTTTTTCAACTATGATGTCGCTGTTCTCATCTATCAGCCCGTAGGAAGAGGCGACTTCGACGGTTTCGCCGTCAAAAACGGCCTTGCCCGACGGAGCCAGACGGGAAATGGTGCGACCGACAGCGCCAATGAAAACGCGTGTGGTGTCAAAGTCGTTGACCACTTTGTCGATGGAGGTTGCCAAGGCACATTTGCGCCACGTCTTGCTACGCAGAATCAGCACAATCACCAAAACGGAGATGACCACGGTGAGCAGCATCGTAAGTGTGCCGGCCACAGAACCATACGTGGTGTACGCAAACACTACGCCCGCAATCTCCATGAGCATCCCAAGAATGGCAACGAAGCCGCCGGGAATGAACAAAAAATCCAATACTACGGCCAACAAACCGAAGAAAATCAAGGTAATAATGAACAGCCAACTCATAATTAAAATTTTGGGGGCAAAGTTACAACTTATTTTTAAGAAAGTAATAATATTTTGCTGAAAAGATTTAGAAGTTAATAACGCGACTTGCGCATACCGCTTTTTCTGTTATGATTAGGACTTAAGACCATTGACCTTTTTGGGAACATGTCAACAAAACTAGTACAAACCGCTCAAAAAGTGTCAACAAAAATTAGGGAAAGACAAAGTCAAACGGAAAATAATTTTCAATTTTCACCTTTCAATTCTCAATTAAAAGAACTCCCAGCTTGCCCGCGGCCTTTTATTAAATCTCACATTATTAGTCAATCAAAGCCAATCGCGAAGTTGCGGAACTTGAACAATAAGAATCCAGTTACCGGGTTTTAACTTCACGACCGATGGCGAGGCCTAACTGATAGAGTTGTTCAATGTCTTCATCGCGTGCAGGTGCGCCCTTAACTTCCACATTTTCAGCCACCACATTCCATTTCAACTCTTCAGCATACTTTTTCAATGTTGAAAGTCCGCCCCCGCTCCAACTCATACCGCCGAAAAGTCCAAAAACTTTGTTTTGCGGTTTGAACGAGGAAAGGCCATGAATCAGCGAAGACATATTCGGGAACATGTCGCCATAGTGGGCGCACGCGCCGAGCACGACACCGCGATATTTCCATATATCGCTAAGGATAAACGACGTTTCGGTACGCGCGACATCGTACATTCGGATTTCGCGGATGCCAGCATCGGCGACACCGCGGGCGATAACATCTGCCATTCTAGCCGTATTGCCGTACATAGAGCCGAAGACGATTACAACACCTTCCTCGCTTTGATGCTGCGCCCACTGCGAATATTTCCCGATCACCCATTCGGGCTGCGAACGCCAAATCAAGCCATGAGAAGGTGCTATCATATTGATACTCAGACCAGAAAGTTTCTGCAACGCCTTAACCGTCGGTACGGCCACCTTTCCTACAATATTAGCAAAATAACGCCGCATGTCATCCTCGTAAAAAGCAATGTCGTGCTGGTCATCAAAAGCGGCGCCATTCAGTGTGCCGAAACCGCCGAAAGCATCGTTGGAGAACAAGATTCCCGTGGTTTGCTCAAACGTCACCATAGATTCTGGCCAATGAACCATCGGGGCGGTAAAGAACTGCAGTTGATGTACGCCGATACTCAGCACATCACCGTCGGCCACCACATGCTTATTGGCCAAAGGTCCGTAAAAAGCCTCCAACGGGGCAAAGGTTTTGGCATTGCCGACAATCTGCATGTCAGGAGGCTCCTCCTGCAAAATGGCGACGGAGCCGCTATGATCGGGTTCCGCATGATTAACCACCAGAATGTCCACCGGTCGCGCCTTCAAAATATAGCGGATATTGGAAAGGTATTGTCCGACGAAACCGATTTCCACGGGGTCAATCAAAACCACTTTTTCATCCACCAACAGGTATGAATTGTATGACACGCCATGAGGCAGTTGCATGTGATTTTCAAATAAATCAGTACGATGGTCATCAACACCAACATAAAAAATACCAGTAGCTAATTCAATGTTTTTCATTTACTGTAAGATTATAAAACGAATGCAAAAATACACAATGGTCGAAAGCATGTTTTCTGTGATTTTAAAGACAGATGCACAATAAAACAACAAACTCATCGTTGAAAAAGTTTGCATAATTGTATCCTATGAAAAACAAGATCTTAATCTTCGCACTTTTACTATTTGGTTTACAGGGATTTGCGCAGAAATCCGAGTTAGGTGCCATGGCAGGTGCATCCTTCTATTTGGGTGATTTGAATCCGCGAAGCGTCTTTGGGATGGCGCGCCCCGCAGGTGGCATTATTTATCGCTATAACTTCACCCCGCGTTGGGCCATCCGTGCCAACCTCCTTTTCGCGCAAGTCGAGGGCGACGACGCCATCACCAACAAGAACTACGAACGCAACCTCAGCTTCAAATCCCCCATCACCGAAATCGGTGTGATGGCTGAATTGAACTTTTTCAAACTATATCACGAAAGAGGCAAAAACTTCTTCTCCCCTTACCTGTTCGGCGGTATCGCGGTCTTTTCGTTCAATCCGCAGGCGCAAGACATCGATGGCAACTGGTACGCACTGCAGCACCTCGGCACGGAAGGCCAAGGTTTTGAGGGCGAAAAAGACTACTATTCGCTTTGCAATGTCGCCATTCCGTTCGGCTTGGGCTTTCGCTTCAACTTCGCTAAATTCTTCTCCATCGGTGCCGAATGGGGAATGCGCTTCACCTTCACCGACTATCTCGACGACGTGAGCGGCGAATACTATGACAACCAGACCTCGAAAGATCAACGAGGCTCGATGGTCGCACGACTGGCCGACAAATCGGAAACGCCCCACGCCGCCGGCACTGGCCGCGGAAATTCCACCACCAAAGACTTCTACTCATTTGCCGGCGTGGTCTTCACCTTCAAGTTCGGCGACATGGATCGCAGCTGCGACATACGTACCAATGTTCATCGTAAGGCCGTCAACGGAAGACAATAAGATTATGGAAGAAATCACTTTAGATCCCCAACGAATGCCCAAACACATTGCCATCATCATGGATGGGAATGGTCGTTGGGCAAAACAGCGCGGCCTGGACCGTGTTTTCGGGCATCGGGAAGGTGCCAATGCTGTACGCCGCATCGTGCGTGCCTGCGGCGAACTACAAATCCCCTACCTCACCCTTTACGCCTTTTCCACTGAGAACTGGAACCGCCCGAAATACGAAGTGGAAGCACTCATGGCGTTGTTAATCAAGTCGATACAGGAAGAAGTCCCTGAATTGATGAAGAACAACGTACGCCTCAATGCCATCGGGCATCTGGCCGACCTGCCACAACAATGCCAAGACGCACTGACCGAAGCGATTCGCACGACTTCTGCAAACACCGGCTTAACGCTCACCATATCACTCAGTTACAGCGGCCGCAGCGAACTCAAATACTGCATGCGAGAAATCGCTAAAAAGGCAAAAAAGAACGAAATCGACATCGACGGAATTTCTGAAGAGACCATCTGCCAGCACCTATATACCTCAGCACTTCCCGACCCTGACATCATGATTCGCACCGGCGGGGAACAACGCGTCAGCAACTTTCTCCTTTGGCAAATCGCCTATGCCGAACTTTTTTTCACACCCGTCATGTGGCCCGACTTCGACAAACCGCACCTCTTAGAAATCCTCTCTCAATATCAAAATCGAGAACGACGCTACGGAAAAACAAGCGAACAAATCGCTGCTTCAACAAAGATATAACAATCAAATTTTTTTTATAAATTTGCACCCTTAAAATAATTTAGACTAACCTTGACCAAAATAGCACGGATTTTATCGCTCTTAACATTGATACTCCTTTGTGTAACAATAGGTTACGGACAGGTTGTAGTATCATCCGGTGATAGCACATCCAACGTGGTCATTGACTATTCCAACCCACAGACTTACGAAATCGGCGGTATCACCACCTCTGGAAGTGCCGGCCTCGACCGTCGTTTCCTGCCTTTCAATGTCGGCGACCAAATCGAGATTCCGGGCGAAACCATCTCCAAAACCCCCAAAAAACTCTGGGAAACCGGTCTTTATGAGGACATTAAGATTTCTGTCACAAAGGTCATCGGCAAGACCGCATTTCTCGACATTTACCTTGAAGACCGCGACAGATTGGCGGCTTTTGCGTTTGTGGGAGCAAAAAAGAACGAAGAAACCGAACTTCGTGAAAAAATCAAGATTTCGCAGGGCAACGTCATCAATGACAACATGAAGACGACCTGCTGCAACATCATCCGCAACTACTACATCGACAAGGGTTATCACGCTTGTACCGTTACCGTTGAAGAACGCAACGACGAAAAGATCTCCAAAGCCGTCAACCTCTATTTTAATATTGATAAGGGCAAAAAAATCAAAATCGAACGAATCGCTTTCATCGGCAACCAGAATGTGTCTGACGGCACGCTGCTTCGCTCCATGAAGGAGACCAAAGAGCGCTTCCACTTCATGCCTTTCTACAAAGCCGACACCGTTCTGAGATACATGCTCAAGCATCCCGACTATTATCGTTCCAAAGACATTATCGACCATTTGGGCGACTACTTCGCTGGACGCGTGAACTTCCGTCTCTTCAAAGGTTCCAAATTCATCAAAGCCAATTACGAAAGCGACAAAGTAAAGCTTTTGGAAAAATACAATGAGCTCGGCTACCGCGATGCCGCCATCGTAAAGGATTCTTTTTATGTAAAAGACAACCTCGCCTACATCGACATTACGGTAGATGAAGGCCATCGCTACTATTTCCGCAACATCGATTTCGTCGGCAACTCCAAATATCCGACCGAAATGCTTCGCCAGATTCTCAACATCGAAAAAGGTGATGTCTATAACCAAAAACGCCTGTTGGAGAACATCAGCATGAATCAGGAAGGCAGCGATATCAGTTCTCTCTATATGAACGACGGCTACCTGTTTTTCTATGCCAATCCGACCGAAGTGCTGGTTGAGAACGACTCCATCGACATTGAGATTCGTATTCGCGAAGGTCAGCAGGCCACATACAATAATATTACGGTGACCGGAAATACGAAGACCAACGACAACGTTATTTTGCGCGAAGTCACCACACTTCCCGGCCAGTTGTTCAACCGCGCCGACATCATTCGTTCCCAGCAGGTTCTGCTTTCGTTAGGCTATTTTAACCAAGAAAAGATGGACGTTCGTCCGACACCGAACGAAGCCGACGGCACCGTTGACATCGAATACGTTGTGGAAGAGACCTCCTCCGACCAATTGGAACTCTCCGCCGGATATGGCGCGACGGGCTTGGTATTGAGTGCTGGAATTTCATTTAACAACTTCTCTTTTAGAAAATTATTCAAAAAAGACGCTTGGAAGCCGATTCCGTCCGGCGATGGTCAGAAACTTTCATTGAAGATTTCCACAAACGCCGTTTGGTATCAGTCCTACAGCTTGTCATTTGTTGAACCGTGGCTCGGCGGCAAAAAGCCCAACACGCTTTCTGCCAATGTTTATTATCAAAAACAGACCAACGGCTACACCAAAAACAACGATGCACACGCCTCCATCGACATTATCGGTGCCAACGTGACTTTTGCCAAAAAGATGAAATGGCCGGATGACTACTTCCAACTCTCGCAC
>JAKSMF010000128.1 GCA_024400775.1 Bacteroidales bacterium | reverse complement strand
GAGGAATACAATGTGGCGCAATTCCAACGCGCCGCCTACCAAGCGATGGACGAAATCTCCGCGCGGGGGAGGAAAGTGCTGTTGTGCGGCGGCAGCGGTATGTACATCGCCGCGCTGCTCGGTGGCTACCGTCTCTCGCCGATTGAGCGCGATGAAAAGCTGTACGTGGAATTGGAACAGAAAAGCGACGAGGAACTGACCGAGCTGCTGGCTTCCTATCATCCGCTGCACAACCATACTGACACTTGCGAGCGCGCCCGTTTGTTGAAAGCGGTAGAAATTGAATGCTATTATGCACAACATCCTGAGTGGAAGCAACTTGTGCGTGAAGTACCATCCGTCATCATCGGATTGATGGGCGACCGCGACGGGATTCGCTCTCGCATTACCGACCGCTTGCGCCAACGTCTTGACGAAGGTATGATCGAAGAGGTCGATTCACTCATCAAAAACGGTGCCAGCACTCGACAACTTTTGAAGTATGGTCTTGAATATAAGTTCGTTACAATGTATCTCCTGGGACAGATTTCCAAAGAGGAAATGTTCACCAAACTCAATACCGCCATCCATCAGTTTTCCAAACGCCAGATGACATGGTTCCGCAAAATGGAACGTGACGGCTTCGTTATCCACTGGATCGACATCGCCAACCTCCGCTGAGAGATGAGAGATGAGAGATGAAAGATGAGAGATGAAAGATGAAAGATGAAAGATGAAAGATGAAAGATGAAAGATGAGAGTTGAAAATTAAAAATTAAAAATTAATAATATACATACTATACAATTAACTTCGCTTCCTACTTACTACTTACTGCTTCCTAACTTTTAACTAAAAATGCATTCTTTATTAGATTACGATCCGAAAATTCTGCTCGCCTGGGGCGAGGCGTTGAAGGGCGACAGGCGCTTCACCGATTTTTTAATGAATAACGGTTTCCCCGAATTGGCGGCCCTGGCACGCGCTATCTTGTCAGATACCGACGCCTTGCAGTGGCTTATGGAAAACGGGTATCCGGAATTTTCAATCCTCAGTGACGCCATCGACGACGAAGACGAGGCCATCGAATGGCTTGAAAAAGCCCATTGCGACTTTCTTTCTAAATTCGCTGCTGCCTGCCGAAAAGATGACGCGGCTATTAAGTGGTTTGTTGATAATGAGTTACATGGTTTTATCCCGTTCATCCGCACGATCCACGACATACTGCTTTTCCAATCTTGGGATTCCTCCGACATCCTTCTCCGTCTCATGTCTTAGCGCTTTGTTTTTGTGGTAAAAAACTACGAAACGCAAACCGATAACTGAAAACAATTTTGTATTTTTGCACCCCAATTTTCAAAGCATGGCAATAATATCTGAATACTCGTTGTGGTTCATTCCGCTCTGCCTCTTGCTCGGTGCGGGTTATGCCATGTTTTTGTATTTCAAAAACCGTGACGTTGAATACGATAAGCGTGCCCAATGGATCATGCCCATCTTGCGCGGGTTATCTGTCGCTCTCATCGCTTTTCTGCTCCTCGCGCCGATGCTCAAACACGCCGTGAAGGAGGTTGACAAACCGCTGCTCGTCGTCGCAGTCGATAACTCCGAATCTATGGTGCTGACCAAGGATTCTAACTACTATCGTAATGGTTTTCAACAAGATATAAACAAGTTGTTAACGGATTTCGGCGACCAGTACGACATCAAGACGTACTTGGTCGGCGATAACAACGACCTCAAAGAGAACGGCAAGGCCCTGAAGGTGCCGTTCGACGGAAAGACCTCCAATCTTTCCGGCATTTTCGATGAAATCGACAATCTTTATGCCAACCAAAACATCGGTGCGATGGTGTTGGTGTCGGATGGCATTTTCAATACCGGTAGTAATCCGCAGTATGCCGCCGAAAAGGCGAAATTCCCCGTTTATGCCGTCGCCGCCGGTGATACCAATGTGCAGACTGATTTGCTCATCGCTGACATCCTTCACAATAAACAGACCTATTTGGGAAATTATTTTCCCGTTGAAATTAAGGTCTCAGCTACCCATCTTTCAGGGAAAAGTGCTGATTTGAAAGTGTTTAAGGGTGATGAGGAAATTTATGCGAAACCGATCTCCATTCGCGGAAACCAGCATTTTGAAACAGTGAAGTTCACTACGGAAGCCAAGCAAAAGGGCATGCTGAAATACCGCGTCGAACTTTCCGAGTTGGATGGCGAAGTGACCTACAAAAACAATTCAGCGACCTTCTTCATCGAGGTGGTTGACCAACGCGAAAAAATCGCCATTGTCTATAACTCGCCGCATCCGGATGTCGGTGCTATCCGCTCCGCTCTGGCTTCCTCCGACAAGTATGACGTTGAGGCCTATTCTGCCGATGAGTTCAACAAAAACGTCAACGATTATTCCCTCTTTATCCTGCACCAGTTGCCCGCTAAATCGCATGCCGCCGGCGCACTTATCAACACCATCAACCAAAGTCGTGTGTCGTCGCTTTATATCCTTGGCGAGCAATCCGACTTGGCTGCCTTCAACCAGATGAATAACGGACTCTCTATCAACGCCTCCAATCAAGGCGGGCGGGCGCTGTATAACGAGTCCATGCCCTATTTCAACGAAAACTTCCTGACCTTCACCTTCTCCGACGAAGCCCGTCAGATGCTGAAATCATATCCGCCGCTTACTACCTTCTTCGGTACATATCAGACAGCTGTTGGCGCAAATGTGTTTATGTATCAGAAGATTAACAATGTGGCCAGCACCTATCCGCTCGTTTCGTTTTATCAAACCAGTCGTGCCCGCGTGGGGGTGATTGCCGGTACGAACATCTGGCGTTGGCGTATGCAAAACTATCTTAACGCCCAGAATTTCGATAGTTTTGACGAAATTATCAATAAGATAGCGCTTTACCTTTCCGTAAAAGGCGACCAAAGTTTGTTCCGCGTTCATGCCAACGAACTCTATAGTGAAAATATGCCGGTGGAGATTTCCGCTGAAGTGTATAACGAAAGCTACGAACTTATCAATACGCCTGATGTCCGCTTCAAACTGACTGATAGTCAGGGGAAAGAATATACCTCGCAGTTTTCCAAACAGAACAATGCCTACAGTCTGAATCTCGGCAAACTGCCTGTCGGCGATTATACGTGGGCGGCCACTACCACCGTTGGAAAAAACAGCTACACCAAGTCCGGCCATTTTAGCGTGCAGGAAATCCTTTTGGAAAGCATGAACCTCGTCGCCAATCACGACATGATGCGTTCGCTGGCTAATAGTTCAAATGGCAAATATTTTACAATCAATCAATTGGAGCAGGTTAGTAAGGCCATTAAAGCCAATGAAAACATTAAATCTCTCGTTACCTATCATAAAAAATATTCTCCCTTCCTTGACAGCTGGATCTATCTCCTATTAATTGTTTTACTGCTTGGCATTGAATGGTTTATGAGAAAATGGGGCGGCGGCTACTAATAAATTAGGAATTAGAAATTTGGAATGAGGAATTAACTTCTAATTTCTAACTAAAGCAATTAACTATGAAAAAGAATATCATCGTAATATTGTTGTTGGGTGTGATGCTTACTTTGAGTTGTGCGTTCGGACAGCAGATTGCGCTTCTCAAATACCGAGGCGGTGGCGACTGGTACGGGAATCCGACCTCTCTGCCCAACCTGATTGCTTTCTGCAATAAAAATCTTTCGATGTCGTTGGACCAGCGTCCAGCTACAGTTGAAGTCGGCAGCACTGACATTTTCCAATATCCTTTTGTCCACATGACCGGTCACGGAAATGTCGTTTTTTCTAACGAAGAAGCACAGAATTTGCGTGCCTATCTTCTCTCTGGCGGTTTCCTCCACATTGATGACAACTACGGTTTGAACAACTTCATTCGTAGTCAGATGAAACTCGTTTTCCCTGAATTGGACTTCGTAGAACTTCCATATAGTCATCCGATTTTTCACCAAAAATATCCCTTTCCCAACGGTTTGCCTAAGATTCACGAACACGACGGCAAGCCGGCGCAGGCTTTCGGCCTGGTTTGGGAAGGCCGTTTAGTCTGTCTCTTTACTTTTGAGTGTGACCTTGGCGATGGCTGGGAAGACACTGGGGTTCACCACGATAGCGAGGCAACCCATCAGAAAGCGTTGAAAATGGGTGCCAACATAATTCAATATGTCTTTACTAACTAATTTTTATAATTAATTGTAAAACAATAAAATATAACGTATAAACAGCAGTTGTTCCGTCGCTGCCCCGTATGGGGGAGAGGAAAGTCCGGGCAACACAGAGCACCGTGCTTCCTAACAGGAAGGAGTTTCGCAAGGAACTACGGCAAGTGCCACAGAGAAGATACCGCCTGCTTGCAGGTAAGGGTGAAAACGCGAGGTAAGAGCTCACGACGCCGTGCAGTGATGCCGGTGATGGTAAACCCCACGGGTTGAAAAACCAAATAAACCGAGGCTTGAGGGTGGCTCGCCCAACTCGGAGGGTAGGTCGATTGAACCGTTCGGCAACGACCGGTCTAGATAGATGACGGAACTCGACAGAACCCGGCTTATAGACTGCTGTTTTTTTTCTTTTTTTAGTTTTAATCTCTCGCCCGCTATTGAAAAAAGAAGTATCTTTGCGGCTGAAAATCTTATGAGGTGGAAATGTGTCCACTTCTGTTTTTATCTTTGTTAACATGAAAAGAATCAACATCTTACTGTCTTCTGCACTTCTTTTGTGCTCCGTCGGATTGTGCCAGGCGCAAACCAATTCCACGTACCAATCCGGCAAAGGTGCGATCGATTACTTCTTGAATGTCCTCGACCGTCTGTATGTGGATACCCTTAATTTCAACGATTTAGCTGAAACTGGCGTGAAAGAGATGGTTACCACCCTCGACCCTCATTCCATCTATACCACCGCCAAAGATGTTGCCGCCTCTCGCGAACCTCTGCAGGGCTCCTTCGACGGCATCGGCGTCACCTTTCAGATCATTAAGGATACCATCAATGTCATTGAAGTCATCATCGACGGGCCGTCCGAAAAAGTCGGCATCCTGCCGGGTGACAAAATCGTTAAGGTTGATACGCTTGTCGCTTGCGGCAAGTCCGTCAACAACACCTGGGTGCGTGACCATCTGCGTGGTAAAAAAGGCACCAAGGTGGATCTGACTATCATCCGTGGCCGTAACCAGAAACCGATGGTGTTCACCGTCACCCGTGGCAAAATCCCGATGTACAGTATCAACGTCTCCTTTATGGTGGATGACAAAACCGGATACATCAAACTCGACCGTTTCGCCCAAACCAGTCTTGGCGAATTTGAACAGGCTTTCAAAAAACTCTCCGCACAAGGGATGGAAAATCTGATTTTCGACCTTCGCGGCAATGGCGGCGGCTACCTCAATACCGCCTTCCAAATCGCCAGTCAGTTTATCGATGCCGGCAAAATGATTGTCTATACCGACAACTTCCGCAAAACCGGCGAGACCTACAAGTCCAGTGCCGCTGGCCTCTTCCGTCACGGTCGTCTTATCGTCCTTGTTGATGAAAACTCCGCCTCTGCCAGCGAAATTACCGCCGGCGCCATCCAAGATTGGGACCGCGGTATCGTTATGGGACGCCGTACTTTCGGTAAAGGTCTGGTACAGAAACCGGTTGACCTTCCTAATGGCGCCGAAGTTCGTGTCACCATCTCACATTACT
>JAKSMF010000127.1 GCA_024400775.1 Bacteroidales bacterium | reverse complement strand
TTTGTGTCTCTTGGACTTCAGGCATTTATCATTCAGCTGGGCTGGAAGCTGCGCACGCCCGAGGAAAACAACCGAAATAACACAAAGGGCTGACTTCACAACAAAAATCAGCCCTTCTTTTTGTCTTCAAAAAAAAGTTTTACCGCCCCCCCATATTGCTTTTGAAGACGCACTATGTCGTACGAAAGATGAAGAATTAATGTGGTTCGTACTTGTTGGCCTTTTTAGTCGCGTACACAGCGCACGGAAGCAGCAAGCTTTTGGTTAAAGAAACTTAACGTGACATTTTCTTGCCGAAAATCAAAGGATAAATTGTGGGCGGTGTCTTCATCATCGGCATGGATGCCAACGGTAGAACTCCAGTAATATACGTGCCGTCCTAATTCAGAGTAACTGTCATCCAAATATCCACCTGCGGGGGTTGCACTGAAGCCGGTCGCGTTATTCCGTTCTGACTCGACACCAGGAACACAGGCATCGCCAGAATCATACTCCCAGCCCTCTGTGGAAGCCAATGCCTTAGCAATATTTGAACGAAGCTCATCACAACGGCACGAGTCGATATTGCCTACAAAATCTATCAATTGATCCCATTCATCTACGCTTGGCACGTGCCACCCATCAGGACAAATTCCTTTTACTGCACCCGACAAATTGCTTGCGGCCCAAACATCGCGCACCACCGCACGCCAGTTGTACAGCAAACCGTACATTTCCACATTTTCAGCATCATTATCAGGATAATACCAATAGGCGACCTGGTCGGAAGAAGTGGTGCCGTGCGGAATGGGAGTGCCATCGGAATAATGAGTGACGCGCAAGTTCTCCTTCATCCAGCACTGATTACCGATTTTCACGGTGTGATACTTATAGCCTTCATAATCGCGAATCATGTCCGTGTCACATCGGAAGTTGTCGTACAAGTCATCACTCAACTGCTGTATATCCTCCTTTTGCTGTTCAATCACATGAGAAAGCGAATCGATGGCGTGCTGTAGAGCTGCCAGTTGTTGCGTTATATCCACGCCGTTGACGGCATTGGCGGCTTGCAGCGCGTAGGGCACAGGAGCCACAGGGTCGGTGAGAACAAGGTCGCCGGAGCTGAGCTGAAATGTCTGCTGAAAACTGGCTTTACTCCAGTCGGTTACATCGGCAATCGCGCCCGCAAACGAAGTGCGTCCGACCGGATTTCCAATGTAGAACGAAACCATACCGTTGCGGTCGGTCGTTATTTCACGACTTTCGCTATACTTCACTTCCGTTTCTTGCAGAATCTGGATGGTGATGATAAAAGTGGAATCCTGCACCAAGCGGTTGCTCGCATTGCGCACCACCGCCTGGTAGGGAAACATCGGGGCGGTTTGTGCAACAACGGCTGCAAAATTCACAAACAACAGAGCCCAAACTACAAAAATCGTCTTCTTCATTATTTTTTATTTATGTATTAAATTGATTTACAAAATTTTATCTCTTCTTATTACTTATCATTCTCGCTGATTTTTTCTTTCCTCCTGCTTAAAAAAAGCTAATAGTCAAGCACGCAGCGCACACTGTATCCATTGCGGCGGTCGCCAGGCACGATTTCAAAGGTGCCGCACGCATCACCGAACTCGCACGCATGCGAAATAATGCTGTCTTCCGTTTCGCTTGTCCAGAAAAAGGAGCCTACATACAAACCTTCGAAGAGGCCGCTGACGACATTATAACATCCCACCGGCAAAAATGAGAATCCATAGACGTCGGTTCCGTCGGTCGGGAGCCAGTGTATTTGGTCATCGTTGGACATCAGCTCAGCAGCTCCGAACATCGACAACAGGTACTCCGTCTCCCCATCGGTCGGTACGTGCCAGCCGTTAGGACAGACTCCCTGCATCTGCGTTCCGGATACATTGTATTGTGTGGCGGCATCCCATGTGTAAAGATGCCCGAAAGTTTCCTCTATATCATCCACCTCGGGCGCATACGAAGCGGGAAAAGTCATCACATTGGGAACCGAAGTGCCGTCGGCGTAATGCTGCGTACGCATATTGCGACCTGTCCAGCAGTAGTTTCCAAGATTCCCTACCGGATACGAATGACCATCAATATCGTTCACCGAAGGATGATTTTCAACGCAGTTGTAGCTGTGAACCACCACATTCTGGTGGCACTCCTTCGTTTGACTGCCCACCGTAGCCGTCCAATTGGCCACACTGGTAACGCCAACGGGATAGTTGTACGGATTGGCCGGCAGCACCATCAGTACCACTTTCGAATCGTTCGGAGCGACAGTGGCGGCGTAGAGACCCGACAAGTTGACAGAGCAGGTCGGCACTCCCGAAACTGCCATCGTGGTGTCGAAATCGAGAGGGCAGATCAGCTCGTACACCTGTCGGTTCAGGTTCTCATCGTAGCCCTCGGCCGTATTTTGGCGCAGTAGGTTATTCCCTGGAGTATAGCTCTCCATCTCGTCGGTCAACAGCAGAAGCGTGTCATACGTTTCTACCGTGTAACCCTGCAACAATCCTTCGGCTACCAGCGGTACTGAAAAGGTACCGGGAGCATGCTGGTTGAAAGACTGACCTATGGAGTACGCCACACCCTGACTGTTGTTGCCAGCTGTCAAGGAAGTGTGCGTTGCTACACTTTGAGCCAACGCTGTGAAACAGAAAAATGCTGCAAAAGTTGTCGAAAGTAACTTTTTCATCATTGATTTGAAAATAAATTGTTGCAAAAATACGCATTTTTTGTCAGTCTGGCCTAATAATGAAGGATTGTTTTTTCAATTAAAAAGGCCATCCGCTATATGCCCCATTCAATTTTGGAAACACATTCCCAACGCTGTTTTTCTGGAAGATACAAGTATTTGAAAATCATCCCCTCTTCTATTTCCCAATTCCAGACGGTGCGAATACGACCGTGGGAAACTTCTTTCGTCTTACAAAGGCGCTGATGACCAATGGAAACGACCAACGTGTCACCTTCATAGTAGGTAGGATGAACCACCAACACGTTAACGCCGCGGTCATTGGTGATTCTGGGGATCCGACATTTGCGCCAACGTCCGTATGTCGTGTCGCTTTCGTTGTGCAAACAGACCATTTTCCCAAAAGAGAAGTCAATTACATAGTGCGGAATCTGTTGGAAATTCTGCACGTTTTTTAGAAAATATCCCGTATTTATCGCTTTAAAAGTCAAATAGATGTTTGTATCCGTAAGATATTTGTGCTGATAATCACTGTTTCGAAATCGCGAATAGGATTTCTGCGCGGCATAATATTCAGCAATGGAATTTTCGATAAAAGTCATATTTTCCTGTGCGGGGACTTCCAAAGTGAGCGCAATACAAGTGACAAGACATAAATTTTTGAGAAATTGTGAAGACATAATTGGGGCAAAATTGTGATAAAATTCGTTTCGGATTTTTATGTTGGGCAAAAATACAACTTTTTATCATAATGCCCCAACACAAAAAAAACGCCGGACTCTCATCCAGCGTTATAGAAGTATCATTATTTCACGTTAATCTGCGTAATCCGCGGTTAATTAGGCGAGGCCACCGTCACCACCCATCATCGGGATGACACCGCCCTGCGAACGGTCTTCAATGCGGCCGTTTTTTTCTTCGTACTTGCGCACGTTGTCGTTCAACGCACCCAGCAGGCGTTTGGCGTTCAGCGGGGTCATGATGATGCGAGAATTGACGTTACCCTTCGGCATGCCCGGAAGCATCGAGATAAAGTCAAGAATGAATTCCTGTTCGGAATGGGTGATAATGGCCAAATTGGAATAGGTTCCTTTGGCAACCTCTTCGTTGAGGTTGATGTCGATTTTCTGTTCTTGGGGATTATTCATGATTCTACTTTTATTTATGATCAATAACAAAATCAATAACAAAAAAAGGGGTTCGTTGTTGGCTAACCCCTTGAAGTTTTATTCTTTGGAAGCCATCAGGCTTTCGTATTCCTCCATCGAGCTGACCTCGAGGTTTTGGTACCGTTTCAAACCGGTACCCGCCGGAATCAAGTGGCCTACGATGACGTTTTCCTTCAAACCTAACAGATGGTCGGATTGTGCGTTGATGGCTGCATTCGTGAGCACCTTCGTCGTTTCCTGGAAGGAAGCAGCGGAGATGAAGCTACGGATTTGCAATGACGCACGCGTGATACCCTGCAAGATCGGTTTACCGGTGGCCGGGTTGGCATCGCGAACTTCCACCAACTTCTGGTCACGACGTTTCAACAGTGAGTTTTCATCACGCAGCTGCTTCGGAGTAACAATCTGACCTTTGACAAACTCGGTGCTGTCGCCGGCGTCGGTGACAACCTTCATTTCCCAAATGTTATCGTTTTCTTCCTGGAAGTCAACTTTGTTGATCAACTCGCCCTGCAAGAACTTGGTATCGCCCGGATCTTCGATTTCCATCTTACGCATCATCTGGCGGACAATGACTTCAAAGTGTTTGTCATTGATTTTTACACCCTGCAGACGATAGACTTCCTGGATTTCGTTGACGATGTATTCCTGAACCTTCATGGCACCCTTGATATTCAAGATGTCTGACGGTGTAAGAGCACCTTCTGACAGCGGAGTACCAGCTTTGACGTAGTCGTTTTCCTGTGCCAAAATCTGTTTTGTAGAAGGGATGAGGTATGACTTCACTTCGCCAGTTTTGGAGGTGATGTTGACAACACGGTTACCACGTTTGAGTTTCTTTTCGAATGAAACCACACCGTCGATTTCGGAAACGATAGCCGGATCGGAGGGATTACGAGCTTCGAACAACTCGGTGACACGCGGCAGACCGCCCGTGATATCGCCTGACTTACCGAAGGAACGCGGAATCTTAACCAAGATGGCACCTGATTCAATGGTGTCGCCAGGTTCAACAGACAGACGTGCGCCCACAGGAATGTCAAACGTCTTGATGGTGTTACCCTCTTCATCGTTGACCAAAATGGTAGGAGTCTTGGTCTTCAGACGGCTTTCAACGATGACGCGGTCGTGTGTACCAGCCTGTTCGTCGGTTTCAACACGATAGGTAACGCCTTCGATAATATCTTTGAAGTCAACTTTACCAGCGACTTCGGAAATGATGACCGCGTTAAACGGGTCCCAATCGGCGATGATGTCGCCTTTCTTCACGTTGTCGCCATGTTTGAAGTACAACTTCGCGCCGTACGGGATGTTGGCGGAGAACAAGGCCACGGAGGTGTTCACGTCGATAATCTTCATTTCGGCTGAACGACCGATGACGATGTAATAGGTCTTGCCTTCTTCGTCCACTTTTTCAAGGGCTCTCAATTCGTCGATGCTCAACAGACCATCGTTCTTAGCTTGGATACGGCTGTTTGCAACCACGTTGCCAGCCACACCACCGACGTGGAATGTACGAAGTGTCAGCTGTGTACCAGGTTCACCGATGGACTGTGCAGCGATAACGCCGACGGCTTCACCAATCTGAACCAGCTTGCCGGTAGCAAGGTTACGGCCATAACACTTCTGGCAGATACCGCGCTTGGATTCGCAAGTCGGTACCGAACGAATTTCAACTTCTTCAATACCCGATTCTTCAATGGCCTTACAAATGTCTTCGGTAAGTTCTTCACCAGCCTTGACAATGATTTCATTGGTTTTCGGATTATAAACATCGTGCAAAGTAACACGACCCAACAGACGGTCAGCCAGGGATTGGATGATTTCCTCATTCTTCTTCAATGCGGTAATCGTCAAACCACGCAAGGTGCCGCAGTCTTCTTCCGTAATAATAACGTCGTGTGCGACGTCAACCAAACGACGGGTCAGGTAACCAGCGTCAGCGGTCTTCAAAGCGGTAT
>JAKSMF010000126.1 GCA_024400775.1 Bacteroidales bacterium | reverse complement strand
CACCTTTCCCTGCGGCGTTGCCGTACAACTCCGAGCTCTCCCTCTGGCTCAGCGTGGATCCCCTCTCGGACAAGTACCCAAATCTGTCTCCGTATGTGTATTGCGCGAACAATCCGGTGAGGTTGGTGGATGTGGACGGGAGAGAGATCTTCGTTATGGTTGGAGATAAAAAATGTGAATATCGGGGTGGACAATTGTATTTTGGCAATGAGACCATAATCCCCGAAGAGTACAGCTTTGCAGAATATGTCTTCGGCGCTTTGCAAATAATGTCTTCTTCCCGAATCGGACGAACCGTAATCGAAGCTTTGATGGATGACAGTTATAGCTATATCATCAAAAGCAAGTCCGATGGAGTTAACATCTTTTCGCCAGCTGAGGGAAAACGAGGAGGAGACGTTCTTCTGAGAAGTTCTTCTTATAAAGACGTTATTTTAAGAAGTTTATCACACGAATTGTTTCATGGCTACCAGTATCTAAACGGACAAGGTGGTAAAAACATTCACAATGAAGTTGAGGCGTATATGTTTGAAGATATTATTTGTTCTAGCTTGGATAGAAACTACTGTTCCGAACTCATGTCCAGGATCTTATCTGGAGCCACGGAACCGTACAAACAAGCATTTGAAGATTTCAAACATTGGGATTGTTCCTCTGTAACAGCTGAAAAATTCGACAAGGTTTTTACAGCATTGACCAACGGCTTCGAAACACATGCCAAGGCTAATTCTTCTGGCATATATAATGGAATTGCGAAGGGAAATGCCGCATCACACTTACTTAGAGATATATTGTGCCAATGAATTTTGCGAAGATTATTATTGTACTGCTTTTGTGTTTCATCTGTGAATGGAATTGCGCATGTGCGCAAAAATGCGATACACTTTACAGCGCATCAGAGAATTGGTATTGGGAGTATGTGGCAAGAGATTTTCCTGACACGCTTTATGCTGACATTTCCCAAACCTATACTCTTAGAATTGACTCAGAATTCAAATACAAACGTGATCGATTATCACGTTCCAGTGATTTCCCTTATACAATCCTAAAAATCAAATATGAATGGGTATATGTATGGACCGAAGATTCAAGGTTTATGTATGCGGAATTTTTCAATGACAGAGGTGTCTGGATAGGAAGATCTTACGTCACAGATGAATTCGTCGGAGATGATGATGAGCTATATGCGGTGCTTCCGATGGTCTTGGATACCGTAAGACAAAGTTTTATGGGGAGCGTAATGCGAGGAGAAGGAGGAAGAAAACACTATGCTCCAATTCTACTATCTCGCTGTATAGTCGTGTCGCCCATACGGTCCACTCCCCCAAAAGAGATAAATAAAGACCTTGATTGAGGCAAAATGCAGAAACACCTCAACGAACTGTCCCAAGCCAAACAAATTTCCTATCTTTGCCCCCACAATTTTCCCCACAAATAATCAATAAAAGATGTCCCCCAACTGTTCACTTCTAACTTCTAACTTCTAACTACTCACTGCCCCGCGGCCGCCGATTCATGTAAAGACGGTGTGTACACCGTCTCTACTCTTTTGATATTTAACGGACAATAATAATTTCAAGTGATATTTTATACTCGTAAAGCTGGTTACGCAGAAAATAAAAAACTATATTTGCAAACTCAATTTCAACTCACATTAGAAATTATATTATTTTTGATATGTCACTTAAAATCAAATACTTACTTTTATCATTACTACTTTGCGCAACGGTGGCGATTCATGGACAAAATGTCGGCATTCTGCCCTCGCCGCAGCAAGTACAGATGCAGAGCGGCAAATTCGTGTGGCTGCAACCCACCCTCTATTTCAGCCCGAATATCGAAACTGCGGATTTTCTGCAAGAGCAGTTGACAGAAGTGGTTGAAATTCAACGCGATGAATGGGCGCAACGAAGCGGGAAAAACGATGCCATCCTTTTTCAAAAAGTCGAGCACATCGATGTGCCGATGTTCAGCGACCAGGCCTACCGACTGACCATAACCGAAAACAGCATCTGCGTGCAGGCCGCCTCCGAACAAGGCCTGTTTTATGGAATGCAGTCGCTGAAACAACTCTACCGATACCATTTCCGTCTTTATTTTACTGAAGATGAACACGTTGAAATTCCGTGCATGACAATTGTGGATTATCCGCAACTGGAGTGGCGCGGTTGGATGGACGACATCAGCCGCGGCCCCATCGCAACCCTGGATTTCATGAAGAAACAAATTCGCATTTTGTCGGAATATAAACTGAACTGCTTCACACTTTATACCGAAAACACTTTCAAATCAAGTGTTTACGATTACGCTCCAGAGGGTGCGCTGACACCGGAAGAAATTCGCGAATTGGACGCGTTCGCAAAAAAATACCATGTGGAACTCATCGGAAATCAGCAGTGTTTTGCACATTTCGAACGTATTTTGGCATTACCCCAATACGCCCATTTGGCCGACAGCAAAAACAATTTGAATCCCGCGCTGAAAGAGACCTACACCTTTTTGGAGAATATTCTGAACGAGGAAATGGAGTGCTACTCCTCTCCCCTATTTAACATTAATTGTGATGAAACAGAGGCCTTAGGCACCGGAGCCGCCGCCAAATATGTGAAAAAAGTCGGCGCGGGAAAAGCATACACCAAACACATTAACAAAGTACACGACATCATCCGCAAAGGCGGCAAAAAAACGTTGATGTGGGCCGACATCGTACTGAAAGACAATGAAATACAAAAGATGCTCCCAAAAGACATCCAGATGCTGGTGTGGAGTTACGTGCCGTCGGACAGCTTCCGACAGATGATTCGTCCAGTGAAAGAAGCGGGATTCGACTTCTGGGTTGTTCCCGGCGTGAGCATGTGGAGCACGGTCTTTCCCGACATGCCGAGTTACGAGAAAAACATCGCCAACTTCGCCCGCGACGGCTATCAGCTGGGCGCTAAAGGTCTGATAAACACCGCATGGAACGATTCCGGTGAGGCTCTGCTCAACAGCGCATGGCATGCCTTCGCCTGGGGCGCAGAAATGTCGTGGAAACCAATAACCTCCGTCGAACGCGAAGCTGCCGAAAGAGAACGCGCCAAACGCCTGGCCGTGATGGACACCAACTTCAACTTCCAGTTTTTTCATTTTTTTAATAATGAAAACATCATCGCCGACTTCCTCCGTCACGTTACCAAATACGAACATTGCAGCGTCCCCGAACTCTACAACACCGGCTCCCTCTGGAGCTTCAACCCCTGTCAGTTTTTCCCAAACAACCTGACCAAAGAAGCCAAGGAAAACATTACGGATGAACGACTTAACATGATGTTTTCCATCCAGTTGGAGAACCTGATTTTGTCGGAGGAAGCACAATTCCAGAATCCGGAAATCATCTATTGCGCTATGCAAGCCTGCAACCGCATGTGGAACGACCTGATGATGAGGAAAAGCCGCATTGAACTATTTGAATATGAAAAAGATAACTCTGCTTGGGAAGGCGATCCCGTGGCACAGTTCACGCTCGACAATGACGCACTCTGCTACTGGCTCGGAAAACTGCAGGCAGCCGCCGACTATCTTTGGGATATGGAGTATCGTCCCTATTGGAAAGATGTCAACGATGCCAAATATGCAGCTAAAATCCGACAGCTGAGGGAGTTGCGCCAACATGTGTTTTTCGAAACCGAACTGCGTGACCACACGCTTTGGCTGAATATGCACACACTGTTCAACGACTACCCCATCCATTATACGCTGGACGGTAGCGAGCCGACATCCAATTCACCGATATACACAGGGCCCATCCGCGTGGAAAAATCGGGCAGGGTGCGCGTACTCACAACGTCCGACTCGGTCGGTAACGTGTTGGGCGAAAAAGAGTTGCACGTACATTTGGGTATGTTGGCAGAGGCCCGCTCCGAAACGAATTACAGCAATTACCGCCCCGAATACAGCGGCGGCGGCGAACACGCCCTCTTTGATGGCGAAACCGGCTCCGACAGTTATCGCGACGGCATGTGGCAAGGCGTTCAAGGAGAGGACGTTACCGTATGTTACACCTGGCCGACGGAGCAGAAAATCTCCATCGTCGAGGTATCCTTCCTACAAAACTACTACGACTGGATTTTGGCTCCAGAAGACATCGAAATCTACACCTCTGCCGACGGAGCAAACTACCAACTTGCTAAAAAACAGCATTTTACTCTAAACCAAATAACGAGCAACAACCGCGGTAAACTGGCTTTGATGGCGCTGAATCTGCACACACGTTATCTGAAGGTGGTGGTGAAGAATCCCGGCGTTCTGCCAGAGGGCCACGGCGGCGCTGGCAACCCGTCGTTCATCTTCCTGGATGAGATTTTTGTAAAATAAAGACGGATTTACCTCCTCACCCTTAATTGCCAGAATGCCAATGCGCTGGCAGCTGCAACATTCAGTGAGTCAACGCCGTGAAGCATGGGAATGCACACCACGTAGTCGCTGGCGGCAATGGTAGCGGCAGCAAGTCCGTCCCCCTCGGCCCCCATGATGACCGCCAGTTTGTCTTCGGCCATCAACTGCGGATTATCGATAGAAACAGAGTCTGCGGACAGCGCCATGGCGGCTAACTTGAATCCAAGTTGGTGAAGAAGTTCATCGGCGGGATGAGGCCACTGGCTTGGCGTATTGCAAAGGTAGGTCCACGGAATTTGGAACACAGTGCCCATGCTGACACGCACGGCACGGCGATTCAGCGGATCACAACAGGTAGGCGTAAGCAACACAGCGTCAAAGCCGAGTGCGGCAGCGGAGCGGAATATGGCTCCTATGTTGGTGGCATCGACAACGCTGTCGAGGATAACGACACGCCGGGCGTCGGCGCACACCTCCGCGACGCCGCGCGACTGCGGGCGCCGCATAGCGCACAGTACGCCGCGTGTCAACGGGTAGCCCGTCAGCTGCGAAAGCAGTTCGGTTGCACCCGTATATACCGGAATATCACCGCATTGCGCGATAAATTCAGCGGCCTGCGTCTCCACAAACTTGCGCTCGACAAGCATAGCCACCGGCTCATAACCGGCCTCCAGCGCCACCCGAATCACCTTCGGACTTTCAGCTATAAAGATGCCCTTTTCCGGCTCCAATCGATTTCGCAGCTGTGTTTCGGTAAGACGGCTGAAAAGCTCGACACCAGGATAGTTAAGTGAATCTATTTCAATAAGTTTACCCATATCGGTATGCGGTTATTTTTCTCTTTTCTGTGCGAAAAAGTCCTTCATCATCTTTTCACTTTCGGCGGCGCAGACACCGGAACGCACCTGTGTTTTCGGATGCAGCACCGGCACGCCGAGCGTGGTAAAGCCACGTTTGGGATCGGCGGCGGCATACACCACAGTGCCCACCTGCGCCCACGCAATAGCACCTGCACACATCACACAAGGCTCCACGGTAACGTAAAGCGTACAGTCATTCAAATACTTGGCTCCCAGATGGTTGGCAGCCGCCGTAATGGCCTCCATTTCGGCATGCGCCGTCACATCGTTAAGCCGCTGCGTGTGATTGTGCCCACGCGCAATCACTCTGTTTTCAAGCACGACCACCGCGCCGATGGGCACTTCACCTTCCGCCAAAGCATCATCGGCCTCGCAAAGCGCCTGCTTCATAAAATATTCGTCACTGAAAAATTCCATAATACGATTTTGAGAGTGCAAAAGTACAAAAAATTATCGCTGCCCGCTATATATCAAAAGTGTGCAAGACGATGTCATAACCAGATGATTATGGAGATGAGAGATGAGAGATAAGAGATGAGAGATAAGAGATAAGAGATGAAAGATGAAAGTTGAAAGTTGAGAGGTGAGAGGTGAGCGTTTTTTTAATTGAAAATTAGTACTGTTGCGATATTTATTTTGAAGATAAAAAATCAAGCGTCAGCATGA
>JAKSMF010000125.1 GCA_024400775.1 Bacteroidales bacterium | reverse complement strand
AGCAACGACCGATTTTGTTGGAAACCGAGGCAGAGCGGAAAAGCGTATTTTCGTTGCAACTTTCTTTTTTACAAGAAAAAAAGAAAGTTGAACTGCTGAAAGCAGACATTCAGTCAGTTACGCTGTTGGGCGCGAATAGTTTTCTGGCGTATAATCACTATTATCGGGACTTAAATCTACAAGACGAAGGGGGCTTGGATTTTGGAAACCTCTTCCTCACGCTTTATTTATCAAGCCTTGCGAAAGACATCCCCCCCTTTTTCAATTTTTACCGTTCAGCAATGGTTTCAAAAATGTAAAAAAACGGAATTTTGACCTTTCCGCACAGAACAGGGAAAGAGTGACGAATTTTTTGAATTGAAAATTGGAAGGTGGAAATTATTTTCCGCGTGACTTTGGTGTTTGGGAACCCAAATTAAAAAAGCGTGACGCCTTTCGGCAAAAAGTCGGAGCAATCGCCGCCGTGACGATACACGTCGCGCACTACGGACGATGAAATGCACGAAAGTTCCGGACGTGTGGGAAAGAAAAGCGTTTCCAATTCGGGCCACAACAGGCGGTTGGCTTCCGCGATATCCTTTTCATATTGGAAATCCGACGCATTGCGCAAACCGCGGATCAGATAGCGGACGTTCAACTTTTTGCACAAATCCACAGTAAGACAGTCATAATCAATCACTTCAATCTTATCCGTCTGCGGCAGCGCCTGTCGGATCCAAGCCTTACGTTGTTCCAGCGGGAAACAGCCCTGCTTGGCCGCATTGATGCCGATAGCGACATAGATTTTATCAAACAGCGGCAGCGCAGCTTCAAGCACCGCAACATGACCTTTCGTGATGGGATCAAATGAACCGGGAAAGACGGCAATCATGGAATTAAACAATTAATAATTATTAAATAAATTGTCCATGACAGACAGTTTCATATAACAGTTTCATATATACGTTTAAGGCGTGCAGCTACGTCTTCCCACTTCAGATTGTTGGCTTCTTCACAGCCTTTTTCGGAAAAGACACGAGCCAACGACGGATAGTGAAGGATGCCGTAAATGGCATCAGCGGTAGCGTCAATGTCCCAGAAATCAACCTTAATGGCATATTGTAAAACTTCAGAAACTCCTGACTGTTTGGAAATTACAACCGGCACACCCGACTGCATCGCTTCCAATGGCGAAATGCCGAAGGGTTCGGAGATGGAGGGCATCACATACACGTCGCTCATGCCGAACATGCGGTCGATGTCCTTGCCACGCAAAAAACCAGTAAAATGGAATTTGTCGGAAATGCCCAACTCGGCCACGCGCTTGATAACGCGCGGCATCATATCGCCGTCGCCGGCCAGCACAAAGCGCACGTTGCTATCCTTTTCCAACACACGTTTCGCCGTTTCCACAAAATATTCGGGACCTTTTTGAAAGGTAACTCTTCCCAAAAAAGTGACTATTTTTTCCTTGATCGGGCGTTTGCCATCGACTTGGCGCAGCGCAGGTTCCACCGCATTGTGCAATGCGAAAACCTTGTCGGCAGGAATGCCGTACTTCTCGATAACGATGTTGCGCGTCAGGTTGCTGACGGCACAAACCGCATCAGCCGCCATCATGCCTTCACGTTCGAGATTATATACGATGTCGTTACGGTTGTTTTCGCCTGAACGGTCATACTCGGTTGCGTGGATGTGAACCACCAACGGCTTGCCGCTCACACGCTTAGCAGCGATGCCAGCGCGATAGGTCAGCCAATCGTGTGCGTGAATCACGTCATATTCCTGCGATTTGGCGATTTCCTCAGCCACCAAAGCGTACTTTTCAACCTCCTGCATCAGGTTCGGTCCATAGCCGCCTTGAAACGCATAACGGCGCTTACCATCGCCTGACTCATCACAACAAAACACACCGCTTTCTATCTGATTGACAACATTATAGTAGTCATCCAAGCCGATATAGGGCACCAACTGAGAATTGACTTCGATGTATGAGATTTCGTTTTGAAAGGGGTAATAATGTTGCTGACGCGGGTCGTAAGCAAAATCGCTCGCATTGACGATACGTGCGTTGCTTTGGTCTTCATCCCCATACGCTTTCGGAACCACCAACGCCACTTCTACACCGTTATGCGCCAGACCGCGTGTCAGTCCATAACAAGCCGTGCCCAAACCTCCAGAAATATGGGGCGGAAACTCCCACCCGAACATCAGTACTTTCATCGTTATTTATTTGAAATCAAAATTTCAGCAATTGGCACCACGCTGACATCCAAGTCATCACGTGTTTGCAGATAGGCATCGATGTATTGCAGGCAATGGACATCGGTGCAGGTAATAAACTCGGCATTCAGTTGTTTTACGCGCTCAACGATGGTTTTGAGCGCATACTCTGTCATTTCGCCATTATGCATTGCAAATTCGCCGTTGCCGCAGCAGCAAAGCTTCATGTCGGGATCGGTAATCAGCTCCAGACCTTTCGTGTTCTGTAACAATATTTTAGCTTCATCGCCGGCATAATAGACATTCCTCGCAGCACATGATTCAAAAAGGAAAACACGATGAGCGAACGTATTGTTCATACAAGTCGTATTTTTTACGTTGACGATATAATCGCACAACTCGTAGGTATCCTGAATCAAATGAGAGATAGCGGAATGGACCGATGATGCCTCACACAGTTTCTTGTAATATTTTTTGATATAGGCGACACAAGCGCTGGAGGGGCAAACGACCGGATTCGGATTATCGAAATAGCGAATCATGCGATAGCCCAGTTCTTTAGCCATTTCAATTTCACCCCGATAGAAAAACTGTCGACCGCAACAGGTCATTTCGCTGTTGTAATAACTAATGTCGCCCAATTTTTCCAACACAGCGAGCACCGACTGCACACCACTTGGGAAATAGAGGTCCATGCAGCACGGAACGAACAGATTTACAGTATATTTGTTAGTCATTGGATCAAATTATAAAAGGGTTAAACTACTCCTCAGGTGAGAACATCGGGTCCCACGGCGGAAGCATAACCGGCTTGTTTTCAAATATTTTCAGATATTTTTCAGGAATATACTTGCTTTCCACAACCACGCGGAACATATATTCGTTGAACCATTCATTCGTCATAATCAGGAAGCCCTTATAACCATACGAGCTGCCCCAACTATTTTCCACCATCCATTTTTTCGGCTGGTCATTTTCGTCCAAATCGACGGCGCAGAGCGTCATGGCGTGGGAAGAACCGCTGGCGAAAGTCTGCACGCGCTGTGTTTTGTTCATGCCGAACTCTGTTCCGAAAAGGGAGGCGTAATCGTAATTGTTGACATCCAGCCAACCCTTGTCTTTATTGAGGAACTTACCCACATCGCAAGAGAAGTACATCATGGTGCTGTCTTTGATGGAGGCGATGGCCAACGGTGCGATTTCTTCCATCGGCAGGTTAAGGTATTTCCAGTTGTCGCCGTCATAGACGTGGCGGTCGTATTCGATTTCATAAACCTTATAATACTCTTTGCCGGGGTCGTTCATAATCATGTAGTAGGTAGAGAAATCGACGTTGGCGTATTTGTCGCGGAAAGAGGCGGGGGTGTATTTTGCTGTTTCGACAGGTTTGCCGCTCTTATCGCGCTGGGTCCAAGTGAATTCCGCCGGCGGCTCACCGAAGTTGAGGGCTAAGATTTTATAAACGACCTGCAACATTTCGGCTTTGCGTTGCTGCAACTGAGCATCGGTGGCGCCTTTCTTTGCGCCCATCTTGCGGAGTTCCAAGCCGAACTCGCGCAATTTTAGACTCAAGATGCTGGCCATCGTGCTGGTTTTGTTGCTGCTGTTGGTTTCCGTCATCGCGTCTGCGGGGACAAGGCCGTACTTGTCAACCAAGTTTGCCACGCCGGTAAACTGGCCGCCGTCGCTGATGGGATTTTTGAAAAGCCACTCCACGGTTTTGTCGTCCATGGGCTGCTTGCGGGTGTCGATGATGGCCTGCAAGAAGAGGTTGGATTTTTCAAGTTGGTCCCAGAAGAAGAGATATACTTGTGAAAATTGGAAGTCAGCCGGGAGGTCGTATTTGGCGATGGCTTTGGAGCGGAGCACGTTCAACCCCGTGAAAAGCCAGCAGCGGCCGGAAGACTTCTGGTCGGTCACGGCCTGAGAGGGAACGCGGTTGGAAAAGTAGGTGTCGTAGTTGGCTTCATTTTCGTGACTCAATGCGATTTTGTTGATGTCGCTGCCGGCAATTGCATTTTGCAATGCCTTATTGCTGGGATTGGACTGATACGATTTCTGGATGGAGTTCAACATTTCAGGAGAGATACCCTGCGCCGAAAGTGTTGTGCTGCAACTAATTACAACGCAAAGAAGCAGCATTGTCGCAAGTTTGAAAATATTCATACAAATTTAATTTAAAAAATCGGGCAAATATACGATAATTTTTTTGAACTGTCAGCGAAAAACTTCTTTCAAAAATTATTGATTTTTTTTGTAATTTTGCCTCCTGTTTCGACTTCCTTTGAGGGAGCACAACCTATTGAAAACCAACAAATAAAAATGCACAATTTCGCTCTCATCGGTGCGGCGGGATATGTAGCCCCGCGTCACATGCAGGCCATCAAGGACACTGGCAACAATTTAGTCGCCATGCTCGACAAGTCCGACAGCGTCGGCATCATCGACCGCTACTTTCCTGATGCCGCCCTGTTTTTGGAAACAGAACGCTTCGACCGTCATTTGTACAAACTGTCAAAAATCGGTGATGGTCAACAAGTTGACTTTGTTTCGATTTGTTCACCCAACTACCTTCACGATGCGCATGTACGTTTAGCGTTGCGCAACGGTGCCGATGCCATTTGCGAGAAACCGCTCGTGCTGAACACTTGGAATCTGGATGGGCTGGAAGACATCGAAAAAGACACCGGCAAAAGGATATACCACATCCTCCAACTGCGCCTTCACCCGTCGGTACAGAAGTTGAAAGAGAAGATTGACTCCGACACCAGCGGGCGTGTTTACGACATTGACCTCACGTACATTACGGGGCGTGGCAAGTGGTATTATTATTCATGGAAAGCCGACGAGGCCAAATCCGGCGGTATCACCACCAACATTGGGGTTCACTTTTTCGACATGCTGACTTACATTTTCGGAGCGGTAAAAGAAAATATCGTCCACTACAAATCCGCGTCGGTGGCGGCCGGATTCTTACAGTTGGAGCGGGCGCGCGTGCGTTGGTTTTTGAGTCTGGACGCATGCCACGTGCCGACGGAGCTGCGTGCCGCGGGCAAATCAACCTACCGTTCCATCTTGATTGACGGCGAGACCTTCGAATTCAGCGACGGCTTCACCGACTTGCACACCGAGGCCTACCGCCGCATTCTTGCCGGCAACGGTTTCCGCCTACGCGACGCCCGCAACTACGTAGGTATCTGTCAGGAAATACGTAACGCCTCCCCCATCGGACTTACCGGGGAATATCATCCTTTGTTGAAAACAATCCTATAATCAAAAATCAAACTAAAATCTCTCATGAAGACAAAAATCGCAATTATCGGTTACGGCAACATTGGCAAGGCCGTTGAGCAGGCCGTAAATACTGCTGAAGACATGCAGCTTACTGGTATTTACCATCATAACGACAATCTTGACACTATCGATGCCGATGTGGCAATACTTTGCACACCCACGCGTGAGGTGCCGGCGTATGCCGAAAAGCTGCTGGCACGCGGCATCTGCACGGTGGATAGTTTCGACATCCACACACAGATTGCCGACCTTCGCCGCGCGCTCATGCCGACGGCGCAAGCCAACAAGGTCGTCAGCATCATCGCCGCCGGCTGGGACCCCGATTCCGACTCGATCGTACGCGCGCTTCTGAAAGCCCTTGCGCCTAAGGGATTGACATACACCAACTTCGGGCCTGGCAGAAGCATGGGGC
>JAKSMF010000124.1 GCA_024400775.1 Bacteroidales bacterium | reverse complement strand
GCTGCAAAAGTACAACTTTTTTCTTTTCTGTCAACCCCTCCGCCGATTTTTTTTGAAATTTACTATTTTATCATTTAACTTATTATGTATCAAAATATTATTCATGTCGGCATTCGGCATCGATCTTGGCAATCCACGTTAAGGCCTGTTCAATGGTACTTACATTTTGGATGTGAAGCGTCAGTTTTTTGTTAGTTTCCTTAATTTGCGTCTTCGGGAAATTGCGCTGCATAAAGGCCAAAATGTTACCGAAAAGGGTGGATTGATAAAAAGGCGCATCACTGTTTTCAATGAAGTAGCCGATGAAGGTTTTCTTCTTGAGTACGATCTTGTCGAAAAAGAGGTTGGCGGCATGGCGGCGCAACGGGATGGTTTTCAGCAACTCTTCCGTGGCATGCGGCAAAGCGCCGAACATATCCAGCAACTTGGCACGGAACTTCTCCAACGCCTCGTCGGTACGTATCTGGTCAAGTTCCTTATACAGACTCATACGCTCACTCAAGCTGGCGATGTAGTCGCTGGGGAAAAGCAGACCGAGATCGGTTTCGAGCATGCACTCGCGCTGAACGAGCTGCTCGCTGGCATCTCCTTCCTGATACTCTTCATCTTGCAGTTCAGAAATGGCCTCATTGAGGATTTTCTGGTAGGTTTCAAAACCGATGTCGGAGATAAAACCGCTTTGGTCGGCTCCCAGCACATCGCCGGCACCGCGGATGTCCATGTCGCGCATGGCGATTTGGAATCCACTGCCGATTTCGGAATAATCCTCGATGGCCTTCAAGCGCTTGCGGGCCTGATCGTTGAGCATGTCGTACGGCTTGGTGAGCATATAGCAGAATGCCTTCTTGTTGTTTCGTCCCACACGACCGCGGAGTTGGTGCAAAACGTTAAGCGCAAAATTCTGCGCATCGTTGATAATCATCGTGTTGGCGTTGGTGATGTCGAGGCCGGACTCAACGATGGTGGTAGCCACAAGTACATCGAAGCGCCCGTCGATGAAGTCCATCATCACCTTTTCCAAATCTTTGCCATCCATCTGACCATGTCCGATGGCGACGCGGGCGTTGGGGACGAGACGGCGAATCATGCCCGCCACCTCCAAAATATTCTGCACTTTGTTGTGCACCACGAACACCTGGCCGCCGCGCTGCAGCTCATACACGATGGCATCTCTAACAATCTCTTCATCAAAGGGATGCACTTCGGTTTGGATGGGATAGCGGTTGGCGGGCGGCGTAGCGATGACGGAGATGTCGCGCGCCCCCATCATCGAAAACTGGAGCGTGCGCGGAATCGGCGTCGCCGACATGGTGAGCGTATCCACAGTCACCTTCAGCTCGCGCAGCTTCTCCTTCGCCCCTACCCCGAATTTCTGTTCCTCATCAATAATCAGCAAACCCAAATCTTTGAAAACCACATCTTTACCCAAAATACGATGGGTACCGATGAGAATGTCGATTTTGCCTTCTTTCAAATCCTGAAGCGTCTCACGGATTTGTTTGGCGGTGCGAAAACGATTGATATAACCGACTTTGCAAGGCATGTTCTGGAGACGTTCGGAAAAGGTGGTGTAGTGTTGCAGGGCGAGCACGGTAGTCGGCACCAGCACCGCCACCTGCTTGCTGTCGCACACGGCTTTGAAGGCGGCACGGATAGCCACCTCCGTTTTTCCGAAACCGACGTCGCCGCACAGCAGACGGTCCATCGGGCATTCCGACTCCATATCGTTCTTGATGTCGTGCATGGCCTTCACCTGGTCGGGGGTGTCTTCATAAATGAAAGAGGCCTCCAACTCGGTTTGCAGGTAGGTATCCACAGAATAGGCGAAACCCTTGCGGGCCTTGCGTTGCGCATACAGTTTGATGAGGTCGATGGCGAGTTCCTTGACGCGTTTTTTGGCGCGTTCCTTCATCTTCTCCCACGTGCCCGAGCCGATGCGGTGCAGCGTGGGCGGCGTGCCGTCCTTACCTACATACTTGGTGATTTTATGAAGCGAATGGATGCTGATAAACAACGTATCACCATCTTTGTAGCGCAGCTTGATGACCTCCTGCTCTACCCCGTTCACATCCATCTTCGCCAGTCCTTCGTAAACGCCGATGCCGTGATCGATGTGCACCACGTAGTCGCCGGGCTGCAGGTCATAAATCTCCTTCAGCGTGAAAGCCTCGCTACGTTTGTAACGGTCGCGGATAACGAAGCGATGATATTTCTCAAAAATCTGATGGTCGGTATAGACACAGAGTTTTCCATCTTCATCGCGAAAGCCCTCATGAAGGATAAATGGAAATGAAACATACAGATTTTCAGGAACATACTCCGTTTTATGTTTATCGTTATAAACGGCCAGCATGTCGGCCATAATGTGCTTCATACGAGCGCGCTGCTGTTCGTTTTCGGTAAGAAAGACCGTCTTGAAACCATGCTCCAGATTGTCGATCCACTCGGCGAGCAGCAGGTCAAGATTTTTGCTGAAGGCGTTTTGTGGTTGGATGTTGAAATCCACACTTTCAACGTATTCACGAAAATAGGTGGAATCGATCTCCACACTCTTGTAATTCAGCACATTATCAATAAAGATATCGCCGTCGATATAAAGTTCTTCAGGCAAAACGTGACTGATGGGCGAATCAAGTTTTTCGAACTCATCAACCACTTTTTTGTAGTTGCGTTGGATGGCGGAGCGGAGGTCGCCCGTTTTTTTCACCCAAAAGACATCCTCGGGTTGCAGGAAATCGAAAAAGCTGACTCGTTTTTCTTCGGTTTCGAGTGAAGAAGCCAATGGCATAATGTGCAATGTATCAACTTCTTTTACAGAAAGTTGCGTATTGGTATCAAAAAGGCGGATAGATTCGACGGTGTCGCCGGCGAGTTCGATACGGTAGGGATATTCTTCGGAAAAGGAGAAGATGTCGAAGATGGCGCCACGCCAGGCGAACTGACCGGGCTCAAACACGAAATCCTCCTGTTGATATTGGTATTCGTACAAAAAGTTGACAAAAACGTCAAGCGGGAGAAGTTCGCCTTTTTTAACGGTGAAGGAGTTGTTTTTGAGGAATTTGGTGGAAGTCAGCTTTTCAGCGATGGCCTCCGGATAAGTAACGATGAGGCAGTGACCTTCGTTGTAAAGGAGTTTGTTGATGATTTCGGAACGCAGTTTGATGTTGGCGTTATCGACCTCTTCAATGTCGTACGGCCGACGGTAGGAAGCGGGAAAATAGTGGACGCATTTTTGTTCCAATGGGCGATTTACGTCTTTCAAAAGCTTTTCCACATCATGATAAAAGAAGGCGGAAGACTCTCTATCAGGCAGAATAAAAACCTGATTTGAAGAGAGTTGCGAAAACATCGGAGCAACGGCCATCGCCAAGGAGGAACCGCTCAGACCGAGAAGTTGGAATTTTTGTCCACGCTTGCCATTTTCGAAGAACTCACGCAGCCGCACTTGCTGTGGAGAATGCAAAAGATGGGTTATTTCTTCATCAATCATCATCACAAATTTTGGGCTGCAAAGGTACGAATTAGTTTGGAAAGTGGGAAGTGGGAAGCAGGAAGTAGAAAGTAGGAAGTGGGAAGTAGAAAGCTGGGATGCAGGAGGTTGGGGAAAAATGTACAAAAAAAGTGCGGAAACGGTAACAAAAACAAACAAAATGCGTAAATAAATGGCTTTGTGCAAGTTAGATTTTTATCACTTTTTCAACAACAAAATGTTGATTATTTTGTCCGAAAAAGCTAATTTTGCACACTCAAAAAGAGCCGTTATTGTTCTATTATCAGAACAAAAGCGGACATTATAACCTTTTGAAAATAAATAATATAAAATAAACAACTATGAAGAACTCCAGAACGGAAGCAACAAAAAAGTCTTACAAAAAATTCTATTTATGCTTAGCAATGACCGTACTTAGTACGGTTTTTTGCGTTAAAACGGCATCGGCGGCATCAGCTTGGTACACGCCATGGAAGCATGTCTATCGAATCATGGACGTTGACCGTCCCGAAATCGAAATCTCGGGTGCGGCATCTACCACAATGAGTTGTGGCACAGTAATTTCCATGGAAGTCATCAATCCAGCGAGCGGATACACATACGTTTGGGCGACGGATGCGAGCATGGAAAACGTGGTTTACACGGGAACGACCTATTCGGACGTCCACATGTACGAAAACACCACGTTTTACGTTCGTGCCCGGAGCAACAGCACAAGCGAATACGAAGGCGAATCCGCAATACTTCCCATTACGGTAGTTCGGCCAGCCACGCCGATTGATCTGTACGTATCGGCGACGGACATCACCTGTGGCGACACCATTCGTTTGTCGGCCAACACGGTGATGCTGCCAGCGGAACAGCGCGCAGATGAAATCTACTGGTACACATCCATTGATGGGCAGGCACCGCTATTCCGTACACTTCCTGGCGCGTTCATAGCGCAGGTGCCGACAGGCGACGTACAGTATTACGCAGAGGCAGCGACGGTGAACGGGGCATGTCGTTCCATCCAACGTGCCGCTGTTGACCCGGTCTATGTGACGCAGCCGTCAGCTCCGGAAGATGTCACCGCAACCGTCATCTATTGTGGCGGGCACTCTGTACTGACCATCAACGACCCGAATCCGCGCCTTGTATATCGCTGGTTTTCGGATCCGGAGTGTCAGCATCTGGTATATGAAGGCACGACATTCACGACGGGACGATTGACTGAGAACACGCAGTTTTACGTTCGCGGCTTCCAACACAGTCGTTTCACTCGCGACTTCGAATACACCGGCAATGTACAGACATTTGCTATTGCCGAAGGCATAGATAATGTGACTCTGGAAGTCTGGGGTGCACAAGGTGGCGGACGTCAGGAAAGCAACATTTCCGACAACGGCATTGGCGGCATGGGCGGTTATTCCGTCGGAACGCTCAATGTCACGCCTGGCATGGTATTAAACGTATATGTAGGCGGCCAAGGCCACTCAGCGGGCTCTGGCCGTGCTGACGGTGGTTGGAACGGCGGCGGCACCTCGTGGGGCTCTTCCACTGGGGATCCCGCGAGTGGTGGTGGCGGTGCTACCGACATTCGTATCAACAGTGAATCTCTATATGCCCGTGTAATCGTTGCCGGCGGTGGCGGCGGTGGCGGTGAAGATAGTGAACAAGGCGGCTATGGCGGTGGCACAAGCGGTAGCGGTAGTTATGCTGCTTCGCAAGGTTCATACGGTTCTGGCGGCGCATTCGGTCTCGGGGCCAACACTTCCTACGATGGTGGTGCCGGCGGCGGTGGCTGGTATGGTGCTGGTGCCGCAGGCGGCAGTCAGACCATTCCTACTTCCAACAGCACTTCTGATGGCAACGGAGGCTCTGGCGGTTCCGGCTACATTTATACATCTTCAACCGCATCCAGCTATCCCAGTGGATGTTTGTTGAATTCTACATATTATTTATATAATGCACAAACCATCGCTGGCAACAGCACTTTCACCGCGCCCGACGGCAGCTCCGAAACCGGTCATTCCGGCAACGGCTACGCACGCATCAGCGGTGAATACGACATGTGCAGCACTTCGACTGTTGAAGTCAAGGTGTTCGTCAACGACATGCCGGCCCCGACACAGGTAGCGGCCAGCACGACACAAATCGACTGTGGCGAAGTGGTAACACTTTCGGCCCTCACCTCCATTGACAGTACTTGGACTGAGTGGTACGACCAAGACGACAACCTCATCGGGACTTCTACCGACAACAGTCCGCTGACCATCAGTCCTGACAGTACGGCCACCTACTATGCGGTAGCCAACAATGCCAGCAACTGTTCAGCCCGCAACAGCAATGGGGTTACGGTTACCGTGAACCAGACGCAAGCTCCCCAAGTGGAAAATGCTACTCCCGCCATCTATTGCGGCGACAGCATCACCTTGCGCGTAAGCAATCCGAGCGACCTCTACACCTACTTATGGTATGATGATGAGGCCTGCACCAACCTGG
>JAKSMF010000123.1 GCA_024400775.1 Bacteroidales bacterium | reverse complement strand
TGTAGCAGCTCTCCCAAGAAGCCGTCCAACGGAAGCAGAGCCGCGCGCCGGCGGGGTATGTTCCTCCGTCCAAGCGGATCTGGTAGTCGGCGACGCCGTTTTCGCTAACCAGGTTGTTGGGGAAGGTCTGTATGGCGACGAAGGTGTTGGCGTCGGTCATGTCGGAAAGGTATCCGAGGGAGAGTCTGGGGCTGGAGAAGTTGGTGGACATGGCGACGGAGAAGTCGATTTCGAGTGTGGCAAGGTCGTTGGTGAACTGCGGGAGGATGGCGTAGGACGACGGGCCGTAGTCGGTGCTGCCGGCGTACATGAGCAGGCAGTTGTTATTGTTGCCGTTCGGGGCGTAGCTGCCGCCGTAGAAGACGTGCGGCGCATAACCGAGGTGGTTGAGCGTCCCGAAGAAGAGCATGTCCCAGCAGTCGGGCATGACGCCGCTGGTGCTGGAGGCGGAAGTGCCGCCGTATGCGGCGAAGTCCTCGGTGTAGGGCGCCGTGGCGGTGACGGTCGCGGGAGCGCAGGGCACGCGGAAGGAGACGGGCCCGCTCCATTCGGATTCGTTCCCGCCGCCGCAGTCAGCGCGCACATACACGTCATAGCTGTTGCCCGGCACAAGTCCGCCAAGCGAGTATGGATGTCCGTAGGCGGCCGCGGAGCTGCCGCTTCCGGCGGCGTGCCCGACGGTTCCGTAATCGATTTCCCACGCGCTCTCGCTGCCGGCCGGGGTCCATTCCAGAAGCACGCCGCCGGACGTCAGGTTGCTGTAAGCAAGGTTGTCGGGAGCGATGCAGGAAGGAATGAGTCTCACCACCACGTCGTCGATGTAGCAGCTCTCCCAAGAAGCCGTCCAACGGAAGCAGAGCCGCGCGCCGGCGGGAAATGAGTATGTATTTAAGCGAATGTCGTAGTTTGCAACTCCGTTTTCTGAAACCAAATTATTCGAAAAAGTCCGCAAGGCAACAAAACTGTTGCTGTTGGTGGCATCAGTTACATATCCAAGGGTGAGTTTGGGACTGGAGAAGTTGGTGGACATGGCCACGGAAAATTTTAGCTCCAGAGTGGTCATGTCATTAGTGTATTTCGGGAAAATGGCGTACGACGACGGACCGTAGTCGGTGCTGCCGGCGTACATCAGCAGGCAGTTATTGCTGCTGCCGTGCGGACATTGACTGCTCCCGTAGAAAACGTGCGGCGCATAACCGATGTATGATGGTGTTCCCAAAAAGAGTGCATCCCAACAGTCGGGCATGACGCCGCTGGTGCTGGAGGCGGAAGTTCCGCTGTAGCTTGAGAAGTCTTCTGTGTATGGCGCATTCGCTGTAATGGTAATCGGTGTGCATTGATTGCGGTCGTCATTAACCTGCTCGCTGGCATAGCAGTAAATGCAATTGATTGATAATGAAATAAAAAGAAATAGTTTTGCGATTGATTTCATATTCCAAATTTTGGCTGCAAACTTAGTAAAAATAGTTGATGATTGAATTTTTTATTGTTGTAGGTGGCTTTATAACAAATTGTAAAATTGAATATGCGACTGTCGAACTTGCGCTTCTGCTCTCATGCATACGAACTTTATGAACTTTAACTTTATAAACTAATTTAATCGTATCTTTGCACATTCAAAATATAAAAATATTTTTATGAAAAATAGTAATTCGTTAAATCGTTTTATATTGATTATTAACGTGTTGTGTTTTGTGCTGACGTGTAGTGCGCAAAACTATACGCGGTATGTCAACCCGTTTGTCGGTACGGGCGCACATTGTCGCACTTTTCCGGGTGCCTTAGTGCCATTCGGTGCTGTACATCTCAGCCCCGACACTCGCCTCAATGGCTGGGACGGCTGTTCCGGCTATCATTACGACGATAATACGATCTATGGTTTTTCGCACACCCATCTTAGTGGCACGGGCTGTTCCGACTATGGTGATATTCTCGTTATGCCCTTCGTCGGCAATGGCTCCCCGGTTAACACGCACTATTGCTCGCGGTTTTCGCATACGGATGAAGTAGCGCACCCCGGCTACTATTCGGTGAAGTTGGCCAATGGCGTTTTGGCAGAAATGTCCGCCACCTCACACGTGGGCTGCCACCGCTACACTTTCCCCGATAACGGTCAGCCCCACGGCATTGTAGTTGACCTCGCACACCGCGATATCGTACTTGATAGCTATATCGAAACTATTGATAAACAGGATTTTGTGGGCGCCCGCATCTCAAAGGCATGGAATGAAAACCAGCATATTTATTTCGATATGAAGCTGTCGGCCCCCGTCACGCGCATCCAGTTTTATCGTGACTCTACGCTTATGCGCACCGTTGATCGCCTGCAGGGTGGCAACATCAAAGCCGTTCTCTATTTCGACGATACCGTAAAACAGGTGACCATCAATGTGGGGATTTCCGCAGTGGATATCGAAGGCGCTCGCGCCAATCTGGTGGAAACACCTTCCTTTGATTTTGAAAAGGTGAAAAATAATGCCGATAAACTGTGGAATAAGGAGTTGGGAAAGATTGAAGTAAAAGGCAGTACTGATGATATGCGTAAATTCTATACCGCTTTGTATCATTGCTTTACAGCTCCTTGCGAGTTTTCCGACGTGGATGGTCGCTATCGTGGACAGGACGGGGAAATTCATCACGGCGACGGACATAAAGTTTATACCGTATTTTCTTTATGGGACACCTATCGCGCACTGCATCCGCTGCTGAACATCATCGACCGTACGCGCACCAACGACTTCCTCAGCACTTTTTTGCTCGCTTATGAACAGGGCGGTCAACTGCCAATGTGGGAATTGTCGGCATACGAAACTTGGTGCATGATCGGCTACCATTCCGTGCCCGTTATCTTGGATGCAAGCCGCAAGGGAATCGGTGATTTCGACAAACACAAAATGCTGCAGGCAATGGTCGCCTCGGCCGAATTACCGAAACTTGGTCGCCCTGAATTTGAAAAGTTCGAGTATATCCCCGCCGACAAAGAGCATGAGTCGGTTTCCAAAACATTGGAATACTGTTTCGACGACTGGTGCATCGCTGAATTTGCCAAGGATTTGGGTGAAACGGAAATCGCTGACCGCTTCTATCGCCGCAGTCAGTTCTATAAAAACTTGGTGGATGCCAACGGCTTTGCACATCCGAGAAGCAACGGCGGCTTTATGTTGCCGTTCTCTCCCGGTGAAGTCAATAACCACTATACAGAGGCCAACGCATGGCAATATTCAACTTACGTCCCGCATGATTTTGTGCATTATGTCCAACTTGCCGGCGGTTCCGAACATGTTCAACAACTGCTTGATTCATTGTTCTTTGGGAAAAATGAAATGAGCGGTCGGCAGCAGGCCGACTTAACGGGCATCATGGGCAACTACGCACATGGCAACGAACCAGGACATCACGCACCTTATATGTATAATTATGTCGGCCAGCCCGAAAAAACGCAACAGGTGGTGCGCCGCATCCTGACCGAACAGTATGCGGATGCCCCCGACGGACTTTGTGGCAACGAGGACTGCGGACAGATGTCGGCGTGGTACGTGATGAGCGCAATGGGATTTTATGCGGTCGCTCCCGGCAGCAATCGCTATGACATTGGTTCGCCTATCTTCGATGAAGTGAAAATTCACCTCGAAAATGGCAAGACGTTTACCTTGATTTGTAAAAATCAAGGTGCCAAAAATGCTTATATACAATCAATTACGGGTAGTCGGAATACCGATGAAATGTTGGCTGACGGCATTTCGTATGATATGATTTCACGTGGTGAAACACTTGTGTTGGAGATGGGCGCGAAACCAAGAGTGGGGGAGAAGGCGGTTGCTGGAAAGACAAACGTGGTCCCGGCAACGATGACTTTGGCACCGGTGTTTGAGCCGAACGAACAAGTCTTTCGCGACAACCTTTCGGTGAAAATCTTCAACGCACATCCGCAAAGCGCCGAGGCCGGCGTCATCTATTACTGCACCTCCGCCGACAACTTCCAAAAGGTCTGCAAGTACAAGAAAACGCTGAGGTTGAAAGAAAGTACCACCGTCCGCGCGTGGGCCGACCATCCTACATTGGGTCGCAGTGCCGTGGTGGAGGCCACTTTTCATAAGTTTGTACAGGATAAGTCTGTGAAAATCAACGCACATTACAATCCGCAATATACCGCTGGCGGCGACGAAGGACTCATCGACGGACTGCGCGGCAGCGTCAACTGGCGCTTGGGCGGCTGGCAGGGCTATCAGGCGCAAGACTTTGAAGCAATAGTCGATCTGCAAGCCGTAAAAACGATTTCAGAAGTGTCGGTCGGTTTTTTGGAGGATATCCGTTCTTGGATTTGGTATCCGACGAAGCTGGTGGTCGAGGTCTCAACCGACGGTGAGAAATTCATGCGATTCGGTGAATATACGAACCAGCGTCCCGACAACGATTACACGGTGAAGGCAGAAGATTTCACCGTGAAAGGAACGGCAGCTGCTCGCTTCGTGCGTGTGCGTGCCGCCAACTACGGCGTGCTGCCCGAATGGCATCTGGGCGCCGGCGGCGACGCTTTCATCTTTGTTGATGAAATATTGGTAAAGTGACGGCACGCTGAATTGAAAGCTGAAAACGGAAAGTATTACCGCACTCAACTTTTGCATGCCGATTCCCAAGTAAAAAACAGGGCCGATTTCTGGTAGAAGTCAGCCCTGTAAATTTGCGTAATTTGCGTAATTCGCGTAATTCGCGGTTGATTTGCGTAATTCGCGGTTAATTTGCGTATTCGTATTCGTAGATGTCAGTCCCGCCTTCAAGTTTGCGGATTTGTTTGACCGGGTATTTGCCGTCGTATTCGTAAGTGATATTGCAGACTTCCGTTTGAGTGTAAACGTCATCTTCGGATAAGGTGATGCTAAGTGTGGTGGTGATTTTCGTCGGATTGTTTTTGCTTAAATTCATGTTGTGTCCGCAGGCGATGTCCATGGTGATATTGAGCTGTGCCCCGAAGTCTTCCCAGTTCATGCTGAACGGATTAATCATGTCGTCGTATTCGTAGCTGACAGTGAAACCACTGCTGGGCACTCCGTCCTGATTGTATATTTTGTTGGTTACTTGGGATACATTGTCGCCATCCCAATAGAATAAGAATTCATTGTCTGTTACTGCGAGAGTTTTGGTGTTGCTTTCTCTGGATCTAACTATTTTTTGCACGTCTTCCGGCGTCAGAAACATCTGCATGATTTTCTGGATGCATTTGTCGCTGCCGTTGGTGTTGCCGACTTTGGGGAAGAAGATTCGGGTAATCTTGCCGTTTGTATGGTCCAACGTAGCCGTGGCTTGTTGCTCTCCGGAATGATAGACAAGATGGGTGAGGAGTTTCCCGGAATAGAGATATTCGACGTAATCGCCGGAGATTTTTTCATCCATGCGTACGATGCGTTTGCCGTCGTAGGTGGGAACGAGTTCTACATCGTCAAAGTATGCGTCGATGGCTTCCGCATAAAATTTCTTTGAGGCAAGTTTGTGGCCATTCCACGTGTACTCTTCACCGATGGCCTTGGGGCCGTCCTCGTGCTGAACGTAAACGGTACTGATTCTCTTTTTGGGAGTGAAGTTGCCCTCTTTTTCACAACTTCCAAAAAGAAAGACAACGGCTAACAATGCTAAAAGGATTTTTTTCATTTGTGTTAATTTTGATGATAAAATGATTGTTTATGCTTCGGGGACGATGAGCCAGATAACAAAATAGATGAGTGCCCCGCTTCCTCCGCCAAGCAGGGCGACTAAAAAGATGATTCTGAAAAGGGCTGGGTCTATGTTGAAATATTCGCCTAATCCACCGCACACACCGGCGATACGTTTGTCATAGGCACTACGATGAAGTTTCCGATAACTATTATTCATGTTTCTTAATATCCGGGTGTAAAATTACAAGTTGTTTTTTATTACATCAATCCCAAAAACGAAAAGTACGCTTTTTTATTATGCACAATTAGTACTGTTGCGATATTTATTTTGAAGATAAAAAATCAAGCGTCAGCATGA
>JAKSMF010000122.1 GCA_024400775.1 Bacteroidales bacterium | reverse complement strand
ATCGACCTCGTCATCGTGGACTTCCTCCAGTTGATGCAGGGCAATACCGATGACAAACGCAGCGGCAACCGCGAACAGGAAATCAGCCAGATCTCACGTTCACTCAAGGCCTTAGCCAAAGACTTGAATATCCCTGTCATTGCGCTTTCGCAGTTGTCGCGTCAGGTGGAGCAGCGTGGCGGCGATAAGAAGCCGATGCTTTCGGACTTGCGTGAATCCGGCTCTATCGAACAAGATGCTGACCAGGTTATGTTCATCTACCGTCCGGAATATTACAAGATGGACACTTTCCCAGATGACAACAGTCCGGCGTTGAATCGTGCTTCCATCATCATTGAGAAAAACCGTCATGGCGGCACCTGCGAAGTGAAGATGCGTTTTGAAAAACGTTTTACCAAGTTTTGCGACGACATGGAAGAGGGCTTCAGCGACGGTCCGCTTTCCGCTACCGCCGGCCTCACGCCTCCCGCCGAGGGCGGCTTCGTGGAATTGGATTCCAATGCCAACGCCGACCTACCTGTCTCTGACGATTTCTCCAATTCAACCGAAATGCCTTTCTAATTCTTACTATCGTGGCTGCAAATAAGAAACCCTCTAACATCAATATTAAAAACCGTAAGGCCGACTTCGAGTACTACCTTATGACTTCTTTCACCGCGGGTATCGTGCTGACTGGCACTGAGATAAAGTCTATCCGCGCCGGGAAAGCCAACCTTACCGACTCTTATTGCTCATTCATCAACAACGAGTTGTGGGTGCACAATATCCATATCAGCGAGTACGCCGACGGCAGCTACAACAACCATGAGCCCAAGCGCGACCGCAAGCTGTTGCTCAACCGCAAGGAACTCAAAAAGCTGGCCTCGAAACTTAACGACCGTGGCACGACCATCATCCCGACCCGCATGTGGATCAACGAAAACGGCTACGCCAAACTCGACATTTCGCTGGCGCGCGGTAAGAAAATGTTCGACAAGCGCGACAGCATCAAAGAAAAAGACCAGCGCCGTGCCGCCGCCCGTGGCGATGACGAATAGCTATCAATTGAAATTTGAAAATTATTTTCTGAACTCCAATTTGCTCTTATCCCCTTCGACCACCGTCCTTTAACTTTTTATCTTCTTATCTTTATACTCTTATTACCTCTTAATCTTATCACCTTATCACCTTATCACCTTCTCGTGGAAATCGGCTTCTCCAAACAATTAGATGATGCAATTATTGAAATCTCCAAGCTGCCCGGCATTGGTAAGCGAACCGCTTTGCGATTGGCTTTACACATTTTGAAGATGGAAAACCGCGATGTCGCACTGCTGACCGGGTCGATTACGGCGCTGAAGGAGAAGGTCTGCTATTGCAAAGAGTGTCACAATCTTTCTGATACGGAGGTCTGCGAAATCTGTGCCAACCCGAAGCGTGACAAAAAGGTGGTTTGTGTTGTCCGCGACATCCGCGATGTGGTCGCCATTGAGAACACCAACCAGTATTCCGGTGTATATCACGTACTTGGCGGCGTCATCGCCCCGATGGACGGCATCGGACCGCAGCAACTGAATCTCGACAGCCTGTTCCAGCGCGTGGAGGCCGGCGGCATCTCCGAAGTCATCCTCGCACTGCCCGCCACCGTCGATGGCGATACTACTAACTTCTACATTTACAGAAACATACAAGGAAAAGTTCCAGTCATCACCACCATCGCCCGTGGTATCGGCATTGGGGAAGAATTGGAATACTCCGATGAAATAACCCTCGGTCGGTCGCTCCTCGGTCGTACCGAATTTGAAAAAAGCTACTCCAAACGCTCTTAACTCCACTCTCATTTCTCTGTTTCTTACTTTACAAACTTTACGAAACTAACCATGCTACACGAATTTTTAGAAATTATAACCAGTACAGTCGGCATCACCTGCTTGGTGATGGTGATGATGCTCTTGATAGAGTTCGTCAACGTCAGCTCGTCGGGTCATCTGTTGGAAAAATTACAGCACCGCCCATTTTTGCAGATTCTTGTTTCCTCGGTGTTGGGACTGATTCCTGGCTGTATCGGCGGTTTTACCATCGTATCGCTTTACACGCACCGGCTGCTTTCGTTTGGCGCGCTCGTCGCCGGTATGATCAGCACCTTCGGTGATTCCGCTTTCCTGCTTTTTGCGATGAGTCCGGGCACAACGCCCCAATTGTTTCTTTCGCTGTTTGCGGTGGCGATGGTCGCGGGCATCATTACACATTCGCTTTTCAAAAATCGCTCCTTTTACTCCAACGACACTCACACGTTGGAGGTGCATGAAGGCCATACGCACGAACATGGGCATGCGCAGTTGGCGTTTTCCAACATCCGTAAAATCTCCTTTGCCCGCGCCATCCTCATTTTCGGACTGGTAATGTACTTGGTTGCGTTGGGGACGGGCGCAATTTCGCACGACCACGGCTCCATGCCGGCGATGGCGCACGAGCATTCCAGCGCCTATGCTGCCGAAACTCATGAGCAAGCGGCCGAATTCTCCGCGCATCACCATGATTGTGAGGCAGAACACTGCGGTCACCATCACGATGAGGCAGGGGAGGAGCATCACCATTTGCATGGCGAAAACATCGTGTTCGGCCTTCTGGCCATCATCACATTGATTGTCGTAGCCTTTTCCGCCGAGCATTTCCTGCAGGAACATTTGTGGGAACATGTCATCAAACACCATTTCATCTCCGTGTTGCTGTGGACTTTCGGCGTTTTGCTGGTGTTGGCCGTTCTGAACCATTTCGTTGATGTAGAAAGTGTTATCGCCAACAATCGCTGGATGACCTGGGCGCTTTTGTTTGTCGCCCTCGGGCTCGGCATCATTCCCGAATCGCAACCTCAATTTATCTGGATATATCTGTATGCTGGTAACGTCATTCCGTTCAGCATTCTGCTGGCCAGCTCCATCGTACAAGACGGTCATGGCGCTTTGCCGTTGCTCGCCTATTCTCGCAAAAGCTTCCTTATGATGAAGGCCCTCAACGTCGCCTTCGGTCTCCTTGTCGGCCTCGCCGGCCTATTACTCGGCTTCTAGAAAATTGAAAATTGAAATAAAACACCTAACTTCTAACTTCTAACTTCTAATTCCTAATTCTTAATTCCTAATTCCCATGTCCCTTTACCTTATTCCCTCGCCGCTGGGCGAAAGCGATTTCGACAAGGTCTTTCCGGCCTTCAATAGTCAGATTATCAACGATATAGATTATTATATTGTAGAAGATGAACGTACCGAACGTCGTTTCTTGAAGAAGCTGGGTGTTCAGAAGCCGATTAGCGAACTGACCTTCTTCTTGATGGACAAACATGCCAAAGGACTGGATGTCAAGGAGTTCTTGCAGCCCTGCTTGGAAGGTAAGAACGTTGGTCTGCTGTCGGAGGCGGGTGTTCCCTGTGTTGCCGATCCCGGTCATCTGGTCGTGACGGAAGCACATCGGTTGGGCATTCCCGTTGTCCCGCTGGTCGGCCCCTGCTCCATCATCATGGCGCTGATGGCTTCCGGTTTCAATGGCCAGAATTTTGCCTTCAACGGCTATCTGCCGGCCGAACAACCCGACCGCGAGCGCAAACTCAAAGTGCTTGAAGGCCTCATCCTTAAATTCAAGCAGACACAGATATTTATCGAGACACCATATCGTAATAATCACGTTTTCAATTCAATACTTTCTGTATGCGCTCCGAATCTTCGTCTTTGCGTCGCCGCTAACCTGACTTGCGAAAACGAAATGATTATCTCCAAAACCATCGCCCAATGGCGCAAAACCCCCATCGACCTTCACAAACAACCCGCCATCTTCCTCCTTTATCTATAATTCAAGTTTCGCAAGTTAACACAATAATTATAACAGACTTGGGACTTGAGACTTATGACAGAGAAACGAGAACAATGAAGAACAACGAGAATGAATGGATTTGCCATCATATTTCCGATTCCGACTTGAAAAGTCGTAAGTCAAAAGTCGTAAGTCTCCATTACAACAAGAAAAAAACAGCCCGTGAAAGTTGAGTCTACTATAATATTAATGTCTAATTTTCGTTTCGCATCTACAAACATTGTCTTTTACTTTAAAACCATTATATAAATCGTATGATTAAAATAAATTGTCTCAATACACAGCACGAATTGGAATGCCCGTTCGGCATGCCGATTGCTGAAATTGCCAAAAAAGAAAATATCAAATTAGACCATCCGATTTTGGGTGCGCTTGTGAATAATAAGGTCCGTGACTTCAACTTCTGTATCCACGAACCTTGCCAAATCCGCTTTTTCGATATCACCTCCACGTATGGCTCCAGCATGTACAGCCGTTCGCTTTATTTTATGCTGTATAAGGTGATCAGCGATTTGCTGCCCAATGTCAAATTACGCATCCTTCACTCTATTTCTGGTGGAAAATATTGTGCATTAGATGGTTATGAAGAAGAAGTGACTCCCGAACTGGTGGCGAAAATCAAAGCAGCAATGCAGGAACTGGTAGCGCTCGATCTGCCGTTCACACGCTTGGAGCTGCCGACACCGGAGGCCCTCGCCGAATATGCCCGTCATGGCATGGATGAAAAATCACGCCTCTTCCAATATCGTAAACGCCTCTATACCAGTATTTACGCTTTGGACGATAAAATCAATTACTACTACGGCTTCCTTGTCCCATCCACTGGCTATCTGACCGTTTTTAATATCGAAAAATATGAAAACGGACTGTTACTCAAAATGCCCTGGCCCAAACATCCGGATGCGTTGAGCACTACTCGCCGTCATCCCAAACTCTTCTCCGTTTATATGGAGTATCGCGATTGGGCGGAAAAAATGGGTGTGCCGTTTGTGATGGATATCAACGAAAAAATCGTGGGCGGCGAAATCGCCGATGTCATCCGAATGACCGAGGCGTTTCAGGAAAACCGTTTCGCTAAAATCGCTGCCGACATTCACGATCGTGGAGGTGTTAAGCTGGTGATGATCAGCGGTCCGTCAAGTTCCGGTAAGACAACCAGTTGCAAACGTATTTCCGTGCAGTTGGCCCTACAAGGATATAAGCCCGTGCAGGTGTCTGTGGATGACTTCTTCGTTGAACGTGAGCAGACGCCATTGGACAAAAACGGTCAGTACGACTTTGAGGCATTGGAAGCCATTGACCTTAAATTGTTCAATGACACGCTTTTACAGTTAATGGATGGGAAAGAGGTGGAATTGCCGACCTTTGATTTCCAGCAAGGCAAAAAACTATGGTTGGGCAAGCACGTGCAGATGAAGGAAAATTCGATTCTGATTATCGAAGGCATCCACTGCCTGAATCCGAAACTCACCGCCGCCATCCCCGACAGCGTGAAATACAAGATTTTTGTTTCTGCTCTGACTTCCATTTCCATTGATTCGCAAAACCCGATTCCGACAACCGATAACCGATTGGTTCGCAGAATTGTACGTGACCACAAATATCGTGGTTATTCCGCTTTGGACACGCTTCGTCGTTGGCAGAGCGTGCGTAACGGTGAGATGAAAAACATCTTTCCCTATCAGGAAAATGCCGATGTGATGGTGAATACCGCGCTCATTTTCGAGCTGGGCATCCTAAAACCGTACGCAGTTCCGGTACTTAGCGATGTGCCCGAAACCGAACCTGAATATGCCGAGGCGCGACGCTTGCTGAAAATGCTCTCCTATTTTAAATCTATTCCGCCGGAAAATATTCCTGGAACATCCATTCTGCGCGAATTTGTCGGTGGTAGCCAATTTAGTTATTAGTGATGGTACTCAGATCATATTCAGATGTTTGCGATTTGGTAAAGAATCGTCCGGACGGACAGATCATCACTGTGCTCGGTCCGACCGCGACGGGGAAAACGCGGCTGGCCGTCCGCCTTGCCCGCGATTTTAACGCGGAAATCATCAGTGCCGACTCGCGGCAGGTCTATCGTGGCATGGACATCGGAACAGGAAAGGATTTGGCTGATTATGTTATTGACGGCCAGCAGATTCCATATCATCTGATTGATATCGCGGAGCCGGGTGAGGAATACAAAGATACGGCTTTGCGTGAAGTGAAAGAAGAAACCGGA
>JAKSMF010000121.1 GCA_024400775.1 Bacteroidales bacterium | reverse complement strand
AAAGGCGGCGCGACACTCCGCATCACTTACAAAAACGGAGTGAAACAGGGGCCGCGCATCCAGTACATGAGCGACGAATATACGGTGGAGAACTGGGATGCCGACACGCTGCTCAGTCCCGTGCGAACATTCACCTACGACGACCGCCTCAAGTGCGAAACGCCGTATGAGGCCGGCAAACCGCACGGCATGTCGCGCGAGTTCGACACCGCCGGCGTCATCGTGCGCCTGTGCTACTATCACCACGGCATCCTCACCAAACGCGAAAACGTAAACCGCACCGACAAGTTCGGTTACAAACAGGGAAAATGGAAGTTCTTCTGGCCTAACGGCAACTTGCAGCAAGAAGGTGAATACGTGAACGACAAGCGACACGGCTATTTCAAGGATTACGACGAAGACGGCAACTTTCTGCAGGTGCAGAAGTACGAAAACGACTATCTCGTTGCCGACGCGCCGGAAACCAAACAGATTGACCGCAAGGTCTCGTACCATTCCAACGGCCAACCCGCCATCATCGCCTCATACTACAACGGCAAGGCGGAAGGCGTACGCCGCGAGTTCGACCAAGACGGCAACGTCATCAAAGGGTACGTCTTTGCCAACGGCATCCTGCTGTCAGAAGGCATCACCGATATGGCGGGACTGCGTCAGGGCAAATGGACCGAATTTTACGAAGGTGGAGAAGTAAAATCGGAAGGAAACTACAAGAATTCCAACCGCGTGGGCAAATGGAAGTTCTATTTCCCCAACAAAACAATTGAAGTATCAGGAAGTTACGACAGCAAAGGCCGTCAAGACGGCGAATGGCAGTGGTTTTACGCCAACGGCCAGCTGATGCGGGAAGCCAACTACGACGCCGGCACGTTGGAGGGCGAATTCGTGGAGTACGACGAAAACGGCGAAGAGGTTTCCAAAGGAAATTTCGTGGAAGGAACGGAAGAAGGGCATTGGTTTTACAAGCGGAACCAGTCCATTGAAGAAGGCGACTATACCGACGGCATGCGCACAGGGCTTTGGAAAACGTGGTATGAACCAGGCGTAATCGCTGCCGAAATCGAATACGACCAAGATTTAATGAACGGAAAATATACTATTTATTACGATAATCACGTTATTAAAAGAACCGGCAAGTGCATCAATGGCGAACGTGACGGCATTTGGTATGAATATTACGATACCGGCGAACTGGTTCTGACAACGCTTTACAAAGAGGGTAAAGAGTTGAGATGGAACAACTACAAAATCGATTACTAATGAGAAAATTCAGACTGACATATACATTTTTAGTGCTGTTTTTGATGGTTACGGCTGGATATGCCCAAGTAAATCAGACCGACAATTCGGCTGAAGCTGCTGAAATACAACGTGTGGAAAGCCAGCTGTCGGCCAAGATGGACAAGATGTTGGATTCGTGGTTTGTGAAGCATGCCAACGCCAACGCACGCAGCGTCATCAACTCGTACAGCGACACCAATCACATTTCGGAAGCCAACTGCGACTCGATTTACAGATTGAGATTGTCGCGCATTCCTTCGATCGTTCAACTCGGATACAATTCGTCGGTCCGCAGCTATATCAATCTGTATGCCAATACCAGAAAGCGTTCATCGTCGGCCATTTTGGGATTGGCGCAGTACTATTATCCGCGCATGTGCGCCATTTTCGACAAATACGACGTGCCGGAAGAGTTGATTTACCTCACGATTATCGAATCAAGTTTGAATCCGACAGCGGTTTCTCCGGCCGGTGCCACCGGGATTTGGCAGTTTATGTATCAAACCGGAAAGATGTACGGTTTGGAAGTCAACAGTTTTGTAGATGACCGCCGAGACCCGATGAAGGCGACAGATGCAGCCGCCCGTCACCTGCGCGATTTGTACAACATCTTCAACGACTGGGGCTTGGCCATCTCAGCATACAACTGCGGCGCCGGCAACGTGCGTAAGGCAATCACCCGTTCCGGCGGCAAAACCACTTTCTGGGAAGTTCGTCCTTACCTGCCCAAAGAAACGCAAAACTATTTTCCCGCCTACATCGGGGCCTACTACATGATGAAGTACTACAAATTGCATGGCATCGTTCCCGCCGATATCCGCATTCCGCTGGACGTGGATACCATCATGGTAAAAAAAGAGGTCCATTTTGAACAGATTGCTCATGTGTTAAATATTGATATTGAACAAATTAAGACATTGAATCCGCAATATAAGCGCAACGTGATTCCGGCATTCACACAACCTTTCCCGCTTCGTTTGCGCCACCACGACCTCGCCCGTTTCGAAACCATGCAGGATTCGATCTACAAATACGAATACGACACCTACTTCGGACCTCTGCAGATGTACGTGAACACTTACACCGGCAAAACCGACACTCCCACCGTCGCCAAAAAGAAATATCACGTGGTGCGCAGCGGCGAAAGTCTGACCAAAATCGCCAATCGCTACGGCATCTCGGTGACCGAGCTGAAGCAGATGAACAAGTTGAAAAGCAATTATGTGAAAGTGGGTCAGAAGTTGGTGGTCGGTTATACCTATCCTGCGGACAGCAAGCCAGCGAACGATGGTGCCAAGGCCGCCGCCGACTCGACCAAGACTACAACCACCCCGACGCCCGCAACGCCCAACCCCAGCAGCACACAACCGGCCAAACCTGCAACCCCTGCACCAGCCTACACCACATATACTGTTAAAAAAGGCGATACGCTCGGAAAAATAGCTTCTCGTTACGGATTGACTGTCAAACAATTGGCCGATTACAACCATATCCACAACATCAATTCCATCAGCGTTGGACAGAAAATCAAGATCCCTAAAAAGTAACTAACATCGTGCATCGTCATTCTCTACATCTGCTATTCTGTCTGCTGCTGCTGGCCGTCGGTTGTGCCAAAATGGTCACGCCGGTCGGTGGACCAAAGGATGTCACGCCGCCAGCGGTAGTGAAGGAAGCACCCGCGAACGGCACGGTCAACTTCAAGGGAAACACTTTCAAAGTGACATTTAACGAATATGTTACGCTGAACAATACGTTGGAAAACGTACTTATCTCCCCTCCCCCGGCCACCGCGCCCACCTACACCTTGTCGGGTAAAACACTGATTGTGAAATTCCAAGACACCCTGTTACCCGACCAAACCTACAACGTGGGGTTTGCCGACTGCATTCAAGACTTTACCGAAGGCAATCCGATACCTTTTTACAACTATGCATTTTCCACCGGCAGTTCGGTGGATTCGATGATGATCGAGGGAAAAGTCGTGGATGCACAAACAATGCAGCCCGTCAAAAACTGCTTCGTTTTCGCCTATACCGAAGACGTCGATTCGCTGCCGATGACTACCCGTCCGCAGTTCATCAGTAAGACGCAGGGCAACGGCACTTTCCAGATCAAGAACATCAAACCCGGCAATTACAAGATTTTCGCGTTGCAAGACGGTGACAACAACCTGATGTATAATCTGCCCTCCGAATCAATCGCGTTCGGAGATGAACTTTGGCCCGCAGTGCTGCCACCGAAGACTGATACAGCCACGGCCGACAGCACTAAAACGACAACTCCCGAGGCGCAGACCGACAGCGCCCGCACCCAACGCGTCATCCGACTCTTCCAGGCACGAGCAGAACAAAAAGTACAGAAATCGCAAAACAAAGAGTTGGGAAAATACGAATTCATCTTCTCAGAAAATATTGACAATCTGACTCTTAACACCATACAAGGCGATATCGACTACTTCACGCACATCGGAAACGACACTTTGATACTCTATACCAAAAGCACGCTAACCGACACGGTGATGCTGACTTGCAGCGTGGCCGACAATATCATCGACACTTTGCAGCTGACACCCTACAAAGCAAAAGACACGCGGGCCGGCAGACGTGGGAAGGAGGACAAGGCCGACTTTTTGTCGGTGAACGTCACCAACAAAGGCGAACTCCATGCACCGCTGACGCTGACGTTCGCCTATCCGATTCGCCCCGTCACAGACGTAAAGGTTCGCTTCGTCGCCAAGCACAAACGCGTTGACAACGACACTTCCTACGTAACAGTCTCCGTGCCCGACAGCATGGTCATGAGTTTGGCCGTTCCCTTCAAATATGAAGAAAAAGTGCCCTACGAAATCATGATTTCCGACTCCGCATTTGTCGGTTACAACGGGCTTTGCAACGACACCATCGAAGCCTCGTTTGTCGCTCACACTGAAAAAGACTATGGTTCGCTGCGTATGACCTACACGCTGCCCGATGGCGGAAAGACGTACGTGGCTACGCTCATGAAAGACGGCGGCGCCGAAATCCGCAACGACCGACTCACCCAATCGGGCGAAATCCTGTATGAACATTTAGCGGCAGGCAAATACAAAGTGAAATTGTTGGAAGACGCCAACGACAACGGCAAGTGGGACACGGGCGACTACAAAGAGAAAAAGCAGCCCGAACGTGTGGCCTTCTTCAGCAAATCAGTCAACATCCGCGGTTTCTGGGAATTAGAAGAGACCTTCGAGTGGCCTACAGAATAGCTAAATGATGCAGGCAATCACCCAACGCGAAGGGATTCCGTCAAAATAGAAAACCTTTTCGCCCCACTGGTCTTTCAAGCGTAAAGTATTGCCATCCAAGTAATAAAGCTTGGCGCCCCATTGGTCTTTCAAGCGGATGGTGTTACCGTCGAAATAGTAGAGTTTTTCGCCCCACTGGTCTTTCAAACGCACGGTGTTGCCGTCCATGTACAGAATTTTTTCGCCCCATTGGTCTTTCAGACGGACGGTACTGCCATCAAAGTAGAAGACTTTTTCGCCCCACTGGTCTTTCAGTCGCAGAGTGCTATTGGATTCGACATAATACAATTTGGCGCCCCATTGGTCTTTTTGACGAATGGTGGTTTGTGCAGAAACGCCGAACGAAGCAAAAACAATGAGAAGCAATGCGATGACGCCGGCAAACTTAAAATTTTTCATATTGGGAAATTAAAACAACAAAAACAAGACCAAACAGGAACCAAAAAGTTTAGAAACGGAAAGTGGAAAAGTTTTTTAATGGCAAGTTGGGAATCAGGTCGGAGGACAGAGGGGCCTAAGACCTGCGCCCTTTGCCCTTACTTAGTGTTACTACTTACTACTTACTGCTTATTCTTATCTTCTTAACTTTTATCGGTGTTCCTGAGCATTCGATTTCCGTAGGTACGTGCGGCAGGGCAAACAGTTCTCCGTTCACTGTTTGACAATTTTCCGAGTGAAGATGTCGTCGGCGGTTTGCATCTTAAAAATATATGTACCGGCGGGCAGGTCGGCCAAGGGCAATGTGGCGTGGGCTGCGTCAACGTCGAATGCACGCACCTGCTTGCCAAAGACATCGAATACCGTGACGGTCTGGATAGTATTTTCAGCAATCACTTTTACAACATCTTGTGTCGGATTTGGGAAAACGGAGCAGACAGCCGGCTGCGCATCGGCAATCTCGGTGGACTCGCCATTCAGCACAGCTAAGGCGCAGGAGTATAATAAATAGTTGTATTCGCTATCGAAAAAGTAGGTATAGCTCCAATACCACGTGTAATTATCTTCACAAGTATAGAAATAGTCGTCTTCGACGGCGGCAGTTTGTCCACCGATGACGAGCATGCCTTCGCCGTGCATCTGGATGGAAATCCAAAAGTCGGCCTCACCGATGGTGTATGGGGTAGTAAGCTCAACCTCAGCCCATCCTTCGTCGGTGACAGTAAAATCCTGGCTATATACTTCAGTACCACACGATTGAATATCGTAATATCCTTTTTGTTCATTCACCAACTGGAGATTGGGATTTTCGTAAATGCGAAGCGTGTAAGTGTCGCAGGTATAGGTGCTGTATGTGGTGCGGAAGAATTTCACCTTGGAAATCACACCGGCTGCATCGGCTTGGATGTGTTTCGGAGCAATGGCAAATTCTGAGTTTTCGAGCATCACCATGTTGCTGGCATCAGTGTTGCCAATCCATTGTTGTGCAAAGGTATAGCTGCAAAAGGCGAGCAGCAAAAAGAAAAGTGCTATTTTTTTCATAATGGTTTGATTTTTATCTTTTAATAAAAAAGAGCAGACCCGAATGAGCCTGCTCTTTTTGCTTAGGTCACCTCTAAAAGCTTAGTCCTGCTGAGCGTTGAGCATCTGCTGAACATAGATGGC
>JAKSMF010000120.1 GCA_024400775.1 Bacteroidales bacterium | reverse complement strand
CGTCTATCGCCTCGGCGGCTGTTCATGCCTCGCCGGTGACTTCATCGGTATGGGCGACTTCGCCTTTCCCGAACCACTCGAAATCGGCGACCGCATCGTCTTTGACGATATGATTCATTACACCATGGTCAAAACCACCTTCTTCAACGGGGTCCAACATCCGGCCATCGGCGTAGTGAAAAAAGACGGCGAATTCGAACTTCTCACCAAGCCCGACTATGCCGCATACAAAGCCAAACTGGGGTGAGAATGGTGTAAGGGTTTGTAAGAATGGTGGAAAGGTGGGAAGCTTTTTAAATTGAAAATTAGGTCGAAGGACAAAGGCCTGATGATGTTTTCTGCCTACTGCTTACTGTGAATTCCTCATTCCTGATTTTTCAACTGTTCACTCCTAACTCCTAACTCCTAACTTTTAAGTGTGCTTCGCGCCGCACGACCTTCTCCAACTCCGTCATCTTTTGCAACATGGCCGGCGACATCGTACTTTGCAACAACTTATCCATCACATACTCAACGCCTTCGACAGAAGGATGACACAGGTCTTTGTCGTAAAAACGGTAATCGCGCAAGTCATCCTGAAAGATTTCATACGACGGGAAATAGCAAGTTTCAGGATATGAATCCAGCATTTTTTCGATGGAAAGATGCAAAATGGACTTGCTCATCTGGTTTTCGTGGAAGCCGTCCGACAGATGGCGCACCGGGCTGACCGTAAAGACGACTTTCAGGTTCGGATTGTGTTGCGCGCGCCAGGCGAAAAACGGGGCGAAAGCGGCACAAATCTGGTCGATTTCAACACGTTTTTTGTCAAAACAGGCTCCCGGCACACGGTGACAGTTCGCCACCACCAACTCTTTTTCCAAATGATAGTAATAATAACTTGTTCCAAATGTAAGAAACAATATATCAGCATTTTGCAAAAAAGAAGCGCCATTTTGCAAGGCATCCGAAATCTGATTTAAAAAGACGGATTTATCGGCATGGGAGAACTTTCCGTGATGCGCGAAACTAATCCATTTTTCATCAAAATATTGATAAAAACGATCGGAAAGTGAGGATTTTCCGGTCATAAAGTCGAGCGTTTGCGCGATGGAAAGCGGATTGAAAAGTATGCCGAACGGGTTGGCGCACACCGGGAACTTTCGCGCCGCGAAAAAGCCGGACACATGCTCCGAAAAGCACGAACCTAAAAACATCATTTTTGTATCCAAAACGATGGAAAACGGCAGTTTCGGGATGTTGATTTCGGTACGAAATTTCATCTTGGGGAGAGCTACAACAGGTTGTTATTTTCCGAAAGTCTTGTCAATCAATGCGATAAATTCCTGATAGGCAAACGTATCCGACAATTCGGCAAGTGACTGAGCGAGACCGCGATAATGCCATTCGTGGTCGGACTTACCGTTGGGCGCATGGAACCGGTTCCAGAGTTCGTCGCCGATTTGGGTGTAGTCGCGGGCGATGGCGCGCATATTGGAAAGTTTGTCGCCCATAGCCACGATTTTGGCGTCGTGCGAAGCGGCGGCCAAACGGTCGATGGCGGCCTGCTTGCGCCCGCGCCAACTGTCAACTTCGCTGACACCTTCTGTGAACTGGTCGCTCTCGGCATCCACCAACTTGGCGATGCGGTCGCCAAATTGGGCACGGATCTGCTCCACAGTCACATCGGTATCTTCTACCGTATCATGCAGCACGGCGGCGGCCAACAATTCCTGGTCGGGAGTGATGGTAGCCACGATTTCCACGGCCTCCATCGGATGAACAATATATGGGAAACCTTTGCCACGGCGCTCGGTATTGGCGTGAGCATCAATGGCAAAATGCATTGCCTTATCCAGCAAATTAGTATCTAAGTATTTATTAGCCATAATGTTAGATTATAGAATGTTGATTTTGGAAATTTGTTCGAATGTACGTTGCGCACGCTGCTGATTGTGTTCCGTCTCACCGAAAATAGCATCGTAGAAGAACTTCAGTTCCAGCACGCCACCGCCACGACTGACGATATGAACAATGCACAAATTTTGCAGAGCGACAGAAAGCGCGATGATGTCGAGATCAGTGCCGGCGAGTTGATGCAGCGCCAACTGATAAGCACCTTCACCGCACTCTTTCTTCAATCGTTCCAAATCACCCAGACTCTTGAATCCCAACTTGTGCAGGGCTTCCAGATAACGCATCAGGTTATCTTCAAAGACTTCGGCCTGGTTGATGGCAGCAATTTGGGAGATGAGCTTCTTGAACGGATGTAAACTCAGATAACTGTGGAATGTGTCGCCATCGAGCGGCACCTGATCGAAGTTGCCGTCGGCGACCAGCGCCTGCACGTTGCGACGGTAGTCGGTGATTTCCATGCGCAAACGACTGAAAAGCTCATCGGCAAGTTCCAACATGCCGGCGACGCGGTTCAAGTTGCGCAGATGTTCCTTAGGAATCTCGATACCCGACTTGTATCCGATGTCGTGATTCATCGTCGCCCACACGTGCTGCAACGCTGTACGCATCTGTATTTCAAAGCGATAATCGTTGATTTCGGGATGCGCCCCATCGCAATAGAGCGTTTGCGGAATGCGACAGATGAAGTGCAGCGACATATAGCCGAACTGGTCCAACTCCAACGCTTTACGTTTATCCACCGAATTATTCCAGTCAATCTCGAAAGATTTGTCAACCAACGCAGCGACCTTATCGACCTCATCAGAATAAAAAGTGATGACTCGGGCACCGAAAATGTCGGTTATATCACTCAATGAATGATATTTATGACCTTTCAAGGCTAATTTGCCAGCCAGGCTTTTTTCTTCCTTAATGCGAGTTTCAATGGCGGTAACGTACAAGCCACTATCGCGGATGCACTTTTCCAGCTGTGCACGCACCACCTCCTTTATCTTTTCAAATGATGCCAGATTGGCACGATACTCGTCCAAAATCATCTGGCAGTGAGGATCCAACCCGTATTCCATACTACAGATTTTTACACAAACTTACGTCTAACCAAGTCACACAGAGAGAGATACGCGGTTGACGTAGTATCCCACATGTAGTATTTTTTCAGCATATCGATTTCAGTAAATGCCGCTTCGATGTTGTTGCAGGCGTTCAGTTTTTGGATGGCGCGGCTGAAATCATCGCCTTTGTTTTTGAATAGTTCGCGAATATAGAGGAACTTGTCGTTAAGTGAGATGGCCTTGGCAAGGTCGTCGATATGAGAGTGTTGGAATTTGGCAGCCAGCGAGTTATCTTCCTGTTGTTGTGCAAGAAGGTCGTGCAGGGTTTTCTTTTCGACCTTCGGCGCAACGGGTTCGTCAGGGAAGAGTGATGTAGGAACAGAAGTTGGAGTTTCCGGTGCTTTCGGAGCAGGCGCCGATTCGACGACGGGTGCCTGTTTCGGAGCGGGCACCGGTTCGACGACAGGTTCCGGTTTCGGAGCGGGCGCCGGTTCAACGACGGGTTCCGGTTTCGGAGCGGGTGCCGGTTCGACGACGGGTTCCGGTTTCGGAGCGGGCGCCGGCTCGACGACGGGTTCCGGTTTCGGAGCAGGCGCCGGTTCGACAACGGGTTCCGGTTTCGGAGCGGGCGCCGGTTCGACGACGGGTTCCGGTTCCGGCATTGGGTCGGGTTCGACTTCGAGCGGAGAACCGAGGAAGTCCAAAATGCCGGTGTCACCATCCAACAAGGCTGACGCTTTCGCCAGATTTTCAGCAGACACAGAAGCTGCAACAGCCGCGACTACCGGTGCGACTTTGACTTCCTGCTCTGGCTCAGGTTCAGGTTCAGGTTCCGGTTCTGGCTCGGGTTCCGGTTCGGGTTCTGGCTCGGGTTCCGGTTCGGGTTCCGGTTCGGGTTCGGGCTCGGGTTCCGGTTCGGGCTCCGGTTCGGGCTCAATAATCGGAAGATTTTCTTCTTCGGGTTCTTCTTCCTGACTGATGGGAGCGGCTTGCGGGAGAGTATCGGCATTCACTTTCAAAACCTCAAGGTAGGCATCACGGAGTTGCTGGAGAACGATATCACGTTCAATAGTTGAGATTGATTCTGCTTTTTCGGCGATAAGTTTCAAGCTATCAGCAATCTGCAACAATTTATTGCGAAAATCAGCATTTTGTTCAAAATTATTCATAACAAAAAAGGCTATTGGTATAAGTTTTTTTATAAATTTGCGTCTTGAAATTTGCCGCCAAAATTACAACAAATTTTTCAATAAAATGTATAGGGAAACTAAAGTTAATCGGAGCATTAATCGAGGTTGGATAGAGGTAGTTTGTGGTTCTATGTTTTCGGGAAAAACCGAGGAATTACTGCGAAGAATCAAGCGTGCGACCTTTGCCAACCAGAAAATCGAATTGTTCAAACCTGCCATTGACGTCAGATATGACGAAGAGGAGGTGGTTTCCCACGATGCCAATTCCATGATTTCGACACCCGTGCACAACTCTGCCGAAATTCTGCTGTACGTCAATATGGAAGAGGTTGAAGTTGTGGCCATTGACGAGGTTCAGTTTTTTGACGACGGCATTGTTGACATTTGCAACAAGCTGGCTAACAGCGGCATTCGTGTAATTTGTGCAGGTTTGGACATGGACTATCTCGGTCAGCCGTTTGCCTGCATGCCCAAGTTGATGGCGATTGCCGAATACGTAACGAAAACGCATGCGATTTGTGTGAAATGCGGTGACCAGGCGCAGTTTTCGCATCGCTTGGTGGCCAATTCGCAGCAGGTGCTTCTTGGCGAGAAAGACAGTTACGAACCGCTCTGCCGTCACTGCTTCAATGAAGTCCGTAAATTGGAAAGTAAATAAAATCTTTTCAAATCATTTCATTCTTTAAAAAAAATCATGTATTTTTGCCGCGCAAATTGCGCATTATAAAATACTTAATACTTGAAGTTATGAAAAAATGCCTCGTATGTATCGCCGTTATCGCTATGACGGTAGTTCTTTTCGCCTCTTGTGGCAAAGAATGTGTCTGCAAAACCACACGCATCACCGCCACAATGAACGATAGCCGCGTAGATGAAATGGGCAAAATGTCAGAAAAAGACTGCCTCGAATACAACGGCACCGTTAACGACGGCGAAGGCGTCGTCCGCACCATTGATTGTCATTTGGAATAAATTATAAAAACTTAAATATCGTCAAAAATGAAAAAAATTCTTTGTATCTGCTTGTCCTTGGCATTCGTCGTTATGATGATGTCATGCAAAAAAGAATGCGTTTGCAAGAGAAGCGTCAGCTATCTTGAACCTGCCGACACCACTGTCGTTGACAGCACCAGCACTGCTGAACCCACTCCCGAAGAAGTCACCTACGCTGGTGGCCGTATCTACGACAAAAAAGAGTGTGAATACCTTAACGTTTCCGATACTACCCTCAACACTGTAACCAACATTACTTGCACCTGGGAAGAATTGAGCGAATAATTGTAGAAAAAGCATAATGAAGGACCGTTTTTTAAACGGTCTTTTTTTTTTACTCACCAATGGAAGACTATAAGAATCAGGAAAACATCATTCGCTCAAAGCAGGTGTTGGAAGTTTTTGCCGTGGGCACGGAATATTGCCGCTTCATTGACGGCATCCGCAACTATACTGTTGACGACGCGCTGCTTTTTCTCCAAAGCATTCTGCCCGCACTCTATCTCAAAGGCACATTTCTGCCCACCATCGAGGTGCAGGACGACTCGGCCGACGAACGCTTTGTGACGGAAGAGGAATACGAAACGCTACGCCTGCAATTGGCGCAGTTCTTCGGAGAGCGCGACTTCTTCTCCGCCGTCGATCTGACCAACGACGACATTGAATCAATGCCGATTTCGCTGTCGGAACTGTTGGCGGACATCTATATGGATATGAAGGACTTTCTTTTGCTTTACGCAAAGGAGAATCCGAGTGCGAAGGAAAACGCGGTGGCGGCATGCCACTACTATTTCCACACCGGCTGGGGCAACCGTTTGGTGCTGGCCCTGCCGCAAATCCATCGCCTTGTCGCGGCTTCCCTGCGCACGGAAAACAATGAAGAATAGTTATATATTTTGTTGAAAATCAGATATTTTTATATGAAAAAGATTACATTAGCTTGCACACTACTCATCGCACTGATGGCTTCTGCATTTGCAGGTCCCGTAGATTCCACCTACGCAAAAAAAATGGCTAACAACTTCTGGCAAGCCAACATCGCACCGATGCGCGGCGAACAAAACGAACCTCAATTCCGCAATCTCGCACCGCAGATGGCGCTCAACCATCTTTACATTTGGCAAAATGCCAGCGGCGAAGGTTTTGTCATTATGTCGGCCGACGACTGGGCACACC
>JAKSMF010000012.1 GCA_024400775.1 Bacteroidales bacterium | reverse complement strand
CGGACTTCGCAAAAGTCAGAGGGGCGGCGCGAAAAGAGTAAAAATAGAAGTCCCCATTAGATTACGTTCAAGAAATATCTGCAGAAGAATACAATACACATAAAAAATAGTCATATGAGTACAGAATTTATTATTGGAACAATTATTGGACTAATTGGTATCATTCCGATTATTATCCAAGTTGTAAAATGGGTAAAAAAACCTAATCTTAGTGATTTGATGAAAAAATTGGTTGATAATACTTTGTCGACGAAAACTCACAGGAAAGTACTTCAAGAAATGAATGTGATACTCCTGCGTGCAGGAAAGCATATATCATCTAAATACATCAATAACTTTGTTCTGAATAAGCGTGGTAAAGAGGCAGTCTTTATGGATTTATGCCTGCAAAATGACTGGGAACCCTCCGAGAAGCTGTGTGAAATGTTTATGAATGTCGATTATCCGTCACTCAGAAAGAAATATTGGGATATGAAAAATTCGCAACAGGAAAGGGAAGAACCAACTGCTGATGCTGTTGAGAAAGTTGAATCTATTTCAGCACTGACAAAGGTCAAAAGTGTTATATATTTGTCGGAACTACTTCAAGAGCGTTTCCCAGATTGCTTCAATCGGTTGACTTCCATACTCAGAAAACACGATGTGGAATATCGTCTGCTGAAAGGTACGAAGGATATTTGGTGTCGTGACTATATGCCAATTCAAACGGAATCGGGCAAGTTCATTCAGTTTACATACAACCCAAGCTACTTGAAAGGCAAAAAAGAATGGGAAGATTCGCGTTCCGATGTGCGGGAAGTTTGCAAACTTAATAATATTGAAGCCTATTTTTCGGATATAAATATTGATGGAGGAAATGTCCTTATTTGTGATGGACGGGCGATATTATCGGATAGAATTTTTTCTGAAAATCCTGATTATGAAAAAGATGTTCTTATTAGTGAATTATCGAAATTGTTGGAATGTGAGATAATTATAATTCCTGCACAAAATAACGATTACACAGGACATGCAGATGGGATGGTGAGATTCGTGGACAGGAATACCATTCTTGGAAACAATCTAGCAACTGAATACAAGTATTGGCGTGAGGGCATGCAAAAGGTAATTACACAATATAGTTTGAAATACATTGATGTACCATTCTTTGAACACAACGACAGAAAACATCCCGAAAGTGCAATTGGAATATATGTGAATTATTTGGAAGTCGATGATTTAATAGTTGCTCCTGTATTCGGAAGAGATGAAGACAAGCTGGCTATTGATATTATTCAAAATGCCTTCCCTGACAAAGTTATTGAAACTATAAATTACAACGATGTAGCTCAAGAAGGCGGCCTCCTTAATTGCACAACTTGGGTAGTAAATAATAAGTAAATTAATGTTTGTAAAAGTGTTATTGTAAAGAAATACATTCTACTTTGTGTGTTTTTTGCGTGCGTGGTTCTAAATGCTGAATATGAGTTATGTGCTTACAGCGTCGCCAAAATTCCTGGACACGCTCGACAATATTGTGAAAGGTCTGAACCGTGCGGGTTTCAGCGACAACGACTACAAAATTGCCGAACCCGAGAAACCGAAGGAGCCACAAGTGGTTGTGCCGTCATTTGAGCAAGGCGATTTGTTTGCGCCGCAAAAACCGGAAAGCGAAACCGCAACGGAAGATGACGATTTGGATTCTTCCAAAATCACATTCTTAATCAGTGATAATCAGCAAAATGCGAATACGGAAAGTCAAGAAGGCAATCTGGATTCGGCGGAAGAGTCATCGAATGCCGATGTTAATGAAATAGTGAAAAAAGTTGAAGCCGAAGCCGAAAAAGAAACGTCAGCAAAAAATCAGAACAATAAACCTCAAATTCCAACCGAACTGGAAAATCAAGTGAAGACCTACAAGATGAAAGACGTTTTCAAGGAATCAGCAAAATCCTTGAAAATACCGCAGTTTTTGAGCAATGATACATCGCAAGAACTGACCAATGAATTGTTTACAGAATTGCAATCGCAGAAACTTTTCGAATCCGAAGAATTGTTGCGCGACTTTAAATTGGGCAACGAAGACTCAAACATTGATTTCGCCGATGTTGAAACTTCTATGTACAGGGTGGATTTGGATGAAGCCAACAACAATAAACCGACCTTTTTGAAAGTGGAGGGACGTACCCACGAGGCCATCATCAATTACATTCTTGATCCCAAACAAAAAGCGCACAGAGTGAAAAACTGCACCTATCGGATAAAAAACATCATCGGCAAGATGTATCCCATTCCCGACAAGGAAATCGAGCTGTTCATTTCCCATGTTTTGGAACGGTTCACCGACGAGCAGTTTTCCGATTTGCTGAACCACGAATATTCGTATGCCGACAAAATTAAAAAGAAAATCAAGGAATTAAGCAACAGTTATAAGGAGAAACAATTCCTCAATATGGTTGACAAGGATTTGATTTTCACCGAAGAATCTTATCAATTGCCCGCCGAAATCATTCCGTCAAAATCAATCAGCGGACTGCCGAAATCGCTTTACGAAAAAGAGGGCGAAATCGACGGATTTGAAAAGGAAGTCATCAACGATGTGGCCAATCTTGAAAACGTCGAGTTTTGGACACGAAATTTAGAACGTTCAAAAGGATTCTGTATCAACGGTTTTATCAATCATTATCCTGATTTCATCATCAAGACAAAGAAAGGCAAAATCGTGTTATTAGAAACCAAAGGCGACCATTTGGATGCCGAGAAGAAAATCAAGTTGGGCAATCTTTGGGCGAGCAAGGCAGGAAACGATTACAAATATTGTTTGGTCTATAAGGAAAGAAAAGTAGATGGCGCATACACCAAAAGCGAGTTTATCGATTTGGTAAAGGCGTGGTGAAATTGATTGGCGGAAATCAACTCACAAAATCCGTTTTCTGATAGTTTATGACCCTCGTTTCCAAATATGTAGGCCATAAACGCAGTTGGCGGTCCAGAAGAAATATTGCGCGACCATGCACCAGTTGCCGGCGACGAACCACATATACATGGATGCCACATCAACGACAATCCAATACCACCATTGTTGACGAAAACGTGTAACCATAAGGATTTCCGCAGTGATGGCGGGAACAGTGGTCAGCGCGTCCATAAACGGCTGGCTGTCATTAGTTAAGGAAAGAAAACGGTAAGTTGCGAAAACGACGATTATGGTAGCTGTCACTGCCAAAATGTTTGCGGTAAGTGACAACTTTTTGGTTTCCACCATGCCTTCATCGTACGATTTCGCCCAGGTCACGCAACCGTAAATCATGGTGAAAAAGTAGAAAAGGTTGATGGCCAGCTCGCCATACAGTCGTTGTTGGTAAGCAAGAATAAAATAGGTGATTACTTGGATAAAACCGAAAACGAAGTTTGAGATTTTGCGACGGCTACAGAGCAGAACCGACAATATACCGCACATCCCGCAGAGCAGCGAAACGGCGTCAATATCTGTCAACCAGTACGTTACAATTTGCGTAGCGATACCTAAAACGAGAAAGAGCCAGTAGAAGACGTCGGCGTCTTCCACAAATTCACGGTACAGCAGGCGGCTCAGTTTTTTCACGACTACAACTCTTTTTCCAATGCTGAAAGCAGCTCCGCGAAGGTGGCGACCTGTTGCATGCGGGGATGTACGAAGGCGTCAATAATTTCGTGCTGCCACATGATTTCATAAGGCACATGAACCGCCCATGCGCCGACATTCAGCGCGGGCAGAATGTCTGATTTCAGCGAGTTGCCGACCATCAGCAGGTGTTCAGGCGCGACTTCCACTTCGCGACACAATCGGCGATAATCATCTTCCTGCTTATCGCAAACGATGAATACTTTGTCGAAAAACGGGAGCAGTCCGGAGCGTTTGAGTTTGTTTTCCTGCGTCAGCAGTTCGCCTTTGGTGAAGACGACGAGTTTGTAATTACCGGCATTGTGGAGGGTTTGCAGCGTTTCGACGACACCGGCCAGCGGCGTGGCTTTGAGGCGTACCAGTTTGCGACCGGCTTCGATAATGCGCCCGATGTCGTTGGCGGGCACCGCTCCGCGGCTGGCTTTGACCGCATTTTCAATCAGTGACATGGTAAAGGCGACAGCGCCGTAGCCATAATCAGGCATGTTGTTCATTTCAATCTCATACAATTGCGATGAGATAGAGGCCTTGTCGCCGTATGGTGCCAAAATATCGCACATTTCAGCCTCGACCTGACGAAAAAAGGGTTCGTTGTCCCACAAGGTGTCGTCGGCGTCGAAGGCGATAACTTTGATTTGCTCTTTCAGTTTCATATTGTAGTCAGCAGAAGAAAATGATAATCGGACAGCGGCGGGCTGTCCGATTCGAGTGATTATTTCATCAGTTTTTTGTAATGGATACGAGTGGGGCCGGTATCGCCGAGGCGTTTTTTGCGATTTTCCTCATATTCGGAATAGCTGCCTTCGAAGAAATAGACTTGCGAATCGCCTTCGAATGCCAGGATGTGGGTGCAGATACGGTCGAGGAACCAGCGGTCGTGGGAGATGACGACCGCGCAACCGGCGAAGTCTTCCAAACCTTCTTCCAGCGCACGCAATGTATTGACGTCGATGTCGTTGGTAGGTTCGTCGAGGAGCAGCACGTTGGCCTCGGACTTCAGGGTGAGGGCGAGGTGCATGCGGTTACGTTCACCGCCGGAGAGCACGCCGGCGAGTTTGCCCTGGTCGGTGCCGTTGAAGTTGAAGCGGGAGACGTAAGCGCGGGAGTTGATGAGGCGGCCGCCCAGCTGCATTTGCTCATTTCCTTCGGAAATCACCTCCCAGACAGTCTTTTCGGGATCAATTTCGGCGTGCTGCTGATCCACATAGCCGATTTTCACGGTGTCACCGACGGAAAAGGTACCGCTGTCGGGCGTTTCGAGCCCCATAATGAGGCGGAAAAGGGTGGTTTTGCCGGCACCGTTCGGACCGATAACGCCCACGATGCCGTTCGGCGGCAGGCAGAAGTTGAGGTCATCGAAAAGCAGCTTGTCGCCAAAGGCCTTGGAAACATGCTCTGCTTCAATAACTTTTGTACCGAGGCGCGGGCCATTGGGAATATAGATCTGCAGTTTTTCCTCTTTTTCCTTAATATCTTCGTTCAACAATTTATCGTAGGCGTTCAAACGGGCTTTCGACTTGGCCTGACGGGCTTTGGGAGCCATGCGCACCCACTCCAGCTCGCGTTCGAGGGTCTTACGGCGTTTCGACTCCTGTTTCTCTTCCATAGCCAAACGGTTGCTCTTCTGTTCGAGCCAGGATGAGTAGTTGCCTTCCCACGGAATGCCTTCGCCACGGTCGAGTTCGAGAATCCAGCCAGCGACATTGTCGAGGAAATATCGGTCGTGAGTGACGGCGATAACGGTGCCTTTGTACTGTTGGAGGTGCATTTCGAGCCACTGTACCGATTCGGCATCGAGGTGGTTGGTCGGCTCGTCGAGAAGGAGGATGTCGGGTTCGGAGAGGAGAATCCGGCAAAGGGCGACGCGGCGGCGTTCACCACCGGAGAGGTTTTTCACCGGGGTGTCGCCTTCGGGACAACGGAGGGCGTCCATGGCGCGTTCGAGTTTGCTGTCGAGTTCCCAAGCGTCGTGCTGGTCTATCAATTCCGTCAGCTCGCCTTGTCGCTCGATGAGTTTGTTCATTTCGTCGTCGCTCATGGGTTCCGCGAACTTCATATTCACCTCTTCGTATTCTTTCAGAATATCCACAACTTCCTGAACGCCTTGGCTGACGACTTCTTTAACCGTCAGATTATCATCTAATTGCGGTTCCTGCGGCAGATAGCCGACACTATAACCAGGAGAGAATACCACTTCTCCTTGAATGGACTTATCCAAGCCGGCGATAATCTTCAGCAAGGTGGATTTACCGGCGCCGTTGAGGCCAAGGACACCGATTTTCGCGCCATAATAGAAAGAAAGGTAGATGTTTTTGAGAATTTGTTTCTGCGGAGGAATCGTCTTGCTGACGCCCACCATGGAAAAGATGATTTTTTTGTCGTCTGCCATAGAAATAATTTTTTTTGCAAAAATAGTAAAAAAGTTCGTATTTTTGCAGCCGTAATGAAAGGGGTGCCGCAAGGCTGAGATCAAACCCAATGAACCTGATACGGGTAATGCCGACGTAGGGAAATTCAGCGAGATTCTTCATTTACCCTCTTTCAGTTTTAATTCACCATTTAAAACTCGATAGAGATGCGCAAAAAACATTTTCAGAAACAGCACTTGAATGTCGCCAGATTTTGGCGGCGGATGGCGGCAGGACTATTGGTAGCCGCAAACCTTTTGATGATGACGCAGGCGGATGCGCAAACGGCTGACACCGACACCACGCAAAGCATTCCGCCAGTTGTTCTACCCGGTTTTCAAATCATAAGTCCGATTGCGTCGCCACGTGAGGGCGAACATAGTTTGTCGGTGTCGGGAATCACAAAGCAAGACATCAAGGAACATATCGGAAACGGAAGCGTGAACAACCTATTCGACCGCGTGCCATCGATGATCACTACCTCAGATGCGGGCACGGGCTTGGGATACAGCTACATGCGCATCCGCGGCATCGACCAGACGCGCATCAACGTAACGGTGAACGGGATTGCGCTGAATGATGCGGAATCGCAGGGCTCGTGGTTCGTCAACCTTCCCGACTTCGGCAGTAAAGTGCAACATTTGGACATCCAGCGAGGAGCGGGGACGTCCAACAACGGAGCGTCGGCTTTTGGGGCGTCGATGAATTTCACCACGTTGGAGCCAGCGCGAAAGGCATACGCCGAAGTGAGCAGCAGCGCGGGTTCGTTCTACACTTTTAGAAACTCCGTCAGCGCGGGCACCGGGCTCATCAAAAATCGCTTTTCCGCCGACATCTCATACTCCAACATTTTGAGCCGCGGCTACATCGAACATGCTTCCGCCAAACTTCACTCCCTATTTTTCACCGCCAAATACCGCATTTGGAACGAAAAAAAATCCAAAGATTATGGCAGTCTGCAATTCAATATTTTATATGGAAACGAAAAAACTGGATTGGCGTGGAACGGTGTGCCGTCGGATTCGCTGAACAGCAACCGCCGTTACAACAGCTGCGGCGAATACTACGATGCCAACGGCAACCGACAATATTATGAAAACGAAACCGACAACTATCAGCAAACACACTACCAACTGCACTATTTGCTAAACCACTATGTCGGCAGACATGGTTTTATCGACTTCAAGGCCTCGCTTCACCTCACCCGCGGCATCGGCTATTACGAAGAGTATCAAGATGACATCTTTTACGCAAATTACGGATTGCCAAACTGGCAATCAAGCAATCTCGATACAGAATCCACAGCTGACCTGGTCACTCGGAAAAACCTGGACAACTATTTTTACGGGGGAACATTCAATTTAACGCACCAGATTAGCAATCGTCAGGGAGGATATTACGCCTGGATGGTCGGTGGGGCCGTTAACCGCTACAACGGCAAAGAGTTCGGGACTTTGGAGTGGATGCAGTACAACCAGAATGTGGCGCAGGGAACGCATTGGTACGACGGCACGGGCGACAAACGGCAGTACAACTTTTACTGGAAAGTTTTGTACTGTGCAGACTTTAACACCCAAAGCTATAATCACTCGCCGTTTGTCTATGCCGACCTGCAATTCCGGCATATCGACTACCACATTGGCGGCGAGAATGCAAACATGCTGGATGTAACGCAGTCGTACGCCTGGAACTTCGTTAATCCGAAAATAGGAGTGCAATACGAATGGCGCAAAAAAAGTTCGGCGTGGAGTCAAGAGACCTACTTTACCTTTTCGGTGGCGAACCGCGAGCCCACGCGCTCGGACCTGACGGAAGCGGATGTTGACAAGCGCCCGCGCCCAGAAACCATGTACGACTTTGAATTGGGCTATCTGTTGAAACACGAAAAATTCAAATTTTCGGCAGATGTCTATTTCATGTACTACATTGACCAATTGGTACTTACGGGAGAAATTAACAGCGTCGGCGCAGCCGTCATGACCAACGCCGACCGCAGCTACCGTACGGGAATCGAAATCACCGCCGCCTATCAACCGCTGAAATGGCTGAAGTGGAATATCAACGGAACGTTTTCTTTGAACAAGATTCTGGATTTCACCGAACACGTTGACGACTGGGACAGCGGTTTGCAACGGGAAAACCACCTCGGCACCACCGACATTTCATTTTCTCCCAACATCGTGGCTAACAACGAATTCGTCTTTACCCCGGTAAAAAATTTCGACATTACCTTCATTACGAAATTCGTCAGTCGCCAATATATCGACAACTCCAGTCGCAAGGAATACTCAATAGATCCGTACTGCGTAAACAATTTGCAGCTGAGTTATAAAATTGCCACGAAGCCGATTTCGGAGATTCGCCTTTTCTTCCAAATAAACAACATTTTCAATGCGGAATACGAAAGCAACGCCTGGCTGTACCGCTATTTTTACGGAGGCGAGGAGTACTGCATGGACGGTTATTTTCCACAGGCCGGCATCAACTTCATGGGCGGCGTGACGCTACACTTTTAAGCTGAGGCTTTTCAGAGTTGAGAGATGAAAGTTTTTTTAATTGGAAATTGAAATTGTTTTCCGCGTGGCTTTTCAAACTTTTAGCAGACAACAATAATTTTGTATATTTGCAACCGAAAAAACGAACAATTGTTTTTCGGGCATGTTATTGAAATAATTAAAAAAACGCAATATGAAATCAATCAATGAAGCTTGCTTAAAAGGCAAAAAAGTATTAGTTAGAGTTGACTACAACGTTCCGTTGAACGACAAGTTGGAAGTTACCGATGTCACCCGCATCGTCCGCACGATTGATACGGTGAAGAAGATCACGAGCGAAGGCGGTATCGCCATTTTGATGTCGCACCTGGGTCGTCCGAAGGGTGTGGCTTCCGACAAATTCTCACTGAAGAACATCGTTGCCAAAGCAAGCGAAGTGCTTGGCACACAAGTAATTTTCTTAGGTGATGTATTGGATGCGGAAACCGAAAAGAGAGTTGCGGCGCTGAAGGAAGGCGACGTGGCTTTGTTGGAAAACCTGCGTTTCCACAACGAAGAAGAGGCTGGCGGCGAAGGTTTTGCCCAACAGATTGCCCGCTTAGGCGACCTGTATGTAAACGATGCGTTCGGCACCGCCCACCGCGCCCACGCTTCCACCGCCACCATCACCAAATTCTTCCCCGGGAAATGCTATGCCGGCTATCTGCTTTATGAAGAAGCCCACAACCTCGACCTCGTTCTCAACAATGCCGGCCACCCCTTCACCGCAATCATCGGCGGCAGCAAAATATCCACCAAACTCAACATCATCACCTACCTCCTCGATCGCGTTGACAGTCTGATCATTGCGGGCGGTATGAGTTACACCTTCCTTTACGCTATGGGGGTAAAAATCGGCAACTCTCTGCTCGAGGAAGACATGGTGCCCATGGCCAAAGCAATCATCAAAAAGGCGCACCTCAAGGGCGTTGACATCTTCTTCCCCATCGACAACATCTGCGCCGACAAATACGACAACAACGCCAACCAATATGTCACCACGCACAACGACATCCCCGACGGTTGGGAAGGCATGGACATCGGGCCGCGCACCATCCGCAAGTTTGCCGCCATCATCAAGGATTCCAAAACCATCCTTTGGAACGGTCCCGTCGGCGTATATGAATTTCCGAACTTTGAAAGAGGCACGCAGTCCATCGCACTTTGTGTAGCCGTGGCCACCCTTTCCGGCGCATTCTCACTCATCGGCGGCGGCGATTCCATCGCAGCCATCAACAACTACCACCTCGCCAACCACGTTTCCTACATCAGCACCGGCGGCGGTGCCATGCTCGAATACCTCGAAGGCAAGGAACTGCCCGGCATCAAGGCTCTCAACGAAGACAAATAAATCCGTTGAAAAAAGTTATCTCCCACAGATTCAAATCTGATAAATAAATATTACTTTTGCATTCGATTGTCGGAAATCCCCGACAATCTTTAATTATTTAAAAATCAACAAAATAGAAGATATGAAAATTCCCGCATCCGAATTACCGATGACCCCTGACGGAAGAATTTACCACTTGGGCATCGCTCCTGAAAACCTGGCTGACCATATTATCGTCGTAGGCGACCCCGGTCGCGTACCGTCTGTTTCCAAATATTTTGATACTGTTGACTTCAAAAACCAGAACCGTGAAATGGTAACACATACGGGTACTTTGCGCGGGAAACGCATCACGGCGCTCTCCACCGGTATGGGGACCGACAACATCGACATCGTGATGACCGAACTCGACGCTCTCGCCAACATCGACTTCAAGACTTTGGAAGTGAAGCCCGAACACCGCACGCTCAACATCGTGCGTATCGGCACTTGCGGCGCTCTGCAGGAAGAAATCGACATTCACTCCTTCATTGCCGCCCAGTACGGCTTCGGCTTTGACGGCTTGATGCATTTTTACAAACACGAAGGTTTTGACGAAGAAATCGTTGAAGCGTTCGTCAAGCACACCGGCTGGAACGAGAAACTGCCTTATCCGTATTGTGTAAAGGGCAGTCAGGAACTGCTCGACCGCATCGGCTTCGACATGGTGAAGGGTGTTACCGCCAGCGCCCCCGGCTTCTTCGGCCCGCAGGGTCGTTCGGTGCGCGCACAAATCGAATACCCCGACCTCAACACCAAAATCGACTCCTTCAAGTTTGGTGACCGCAAAATCACCAACCTCGAAATGGAGACTTCCGCCTTGTACGGTTTCGGCCAAATCATGGGACACAACATGCTCACCGTCTGCGTCGCCATCGCCAACCGCATCACCCACGACTTCTCCAAAGACTACCACCCGGCCGTCGAAAAACTCATCCAAACCGTTTTAAATAGAATTTTCTAATAAAAAAAGATGAAACGCAATTTATTGTTTTTTGCCGTTCTCATTCTGGCTGCCGGCGTCTTTTGCACCAGCTGCAAAGAAAAGAAAGTCGAACAGCCTCCCAAAATCGTCTCTTTTGACCTGCAAGACAGCGCGTTGGTCAATGATTTGTTGTGCTTTTATATGAATAATGACATTATTCCCAAAGAAGCCTTCATTTGCGACCATGCGACGAAGGGCGGAATGCACACCTTCACCTGCCTTGCCGACGACGTGGATTTCTGCGCACCCGACTACATGCAGGATTCTCTGCACGGAACCTTCTTCCAGGAAATCGGTTATCACCAAGGCTCGTCGGGCGACAACACCATTTACATCTGCAACAAAGACGACAAGGGATTCCACATCATCACCTCCGTGGTGGGGACGACCAATCCCGATTTGGGACCACAAGACGAGTTCGTCAATGGTTATCGCGTCATCTATTATCAAACCGACGATACAGCATACAAACTTTATTACGATGGTAAAAAGTTTGTGTCTGAAGAACTTACCAATCAGCCGTTGGCTTTTAACTAAACGCACATGCAGTTCACGCAACCGCTTTTCCTCATTGGCTACGCCGCCATTCTGATTCCCATCCTGATTCACCTTTTTAATTTTAGAAGGTACAAGACCTACTATTTTTCAAATGTGAAAATGTTGCAGGATGTGGCGCAGAAGACGAAACGCGAATCCCGCGTGAAACACCTCATCGTGCTCTGCCTGCGCTGCCTCGCCATCATCGCGTTGGTAACCGCCTTCGCCCGCCCCTATTTTCCCAACCAGAATTCCGACAAAAAATCCGGCAACCTGGTATCCATCTATATTGACAATTCTTTCTCGATGGAAGGGAACACGCCCGAAGGAACCCTGTTTTACGACGGCATCGAAAACGCTCGTCAAATCATCAACAACTTCGATTATGCCGACCAGTTTGTGTTGTTCAACAACGATTTTTCAGCCAAACAACGTCTGAAGCTCTCCAAAGAAGAGGCATTACAGGAGTTGGACGGATGGGCAATTTCGCCCAGCACCCGCCCGTGGAAAGATATTTTGGCGTTTGAAAAAAATGCCTGCACCGACGCCGGAAACCGCAATCTGATTCATTATTATATTTCAGATTTCCAGAAAAACAACTTCAACTTCGAACAATATTCGCACAACGACGGCAGCGCCTCCTACCTCATCCACAAACCGGCAAAGGAAATCAACAACGTAGCCATCGACAGCTGCTGGTTTCTGACACCCGTCTTCCGTAAAGGCCAGCAGGTGACGCTGACGGTTCGCGTGCGCAACTACGGCGATGGCGACGTCGTCAAACTGCCGTTGAAACTGCACGTGAATGGCGAACAGAAAGCCATGGCAGCGGTTGACATTGCCGCCGGCGGCTCCGCTGAATACCAACTCAACTACACGCTTAACAGCGCCGGCCTACAATGCGGCATCCTTTCCATCGAAGACGCCCCCATCACCTTCGACAACGAGCTCTTCTTCACTTACCGCGTTACCGACAACACCAACATCACCGTCATTACCGAAAAAGAGCAAAACAAATATCTTACAGCACTTTACGGAAAAGACTCCATCTTCAACTTCACGCCCATGTCGGTTGACAGAATCGACTATTCCGCCTTTTCCGGCAGCTCGGTCATCGTGCTGAGCGAAGTGAAAGCGCTCACCTCAGGCCTCATCGACGAACTCACCAAATACATGAACAACGGCGGTACCGTTTTGGTATTCCCAGAAGCCGAAATGGACGGCGGCTCATGGAACAACTTCCTGTCGGCGGTTGGTGCCAGCACCTACGGTGGCCTTAGCAAACAGGAGATGAAGGTCGGAAACATCAACTTGGAAAGCACCTACTTCAAAGGAAGTTTGGACAACAGCAACGAACGTTTCGACATGCCGACCGCCACACAATACTTCACCTTCAGCAACTTCCATTCCGACGAGCTGGTGATGTCGTTCGAAAACCAGGCACCGTTGTTGTTTGTCAACAAAGTCGGGAAAGGCCGCATCATTCTGTCGGCGGTCGCTGCCAACGACGAGTTCGGCAACACGCACAAGCATGCACTTTTCTTCATCCCGTTGCACAACATCGGCATCCGCAGTCTGATGCAGCAGAAACTGTACAATACGATTGGCAAAGACCACTCACAAAATATCGCGAAGGCCATCGAAGGTTCGGAAAATGTATTTTCTTTGAAATTACGTAATGCGGAGGGAGAAATTATTCCTGAACAGCGCAATCTAGGTAATGAGACCGTGTTGTTCTTCAACGATCAGATTTCCAAGGCGGGTATTTACAATGTGATGCACGATGGCGCGGCACAAGATGCCATTGCCTTCAACTTCGATCGTCGCGAATCCGAACTGGTATATCACACGCCGGCGGAGCTGCAAAACGACGTCTCCGGCCGCCCGAAAGCCGAACATGCGCAACTCATCACCGGCGACTCGCAAGACATCAGCAGCCAGATCACTCAGACTATCCACGGCAAACCATTGTGGTTCTATTTTATCATTGCCGCACTGGTCTTCCTGCTGGCCGAAATCGCCATCTTACGCCTCTGGCGCAAACGCGAAACCACGGGCAACGAAGCCTAAACGATATTCTTTCTTTTTTACTGCTGTCCGATAAAGGTAAAAAAAATGGGGAAATGTCTTCCGCAAGACTTGAAAAACAAGATGTGCGGAAGAGTTTTCACCCCCCCCCTCTTTGTTTTGTTGAATGTTTTAACTTCCGATAATGGCGATTATGGAATACACCTCAACCCACGTCCAACAGCGTAACTGATTGATTGTCTGCTTCCAGCAGTTCAACTTTCTTTTTTTCTTGTAAAAAAGAAAGTTGCAAAGAAAATACGCTTTCCCGCTGTGCCTCGGTTTCCAACAAAATCGGTCGTTGCTGCGTTGTGCGAGCCCAAACTTGCAAAACGGTGGCTTGCAGCCTTCCGTTTTGCTTCGGACATGGCCTCGCACGGCCACTCCGCAACTCCTCGATTTTGTAAGGAGAACCGAGCCAAAGGCGGCCGCAGTAGGGAAAAGTCTTGCTTTAAATTCTGCTTACAACAGATGCTAATTCGCAAGTTACCAGGTAATTAACCGACAAGACAAACAAAAAAAGAAAAAATTTCCTTTTAATTTCCTCAAAATTTCCTGCGCATTTCTTGTTTCACGCCAAAGGCGGAAAATAAATTTTAATTAAAAGAACTCTCAACTCCATAATCGCCATTATCGGAAGTTCCTCTTGATTTACAGTGTCCCTCCAAAAAGATAATTCGAAAAGAAATAATTCTGTTATGCGCAGTTCCAAAATGTTTACCGGACAACAATATTTCTTTTTATTTACTCGGCTTTCGCAGGCCGTTTTTTTTCTTGCTGTAATGGAGACTTACGACTTTTCACGTCGGGATTGGAAATCTAATGGCAAATCCACCCATTCTCATCGTTCTCGTTGTTCTCATCGTTCTCGCTCCTCTGTCATAAGTCTCAAGTCCTAAGTCTGTTATAATTATTTTGTCAACTTGCGAAACTTGAATTCTTTATTAGCTCCACACAACGAAGGAGAGGATTGCCTTGAGAAAAAAAATCTCCCGCATGCCTTATTTTTCAAGCCTTGCGGAAACCTTTCCCCTTTTTCGACTTTTGGCGGAAAGCAATAAAATTCAAAATTAAATCGTATATTTGCACCCTAAAATTTATATCATTATGGCAAATTTAGAACCCAAAGTAATTTTCGACTATTTCAGTGAAATCTGCAAAGTTCCCCGTCCCTCAAAGAAAGAAGCCCGCATGACCGAATGGTTATTGCAGACGGGCAAAGAACTCGGTTTGGCCACCAAGCGCGATGCTGCCGGCAACGTGCTGATTGCTAAGCCCGCCACTCCCGGCAAGGAAAATGTCACCCCGATTATTTTCCAGGCCCACATGGACATGGTTTGCGAAAAAAATAACGATACCGTCTTTGACTTCGAAAAAGACGCCATCCAAACATACGTAGAAGACGGCTGGATGCACGCCAAAGGCACCACTCTCGGCGCCGACGACGGCATTGGCATCGCCATCGCGCTGGCTGTTCTCGCCAACAAGGAAATCGAACACGGCCCCATCGAATGCCTCTTCACCGTAGATGAAGAAACCGGCCTGACCGGCGCCGCCGAACTCCAACCCGGCTTCATGAACGGCAAAATGCTTCTCAACCTCGATGACGAAGACTGGGGAGAATTCTGCATCGGCTGCGCCGGCGGTATCGACACCGTCGCCAAGTATGACTGCGAATTCGAAAAACAAATCCCCGCTAACTCCGTGGCTTACAAAGTAATGGTGGGCGGTCTGAAAGGCGGACACTCCGGCGACGACATCGAGAAGAACCGCGGTAACGCTGTCAAACTCCTCAACCGTATCCTTTGGAACGCTTATCAGGAATACGATGCCCGCATCGCCGACATCCAAGCCGGCAACCTCCGCAACGCAATCGCTCGCGAAGGCTGGGCCATCATCACCCTGCCCAAAGAAAATGCCGGTGACTTCGAAAAGTACGTCGCAAAAATGGATGCCGCATTCAAAAACGAACTACATACCAGCGACGCCGGCGTATTCGCCAAGTGCGAAAAAGCCAAAATGCCTGCCAAAGTCATTGACGAAATGCTCCAAATCGACGTTCTCAATGCTCTCTACGCTTGTCCTCACGGCATCCTCGCCATGTCACAAGACATCCCGGGCTTCGTTGAGACTTCCACCAACCTCGCTTCCGTAAAACTTATTGACAACCAAATCGTTGTCACCACCAGCCAGCGCAGTTCCGTAGAAAGCCGCAAACAAGACGCCGCCGACCAGGTCGCGTGCGCTTTCTACTCCACCGCCGCCGACGAAGTGGAACACTCCGACGGTTATCCGGGTTGGGAACCCAACGCTAAATCCGAAGTTCTCAAACTTATGGTTCAGGCCTTCCACAACCTCCACCCCAACGAAGAGCCCACCGTTAGAGCCATCCATGCCGGTCTGGAATGTGGTCTCATCTCCGAAAAATATCCAGAACTCGATATGGTCGCCTTCGGCCCCACCCTTCGCGGCGTTCATTCACCCGATGAAAAACTCGAAATCGAATCCGTTAAAAAGGTTTGGGATCTGATCGTGGAATTCATCCGCATTTTGAAATAACATTATCTTTAAAATATCAAATTGTCGAGATGGGCTTTTCCCGTCTCGACAATATTTTTTACAACCTTTAACCTTTTATGAGAAACCTTCTGTTCCTCTTGTTCTTGCTTCCTGCAATTTGCTGGGCGCAGATATACCCGCAGAGCAAACCCGCCAAGCCCATCAGTTCGCTATCTACCGACGAACTGAATGCCTTATTTGACGAGGCGAACAAAATGTACAAAAAGCAAGCCATCCGCGACTATTCCGATTCGCTGTGCAAGAAGCTCAACGGCACCATGTTAATTGCGCAAAACGACATCGTATGGGTGAAAAAGGCAGCAGGATATAAGGTTTTGGGCAAAACCGACCAGCCCATCGCACTTTACACCTGCTTCGAGTTGGCTTCCGTTTCCAAAGAGTTTACCGCCGCCGCCGTACTGCAACTGGTGGAACAGGGGAAAGTCAGCCTCAACGACTACCTCGGCAAATATTTCCCCGGCCTGCCATATACCGGCATTACCGTACACAACCTGCTGTCGCACACCTCAGGGCTTCCGGAATACTTCAACTTCAAAGAATCGTGGTTTCCCGTTGGCCGACTCACCACTAACCAAGACGTAGTGGACGTACTCATCAAATACCAGCCGAAAATTCTTTTCCAGCCCAATACACAATACAAATACACCAACACCAACTACGCGCTACTGGCTTTGATTGTAGAGCAGACGTCTGGAATGAAGTTTGAAGACTATGTCAGAAAAAACATCTTCGAGCCAGCGGGCATGAACAGCTCCTTCTATATCACTGAACGCACTGAAAAGATTGGCTGGAGTATTGCCACTGGTCACAAAGCCGATCGCATTCCATTGGAAATCAAAGGATTGGACGGAACATTCGGTGACAAAGGCATGTATTCTACCGTAGAGGATCTGTTCGCTTGGAAAAAGGCATACTTCAACAACTACAAAATCATTTCCAAAAATATGGTGGAGACGGCCACAACCAAAAGGAACGAACTAAAAGATGGGAAACTTCCTTCCGAAGAGTATGGTTATGGCTGGCATCTCGAAAACAGTCCATGCTATGGAAGGTTGGTATATCACGGTGGATTGTGGCACGGATATAATCACGTGTTGCTCTATTATCCCGAAAAAAACATCTTTATGGTTTTCCTCAGCAACTACTGCAACCGCGCGCACTTACGCCAAACATCTGTGGTACTGCATCTTATGTGCGGAGCGTAACTAGTTAGGAGTTAGAAGTCAGAAGTGAGCAGTTGTAAGTTGCATCAAAAAACACACTGAAAAATAATGATGGAAATTTTTTTCATTATTATGTATTTTAGTATAATTTTTTTTTCTAATTTTGCAGAGCGTATTTTAGAATAAAAAATCATCTTGATATGAACGAGAAAAAAAGTAAAAAAGCCGATCTGGAATCAAGAAAAATCAACTTTTTCTTGATTGGCTGCGCTGCTGCTCTCACCTTGTCATTGTTGGCATTGGATATTTGGGCAAGCGTTAAAGCCAAAGAAGTGGTTTCACAGGTTACTGAAGCCGAACCGGCCGTAGAAGACCTGCAGATGCCGAACACCGATATCGACAATACCCCTCCGCCACCAGAACCGGAGCAGGAACCCGAAAAAGAACAGGTTGTCGAACAAATCCTGAAAGAAACTGAAAAAGAGGTTACCGCAAGTCTTACCTTTGATATGGAAGCAAGTTCCGACTTGGCCATCGAAGAAGATGTTGGTGAAATTGAAACCGACACCCAAATTGAAGAAGTAGAGGAGCCCCCGGTACGTGTACCTCAAGTAAAAGCTGAATTCCCAGGCGGTATGGTTGAATTGAGAAAATATCTGGCCGCCAACACCACCTATCCCGAAGCCGCAAGAAACCAAGGCTGGCAAGGTACGGTTATGTTGGAATTCGTTGTTGAAAAAGATGGTAGTATCAAGCAGGTCAACGTATTAAGCGGTGTTTGCCAAGCATTGGATGAAGAAGCTATCCGCGTTGTCAAGGCAATGCCGAAATGGAAAGCCGCTGAAAACAATGGTCAAAAGTGCCGCGCTTTCTTCGACCTCCCGATTACCTTCACACTTCAGTAATCAACAGACATTACATAAAAAAGGTCGCCAACTGAGCGACCTTTTTTTATGTGGCAGAATAGCGTGAGAGTGAGGGCAGAGTGGTGGGAAGCAGTAAGTAGTAAGCAAGCTGAAAGCATTTCTTACATTGGAAATTAATAAGCCACGATCTCCAACTTTTGACCTTACTACTTCCTGCTTAACTTCTTCACTACTTCGTTTCTTAACTTTTTCCGACGTGCTTACAGCAACAAGTACGCACACGACTTGCGGCGCTCCGACTTCTAACTTCTAACTGAAAACTACCATGCCCACATATCGGAAGTGGCCATGTCGTCGGAATAGTAGTCGAGGATCTCGTAATCGACATCATCCAACTCCTCCTCCGCAAGATTATCATCGATAAACTTGTCGGTACGGGGATCTGTGGCGATGACTGCGGACTCGTACTTGCGGGCTGTTTTTGGAGCAGCGGTGGCGTCTGACATTTGAGCCAAGGCATCAGCCATGTGGATAGTGGGTTCCGCACTTTGGGCCTTCTTGGCTGCTTTTTTAGAAACGACACGCGCCGTAGTGGGACTTGCCGTCTTCGTAGCCACATCCTGTAAAGAAGTCACGATGTAAGCGCTGACGCCAAAAAGCAGGATAATTGAAGCAGCGGCAGAAGCGATGCGCACCAAACGACGACGCAACACCAAACGGCGTGATGATTCGGCGGCAATGCGTTGCATCACCTTGTCGGGAAGCGCCGTAAAATAGCCTTCGGGAACGGGAAAGTCCTTTTCTGCATCGCTGAACGACAACTCTTCCTTAGCGCTTTTTGCACCCGCCACCTGCTGCATCACGCGGCTGGACAACGAAGCGAAATAGCCCTCCGGAACAGAAAAATCGGATTCCGTTCGATTAGCAACAATACTTTCATCCTCAGAAACAGCAGTTTCCGCAGACAAACGCGACATCACCTTGCCAGACAATGTATCAAAATATCCGTCTGGAACAGGGTATAAATCACGTTTTTTGTATTGTTCTAATTTATCTTCCATACTTTTTTTCGGAAAAAACGTTTGGTATGACTATTCTGTTTAACGCGGGTTTAAAGTTTTATATTTTTTTCAATAAAATTTATCGAAATCGTTATTCTTCCGCCGGCAGATAGAAAAGGGTGTTTTCCTTTTCAAGACGAACCGTTTCGGAGAAGATGCGGCGGATTTGTTCTTCGGAGACTTCGCGATACGCCTGAATGTCGTTTTCAAAATCCTCTACCCTACTGATGGATTCTTCCACCGCCAAAATAGAGGTGCGACTGTCGAGTTTGATTTCATTATTCAGCAACGCCGACTCGTTACGATTTTTCACCTTTTGCAAATCATAAGAAAATGTGTCTCCAAACCGGAACTCATCGTACAGATATTGATTGAGTGCGCGGTCGGCCTCAATAACATCAACGCCGTCGGCGGGACGGGCGACAACAGCGAGGATTCCTGGGCCAGCGGTACCCGAAACCGACATTGAGATATCTGTAAATAATTGGTTTTCAGTTATAAACTTCTTACAAAGATATGATGATTGCGCATTTCCGAAAAGGTCGGACAACATATCGAAAGCATAAAAATCGGGATGCAGACGCTAGGGCATCATCAATCCTTTCAGCAGCATCGGATACGGGGCGTCGCGATGGGCCGTCATGACTTTATGTTCCGATTGCACGGGCTCGTCGGGGAAACACTTAGGCTTTACATGACCAGCAGGAATGTCACCAAACCACTTTTCCACCAACGGAATCACATCTTCAAAATGCACGGGGCCGCCAACCACCAAAATCGCATTGTCGGGGCAATAGAAACGATTGTAGAAATCGCGAACGACATTCATTGTAACTTTTTCTATATGAGATATTTCCTTTCCGATAGGCATCCATTTGTACGGAAATTCCTCATAAACGAAATCATTGAACATACTCCACAAATCGCCGAACGGACGATTGAGGCAGACTTCTTTGAATTCTTCAATCACCACATGCTTCTGCGTGTCGAGGCCTTGCTGTTCGAAAGCGAGTTCCAGCATTCGGTCGGACTCGATCCAAAGTGCGGTTTCGAGGTTGGCGGCGGGCAATATAATATAATATTGTGTATGGTCTTGCGACGTGTAGGCGTTGTTGGTGGCACCGACCTTCTGCAACGGCGTATCATAATCGGGAATATGCTTGGAGCCACAGAACATATAGTGCTCCATCAAGTGAGCAAGACCCGTCTGTTCGGGATCCTCATCGCGAGAACCGACATTGTAAACCACATTGCAGGCGGCGAGCTGGGAAGTGAAATCTTCGTGTACCAGTACACGCAAGCCATTGGACAACGTATGTCTTTTGAAATTAATGGACATAAACCTTAGATTTGAGGAATTTTTGAGATGACAAAGACGACGTTTTTCTCAATTTTTTTTCTAAAAAGCCAAACGAAAAAGAAATAAATTGCGGTGGCGGCAAACGACACCAACACATTCAGCAGTTCGTGCTGACTAACCAAATACATGAGACAAAAGGAAGCGAAAAGCACGATGAAGGGGAACAGATAACAGATGAGGATGGCTTTGGCGGCCAGAGTTTGGCGCATCTGCACCATAACCTTCTCCCCTACTTCGTAAGAGGCGGTGGTAGTATTAAGCGTTTCGACAACCTTATCACGGCTGTCAGCAACACCGCATATCGACTTCGCATGGCAGCCGGCGCACGCGGAACTCACCGTCATCCGGACCATCACCTTCGAGCCGTTAATTGACTGCACGACACCTTCGTGGCTAACTCCGTTATTTTCCATTTTCCTGACGCGATTTTACTTCTTTATCAATTTCAGCCGCCAACTCATAATTTTCACGCTCCAACGCATCCTCCAGCAAAATCTGCAACTGCTTGTCGGTCGCTTTAGACAGATTCATCGGCACTTTTGTACCGTTGAGACATTCGTAATAGAGAGAGGCCATTTCGTCATCATCATTTTGCGTAGCGCCCTGAAAATATTTAGCGAAGGCTTCTTCATCCTCCGTATTACGTTTATTATTAGTGGAATATGAAATTTCATCAAACAAAGAGGCCTCAATCAGGATGGGCAGGCCACATTTAAAAGCGATGACGGCGGCATCCGACAAACGGGAGTCAAGGTAGTAGGATTCTCCATTTCGCTGAATTGTGATTTCAGTAAAATAGATACCGGCCTTATGTCCAACGATGCACACTTTCACCACTTGGCCGCCCAATTCCTCTACGGCCTGCAGAATCAGGTCGTGGGTCAGCGGGCGCGGAAGTTCCACGCTGTTGGCGGCCATCAGCAACGCGCGGGCTTCGTTCAGTCCGATAACGACTGGCACGAAGCGGTTGCCGCCCTTTTCCTGCAACACCAAACTGAACGCCTCACCTTGGGTTTGTGGTTTATCTAAATTGACGATTTCGAGTTCGATTTCCATTTTGCGTTATTTTCCGGTGCAAAAGTACAAAAATATCATAAGTAAAGATTAGAAACACATTTGTCCAACTCCCGCAAACAACAGTATTTTTTAATTTAATATATTAAAAATCAATTATTTATAAAAAAAATAAAATAATTCACACAACTATAAAAAAAAGTTGTATTTTTGCGGGCTGTTAAAAGCGACCACATTGGGCGTTGGTGTAATGGCAACACTACAGATTCTGGTCCTGTCATTGAAGGTTCGAGTCCTTCACGCCCAACACAAAAGGTGACCTTGAAAAGGCCACCTTTTTTATTTTACAAAAATCACCTGCGGGAATCGTTATTTCCAAAAACTCTTCGGCAGCCAGACGTTTTCGAGCTCGCGGGCGCGCACAAACAGCGGAGCGATTTCCTCATCTTTAAAGCCTGCGATGCCACAGCCGATACGCGTGACCAGAAAATTCATTTCGGGATGTTCCTCAGCAAAAATGATGAACTCGTCAACGTAAGGTTGAATGCGATGTACGCCGCCGTGCATGGTCGGGATCGCATAACTCTGTCCCTGCAAGCCGACGCCTTGTCCCCAGACAGCGCCAAATTTGTTCATTGCAGTACGCGCAGCACCACCGCCGTGCAGTCCGGCCAAATTACTGCCAAACACAAAGATTTCGTTCGGCTTTAATTCTGTAATCATTTCAGGTGTAATTCTTTCCATAAAAATAGATATTGATATATAACCAAATTTTGGCAGAACACGTATGGTGTTTGCCACAATCATTGTTCTTGTTCTCGGTGACGGAGTACGACATTCACGTTGGGGTATTTCGCACGAAGGTGGTCGGCGGTCTGCTGGGCGAAATAAACGGAGCGATGCTGTCCGCCGGTGCAGCCGAAGTTGGCACACAGATGCGTGAAACGACGCTCCAGATAGTTATCAACGCTCATATCGACGATGGCGAAAACATGCTGCTTGAAACGCTCCACCTCCTCATAGTGTTCCAGATACTCGATTACGTCGCGGTCGCGGCCGGTGCTGCGCTTGTACCGGGCCTCACGACCGGGGTTGGGCAGCGCACGACAGTCGAAGACAAAGCCGCCGCCGTTACTCGACTCATCTTCCGGAATACCTTTTTTGTACGAAAAACTGCTGACAACGACCGTCAGTACGCCGTCGTCGGCCGCCTTCTTTTCCCATTCACGATGGGTGATTTCGCGAATCACGTTCTTCAACTCCGGAACCGCCAACGCGATTTTGTCGGCTTCCAACAAATAACGCAGATTCTGCACCGCCGGCGGAATGCTTTGCAAGAAGTGCGACTTTCTTTCATAATAACCACGATAACCGTAGGCCCCCAACGTCTGCAACACACGAATCAGCACGTAACCATAATAGTGTTTGCGAAATTCGTTTTTGTCAACTTGCTGATATTTAGATAATTCATCTAAATAAAAATCCAAAAGACGTTCTCTTTCTTCCGTAGAAAGCCCGGCTTTCGCCTGAAACAGCAATGATGAAACGTCATACTGCAAAGCTCCTTTTCTTCCACCCTGATAATCAATAAAATACAACTGATCATCATGAATCATGATATTTCTTGACTGGAAATCACGGAACATAAAGTAGTCGTGTCGCGTTTCGAGTAAATAACGAATAAGTGACTGAAAATCAGCTTCGAGCGCCTGTTCGTCAAAAGGAATGTAAGTAAGTTTGAGGAAGAAATATTTGAAGTAGTTGAGGTCCCACTGCATCGCCTGCGCGCCAAATTCATCGCACGGATAACAGCGTGAAAAGTCAAATCCGTGATGACCAGCAAGTTGAAAACGCACCAGCTGACGTAATGCCTCCTTAAAATATTCAAATGCATCAGGCGGCGTGGTGGTAATATTCAACTCTTTTTTGCGGCGGTTGAGGTAATTCAGCAACAGTTCGTCGCCCAAATCCTCCAACAAGTAATATTCTCTATTTTTACTGATAATCAGTATTTTAGGAACGTTTATCTTTTCTTTCAAGAAAAAATCGGTAAAAGAAAAGAAGGCCTCGTTTTCCTTCAGGTCGTCATTATAGGCTCCCATCAGCGTTGTGCCGTCAGCTAAAAAGATGCGGGTATAAACGCGGTGCGAACCCGACTGCGCAATCGGCTCGGTTTTTGCGATGGGAGTTGGTGTATAGTTTGATACTAATGCTTTTAAAGTATTTATTTCAAACATAATATTTCTTTTTGTAAAAACTAACGTACGATTTTGGCGGCCAATTCCGCGAGTTCTTCATCCTTCATGCCGTACAGATTTTTGCCGGCGCCGAGGCAGTTGTCGAAGGTTTCCTTGTCGCCCAAACGTGCGTAGCACTGCAATTCGCCAACCCAAATGTCCCAGATGTAGTCCATTCCCTGTTTGGCGGTGTTGTAGGCGATGAGCGCGTCTCGATAATTTTTGGCGGCGGTAAGAGCCTGCGCGTAAAGCACCCAGTAAATCGGGTCATCGCCAGTGTAATTCATCAATTCCACAATCGTAGAATATGTGGCATCCACATCCGCCTGACCGATGTAGTAACACAGCTTGTGATAAAGAATAAAGCGTTCATCGACATTTTCATCACGCAGTTTTTCCAAATCGGCAACGAAATTCTTCGAACATTCGTACAGCCCGATCGGATAGAATTTGTAGTAGTCGGTAAACTCCTGCAACTGGGTCTTTTGTTCATTCAGCAGCTGAAACATCTGAGCATAATCCTGATGTTGGCAGAGAGCGGAAACGGTAATCATATTCTTTGCGGCTTCCGTCGGATTTTCGATGGTCATAAAGACGTTCAGCGTGGTTTCGGAAGCGATTTTGTCGGAAAGATTGGCGGTCAGCGAATAGATGAAGGCATCTTCAATAACGACCTTCCCGTTTTTGAAATTGAGCTGAAGGTCGTCGAATTGCAGACTGCCGTCTTCATCGTAGGTGCGCAACACCAGGTGATAATGCTTGTCTTTGACGTAACAGGTGTCGAAGCGGAAATTGCCGCCGGCGTTGACGATGTCGAGCATGTAGTCACCGTATCGGCAGTTGCCGTTAAAGATTTCCATGCCGGCGCCGATGTCGAGGGCGGAACTTTTGCGCGACACCAGTTCCTTCAGCGCCAGGGTATCGACCGAATTATTCAAAAACGAAGGATCGCCGTCCATGACGGTTTTCAGTGCTTTTTCGCTAAATTCCTTGACCAACGCCAACTTTTGGGAATCGGTCATCTGCGCTTTTTCTTCTTTGGCGGCTTTGTTTTTGCAGCCGACAGCAGCGACAGCCATTAGGGCAACGACAAAATAAATGGCAATTTTCTTCATAGTGGTTGATTTTATCTTCCTGAATAAATCAGGGTGGAAAATTGTTCGGGGACGAATATGCGGTGTGCGGCCTCCATCACCTCGTCGGCGGTAATGGCCTCCACCTTTTGGAAAGAGCTTTCCGTAGTTTCTACTTCATTGAAAAACAGTGCGCTACGCCCGATAGAAAGCATTTCGTTCAACTTGGCTTCGTTGGTGACGGCCAGCTGTCCGATAAACTGTTTTTTGGCGGTATGCAGTTGAAGGGTTCCTAATTTCTGATTGGCCATTTTATCTAATTCCTTATATACCAATGCGATACTCTTTTCAATCATCTCTTTTTCACATCCAACATAAACAGAAAAAAGACCACTGTCGGTAAATGGGGAGTAGTTGGCTTCGACCGAATAAGCCAGTCCGCGCTTTTCGCGAATGGCGACGTTGAGACGAGCACTCATGGCCTGACCGCCCAGCAGATTGGCGAGCAAAGTAAAGGGAACGCGCTCTTTTTCCTGAAAGGAGAAAGCGGTGTTGCAAAGCATCACGTGTGCCTGCGAAGTGTTTTTGTGCTTGTGCAGGGTGGTCGGCGTATAGGTCAAAAAAGGTTGCCGCTGACGTTCGCAGCGTGCGGCAATCGGTCGGTTGAAATACTTGTTACAATATTTAATAATAGTGTTGGTGGAAAGATTGCCGACGGAAGATAGAACGATGTTGTCGGCGGTGTAGTTGCGGCGTACGAAATCCAGAATATCGTCACGGCGCAGGCGGCGGAGCGACTTTTTGTCGCCCAAGATGTTGCGTCCCAGCGGATGACCGGCGAAGGCGACCTCCTCGATTTCATCGAAAATGAGTTCCGACGGAGTATCGCGGTAGTAGTTGATTTCCTCCAAGACGACATCTTTTTCCTTTGCAATTTCCTTTTCGGGAAAGGTGGCATCGAAGAGGATGTCGGCGAGCAGTTCGATGGCGCGCGGGTAGTCGGCGGAAGGGAAGGAGGCGTGGAAGCAGGTTTCTTCTTTGGCGGTGCAGGCGTTGAGGTCGCCGCCGGCATCTTCCATGCGGCGCGTCACCTGATAGCCGGTACGGTGCCTGGTGCCTTTGAAAAGAGTGTGTTCCACAAAATGAGCGAGCCCGATCTGACTGTCGGCTTCGTCGCGCGTGCCGGCGTTGATGATGACGCCGAAGTGCGAAATCGGTGAGGCGACCTCCTTGTGGATGACGCGAATGCCGTTCGGCAAAGTGATAATGGGAATGGTTTCGTACATATCAGTAAGTAAAAAGTAAGGAACAAACATTGAAAATTCCAACCTTTGTTCCTTAACTTCTTTTTTAGTATCAAAAATAAAGACTATTCAGCCTTTTCTTCAATAGCGGGCTTGATGTTCGGTTCTTCCAAACCAAGACCTTTCTTCTTGTCAACAGCCTTAAGATAGACGCCGATGAGCAGTGCGGCGATACCCAGGCAAGCCAACATGACGAGGGGCCATTTATAGTCGTAAGGCACGAAAACGCCTTCTGCGCCAGCTTCAATCTGCTGTTTTGCGGCAATAACAGCTGCATTGTTGGCATTGGTTGATTCCAAAACATTGCCAATCAAAAGCGGGAAGAGCCACAAACCGATATTCTGAATCCAGAAAATCAGAGCGTAAGCG